>NZ_JBFPFS010000075.1:0-20021 GCF_047978125.1 Burkholderia sp. LFS061 | reverse complement strand
CGCCTGCGCCGGTCGCCGGGCCGGCGGCGCCTGCCTTGCCGGCGGCGGCCGCACCCGCCGCGCCCGCTGCTCCGGCTGTGCCCGCATCCACTCGAGGAGAACCGGCATGATTTCGCAGCGGCCGCTGGGCGAGACGCTGGGCGCGTTTGCCGACGTTGCCGAACTGCTGACCGCGGGTGCGGCGCAGGGGCTGCAGGTGCGCTCGCTGGCCATGGAGCTGCCGCTCGACCTGCGCGTCGCGCGCGGTGCCGGCGGCATCGAGCTGGTCGGCGATCTGCCGCAGTTCCTGACCCGCACGGCCTTCGATCCGGAGCCGGCGCGGCTCGCGATCGTCCTTGAAGCCGTGCCGGCTGGCGGAGCGGGGCAATGAACAGCAACGCCAGCCTGCGCCTCGAGGATTTCATCCAGGCCGTGCAGAGCCAGCTCGACAACGCGCAGGCGGCGATGGCGATCAAGGCGCGCAACCTCAACCTGCCGCTGACCTTCGCGATCAAGGACGTCAACCTCGATTTGCGCGCCCATGTCGAATTCGTCGAAAGCGAGGTCTGGATTCGCCCCGCCGGCCCGGGCGACAGCGACAGCAGCACCTTCCATCTCGTCTTCACGACCATCACGCGGCCGGCGATCGAGGAGAACGCGATCGCGCTGTCCGAGGACAGCAAGGACCAGCCGCTGGACGCGCTGGGCGACGAACTCTCGGCCGAGGACCGCAAGCGGCTGGAATGGGCCGGCGTGCGCACGGTCAGGCAATTCCGGCAGGCCGAGCAGCGCGACATGGTGCATGCGATCGGCCGCGTCACCAACCTGTCCGTGGACCGGCTGCGCCGGGCGCTCGATCGGGCGTCCGCGCCGAGCGTCGAGCGGGTCGAGCCCGTGGCGCCCGCCACCGATGCGCTGCCCGATGCGTCGCCGCTGCTGCGCGTGGTCGGGCGCAATCTCGTCAATGGCGGGCACGCGCCGCTGGTGCGGATCGGCAATCGCCCGGTCGCCGTGCTGCAATCGGCGGACGACGAGCTGCTGCTCGCGCCCGGTCACGACCAGTGGGCCGGCGAACTCGCCGTGTCGCCGACGAGCCGGCATGCCGCCGCCGTGGCGTTCGACCTGAGCGCCTTCGCGCCGCCGCCGGCGCCCGCCGCCAGGCCGATGACCCTGGCCGCCGTTCCCGGTCAGGAGGAGACGCGGCCATGACGATCCATGCACTCGGCACGCCGTGGGCGTCGCCCGGCGAGCGGCAGTTCAGCCTGCCGACCAGCCTGCTGCTGAAGCTGGCGCTCGGCGAAGCGCCCGAGCATGTGCCGTCGATCCGCGACGTGACGCGCGGCGCGCTGGCCGCCGCGCAATGCATCGACGGCGGCCCGGTCGACCGCATCGTGGTCGCGTTCGCCGGCCGCTTCCTCGCGGTGCGCCCGTTCAGCGCGCTGGCCGGGCGCTGGGTGCCCGGCCAGGCGCACCACGGTTACGACGCGGTCGAACAGGCGACGGGCATGGCTCGCACGCTGCTGCTGCGCGTGCCGGCCGGCACGCCGATCGGCGCGCTGTGCGACTCGCTCGCGCAGCTCGCGAGCGTGGAGAGTGTGACGCCCAACTACGTGGCGATGGTGCCGATGGACGCGCCCGGCCGGCTGGCGCCCGTGCCGCCGGCCGCGCGGTTCGCGCAGGATGCCCGCGCGCTGGTGCGCATGGCCGACGCGCATGCGATCGAGCGGGGCGACAGCGGCGTCACGGTCGGCCTCATCGACAGCGGCATCGCCCGCCGGCATCCCGAATTCGCCCACGCGTTTCGCGCGGGCGCCGACACGGTGCGGCTGGAGCCCGGCGATCTGTCGCCGGGCGTGCAGCTGCTGAGCGGCCACGGCCATCGCGGCGATTTTCCCGAGGACCGCTTCGTCGGCCACGGCATGGGCTGCGCGGGCATCATCGCCGCCGAGGGCGTCGCGATGCCGCGCGGACTCGGCGGCGATTGCCGCATCCTGCCGATGCGCGCGCTGGCGGCCGCCCGCCTGCCGGGCAAGGCGCACGCGGTCGGGCTCGGCGCGATCGCCGACCTCGACCGCGCGCTCAAGCTGGCGGTCGACCTCGGCGCCAAGGTCATCAACATGAGTTTCGGCACCGACGATGCGACGATCGCCGCCAACCGCCCGAAACCGCATGCCGACACGATTGCGTATGCCGCCGCGCGCGGCTGCATCCTCGTTGCCGCGAGCGGCAACGACGGCTGCGTCACCCGCTACTGGCCCGCCGCCTACCCGCAGGTGATCGCGGTCGGTGCGGTGGGCGACGACGGACGGCCCACCCCGTTCTCGACGCGCGGCCCGCACGTCGCGCTGTGCGCACCGGGCGAACGGGTGCTGACGAGCGCGATCGAGGCCTATCAGCTTGCAACCGGCACCAGCTTCGCCGCGCCGTTCGTCGCGGGCGCCGCGGCGCTGCTCGTCGCGTATGCGCAGCGCCGCGCCTATCCGCTCGACGGCGCGACGGTGCGCGATCTGCTCGTCGCCACCGCCCGCCCGTTCGCGCCCGGCGCGGCCGACGGCTGCGGCGCCGGCATTCTCGACGCGGCGGCGGCGCTGCAGGCGCTGTCCGGCCGCATCGATGCGTACGAAGCCGCGGGCGACGACGGTTGTGCGGGCAAGGAAGGCAGTGCCGACGACGGCTGACTTGTGCACCGGATCCCGTTCATTCCCTCGAACCGACCGGATTTCAAGGAGAAGTTAAATGTTTCATGTCAATGATCAAGTCCGCTTCCTCGACTTCGTCGACCTCGAGACCCGGGCACGCGACGGGCTGGTCGATATCGTCAACCGGCTCGAGTCGCTGAAGCGGCCCCCGGTCGCTGCCGAGCGCGAGCAGCTCGCGCTGTGCAAGGCCATTCTCGACGTCGTCTACCGCAGCAAGACGTCGTCCGGCGACGTGGCAGAGGTCTGCGACCCGCTGTTCGTCGCCACCCGCGAACTGCTTGCCAGCAAGTCGCTGGTCAACCCGCCGCTGCTTTCCGAGGACAACGGCCAGCTGATCTTCGGCGCGGACGGCGCGAGTGGGGCGAACGGCGCGAACGGTGCGGACCCCGAGCCCGCGGCGATCACGCTGGTCGCGCTGGTGCTGGGCATCCTCGTGGTGGACGGAGCCACGCCGCCGCCCGTGAAGGTCGCGGATGGCAGGACCGTGCCGGACGACGACAGCGGGCTGATGAACGCCTTTACCCGCCAGTTCTTCGCGGCGGTGGGCGAAGCCAATTCGTACGGGGCGCTCGCGCAGCGGGTGCTGGCGCTGCTGTGCATCGAGGGCGATCCCGACGGCCGCGACGGCGAGAAGCCTGGCGTGGTCGCCACCGAATTCGCGCGGGTGATGCGCGGCCTGCAGGCCCGCAAGATCCAGGCCGACGAGCCGCAGTTGCGCCGCCGCATCAACGAGGAGTTGAACACCGTCCAGAACATCGGCAGCCAGGACGCGATCGCCGATCTCGGCATCGACCTGCCGAACCTCGAGGATCTGGAGGACGCGAACATCGTCGCCGACAACGTGCGCGTGATGGGCCCGATGATCGTCGCCGCGATGTTCGACGAACTCAAGGTGTTCCAGGTCGTCGACCGCATCGTCGAGCAGTTCCAGCACGGCACGCTGCCGATCGGCCCGGGCAATGCCGGCAAGCTGCTCTATCGCTACTGGCGCGAAACGCCGAACCGCATCTCCGAGCAGGAGCGCAAGAACTTCGCGGCGATCACGCTCGGCGTCCCGGGCGGCGATCCGAATACCGCGGGCAACCGCGAATTCAACGATCTGTGGATCCGCTTCGTGTCGTCGGTGTCGTCGTTCGTGCGCCAGACCGAGGTCGACGCGTTGCTGCGCGCGAGCGTGCCGAACCCGATCAACCACCAGCAGGTGCGCAAGGCCGCCCGGGATCTCGCCGGCAACCTTTCGCTGCATGGCTACGGCATGGCGCATTACGCCGCGCGCGAGATCCAGTCGCAGGTCAAGTTCATGATCGACCTGCTGCAGGACCCCGAGATCCGCGGCTGCTACGGCGCCAAGGACATGTGGCAGGTGATCGACCAGGTCGCGACCTACGATCTGGGCGGCGCGCGCACCAGCTCGCGCTATCGCACGCTGGCGACCTGCGGCACGATCATCACTGCGTGGCTGGCCAACAACGTCGACCGCGTCAACAAGGCGACCGGCCCGCTGCTCAGCATCGACCAGATCGCCAATCCCGACGTCTCGTCGAACCACAAGTCGACCGTCGATCCCACCGACTACGACCTGGTCAACGCGTGCGAGCTGTGGCTGGCCGATACCGCGACCACCGATACGCAGATCGAGCAGTTCTCGCAGCCGCGCGAGGCGCCGCAGATGACGTCGAAGCCGGTGCCGATCCCGGCGATGGCGCGCGAGATGCTGGACGGCGTCGGCGATATCGGCGCCGGCATCGGCCTCGGCACGGGCGTGCCGGTGAAGGCGGGCTACGGTGTCGGCACGCACAACGGCGCGAGCTACTACTCGAACCGCCCGCACTGAACCGGCGTTGCGTGCGCTGCGCCATCCCCGAACCCTGCCGGAGCCGAGCCATGCCCTTGACCTCAATCCGCGAGCCGGTCGTCGCCCGGGTCGAACGCCGCCTGAAGAGCGCCGCGCGAAGCCTCGGCACCGCCGATCCTTTCGCGCCGTCGCGCGACCTGTTCCTGCGCACGTTCGGCGACGGCGCCGACGATCTGCGGTTCCGCGACAACGCGCTGATGCCGATGGCGGTGCCGTTCGAACCCAGCTTCTCGGAAAGCCAGCCGGGCAAGCTGCGTTTCACGATCGAGCCGCTGCCGCCGGAGGCGTCCGCGATCGACCGGCGCGACGCGTCGACGCGCGAAATGCGCAAGCTGATCCGCGACTTCATCGGCCGCGAAGCGCTGCACTGGTTCGACCAGGCGAGCGAGCCGTTCCGGGGCTTCGCCCGACCGGGCGGCAACCTCGACTACGGCGCGTTCTTCGGCTCCAGCTACGACCGCGACGGGCTCTACGCGTCCAAGGTGTATTACGAGCTGCCCGGCGACGCCGGCACGATCGAGAACCTGCCGCGCGACCTGGCCGGCGTCGTCCAGGCCGCGCTGCGGATGGTGCCCGGGCTCAAGCCGCTGTTCACCACGATGGCGGCCCAGCGCGACCTCGGCGGCCAGCGGCTCACGTTCGCGTGCACCCGGGCGCTGCGGCTCGCCGATCTGCAGCCGGTCATGGACGCGCTCGGCATCGGCCATCGCCTGCCCGGCATCATGCAGCTCCTGGGGCTGGTGCTCGGCGGGCGGTTCGACCTGCCGCCGCACGGTGCGCTGCTCGCGTTCGGGCTGGGACCGGACGGGCCGGATTTCGAGCTCTACGTGCTGCTCTCGGCGATCCCCGACGTGCCGCCCGCATTCCTCAGCCTGCTGACGATGGGGCTCGCCGAGCGTCCGCGCGGGCTGCAGGCGCTGGAGCAATGGATGGGCGCGTTTACGCCGGAGGACGCGCATTGGCCGGGCCGCTTCTCGATCATCAGCCTGCGCACGGACGCGGCTTGCCCGGCGCGGGTGAGCCTCTACCTGCGCCCGATCGAGTTCGAGTTGCCTGTGGACGCGTTCGCCCAGGCCAACTGAATCCGAATCGCTTCGTCACGCGTTTCCCGCGAGGTCGCCATGTTCCCGCAAGCCGCCCGTCCCACGCCGATCGCGCCGCCCCCGCGCGCCGCCGCGGCCGCCCCGCGTCACACGCCGCCGGTGCCGGTGCCGGCCGACGCAGTGCGCCACGGCGTCGCGCAGATGCTGACCCGATCGCAGGCCTTCAACGCGATGCCCGACGCCGATCGCCGCGACATCGCCCGCAACACCGCGCTGATCGCCGATTACCTGGCGCGGCCCGAGGGGTTCGCCGGCCACGAGATTCCGGGCGGTCTGGACACCGCCACGGCGCGCGCGCTCGACGACAACACGGATCATTCGGCGCAAGAGAAGAATTTCGACGACCACAACCAGGCAGTCGAGGCCATCGGCAAGTCCAAATTCACCGCGTCAGCCGCGCACGAAGGCGCCGCGGTGGCGGGCGAGCTGCTCAACCAGGTCAAGTTTCCGACCTTCGTCGCCAGCCTGATCAGCGGCGTGTTCCAGTCGATCACCCACAGCTCGATCGAGCAGATGAAGGCGTATCAGGAAATGATCGCGCAGGTGGCGAAATCGCTCGGCCAGTTCGCCGACGAGCACGTGACCGAGAACCAGGCGCGCGATCACATGGTCGGCCAGTTTCCCGACCTGTTCGAGATCGGCATGGACGACAGCGGCGATACGCCGAGCCCGCGCGTGCAGGTGCGCGACGGGGTCGACCCCGACGAAGCGTCGAAGACCGTGCGCGCCCGCCTGCAGATGGGCGACGGCGACACCTTCGACCTGTCGGACGAGGCGTCGGAACTGGCCATCGTCAACCGCTTCAAGATGCAGCTCGCCAAGCAGCGCCAGCAGATGCTGGCCTCGATCGTGCTGATGGGCATCAACCGCATCGTCGTCACCGACGGCAAGATTTCCGCGAAGATCATCTACGACGTGCGCGCGCAGGACACGCTCTCCAAGCAGCGCAGCGCCACCGCGGTCGACCTCGCCCGCGACAAGGACGGCAACGTCCAGACGACCCATGCCGGCAAGGGCACCTACGACCGCGGCGGCAAGTACGACTCCAGCAACGACAAGGACAACGGCCGCCAGTACAGCGCCGACTACTACGCGAAGGGCGACTACGAATACGAGAACAAGCCGATCATCACCGCGTCGACCGCCGCGTCCGAAACCAGCAACGCGGCGATGCAGACCAAGATCCAGCTGTCCGGCGCGGTCGACGTCAATTTCAAGAGCGACTACCTGCCGCTCGACAAGATGGCGACGCCGCAGATGATCGCTACCATCACCGGCAACGCGACGCCGGCCGATCCCAACGTGCTGCCCAGCCCGAAAACGCCGCCGGCCGCCGCCGCACCCGCTGCGGCTCCGGCTGCCGCACCGACCGCCGCGCCCGCTCCGGCCAGGGGAAACTGAGCCATGGGCCTGTCCGCTCCCCCCGACGCGCTTCACCCGGTGCGGCCGCCCACGAGCGCCGCCGCGTTCGACGCGACGCGGCCCGAGGTGCGCCGCCTGCTGACCGCGATTCCGTCGTTCCTTGACCTGCCCGACGACGAGCGCCGCCGCATCGCCGCCGATACGGTGCGGGTGCTCGCGTACCTGGCCGATCCCAACGGCGTGCATGCCGAGATCGCCGAGCGCGAGGCGAACGGCGAACTGCCGCCTACCGGCCTCGCGCGCCCCGTCGCCGCACCGCGTCCGGTGCCGGCCGCCGCCGCGCTGGCCGACGATCCCGTCACCGCGACCAAGCGCCAGCTGTCGCAGGATCCCGGCTTCGCCGGCAAGGACTTCCAGGCCGGCGCGGTCAAGCAGGGCGTCGAGCAGTTCGGCCAGATGGTGCAGAAGGTCGATTTCCCGAAATTCGTCGGCGGCCTCATCAAGAACGTGTTCCAGGCGATCGTCGAAAGCTCGATCGAGCAGATGCGCGCGTATGGCGAGCTGATCGCCAATGTCGCCAAGACCACCGCCCAGTTCATGAGCGACAACATCAGCGAGGGGGCCGGCCGCGACTATCTCGCCGATTCGTTCCCGGACGTGCTGTCGGTGCAGGCGCAGGACGGCGCCGACGCGTTCGACGCCGACAGCGCCGGCGCGGCGGCCGCCGCGGCCCCGTCGCGGCTGGTGGCGCAGGGCGACAACGCGCCGCAGCGGCTCGCCGAGATCAGCCGCAACTACAACCTCGATCCGCCCGTGACCGACCTGTCCGACGACAAGTCCGAGCTGCGCCTCGTCACCGCGGCGCGCCTGCAGATGGCAAAGCAGCGCCAGCAGCTGCTGTCGTCGATGGTCATGCTCGGCATCAATCGCATCGTCGTCACCGACGGGTCGATCAACGCCAAGGTGGTGTTCGACATGCGCGCCAGCGACACCGCGAAGCGCACCTATACCGCGTCGATGCACGACCGCGAGAGCCAGAAATACAAGGAATCGCTCAGCGCCCACTACGGCAGCTGGTACACGCCTTATTCGGCCGACGCCGCGTTCGAGGGGCAGCAGGAACACGTGGCCACCGTCGGGTCGGCGCTCGACGACACCAGCGAATCCAGGGCCGAGGTGAAAGCGAAGCTCTCGGGCGAGGTCCGCGTCAACTTCAAGAGCGACTACCTGCCGCTCGACAAGATGGCGACGCCCGAGATGATGTCGGTGATCCAGGGCAACTCGACGCCGTACAACCCCAACAAGCCGGCCCCCGCCGCCGGCTTGCCGGCCGGGCTGCACTGAATCATGGCGCGCATGCTCATCGCCCCGCTGGCGGATGCCGGGCTCGCGGTCGCCATCCGGTCGGGGGAGCGGCTCGTCGAGCGCGCGACCGCGCACGGCCTGGCCTTCGCGCTCGACGAGCTCGGCGACATCGCAATCCCCGATCCCGTCGCCGCGCGCGTCGACAAGGCGCAGCTGCGGGCGCTCGCGTCGCTCTATCTGGCGGCCGATCTCGAGCCCGCGGGCGTGATCTCGGCGGTCGAGGCGCTCGCCGGCTTGTCCGCGAGCGGCGCAGTCGGCGTCGATCTCGGCGGCGCGGGGCCGCTGGTCGCCAACTGGTGGCGCCACCGCGCCGAGAAGCTGGCGGCCGGCGAACGCGCGGCGTTCTATTCGCGGTTGTTCGGCACCGCGTACGGCCCGGCGGCGGCGGATGCCGAGTGCAACGTCCAGTTCGAGGAGTGCATGCTCGCGCTTTGCGAGGCGCTCTACAAACTCGACGAGACGCCCGGCGCCGACCCGCGCGGAGATCTCGGGCACCAGGCGCGGGTCCGCAACGCCGCCCGCTCGCTCGCGCAAAACCTCGGCGCCGCGTGTACCGGCGTGACCGCGTTCATGGCCGGCGAGATCGTCGGCATGCTCAGGGACGCGTTCGCGATCCTCGGCCATGCCGACATGCGTCAAGGCTTCGGTGCGCACGACATCTGGGGCGTGGTCGCCGGCATCGGCCGGCTCTCGCGCCAGCCGCCGCGCCAGCCCGCCGCCCATGTCCGGCGCGGCAAGGCCGGGATGACCGTGATCGCGTGGCTGGCGGACGTCGCGGATGCGCTGGGCGGCGCGTCGCCGCTGGTGACCACCGACAATCCGGTGATCGCCGCCGCCGCCGAATGGATCGAGGCAACGCTCGGCCTCGGCGAGAAACCCGACGGCCAGGCGCCTGCCGCGCCGGACGCCGGCCGCGGCGTGCCGCCGGCTTTGGGGCCGGCCGCGCGGGAGAACCCGTGGGCGGCACTCGGACGCTGACATGAAACCTCGTCGCTCAGGCCGTCGCGATACGGACGGCACAACCGGGATACCGAGGGCGGTGGACGCGCCGTCGCCACCCCGGCCGCGCGCTACGCGTCGCGGGACGCGCGACGCGCGGCGGAGCCGTTGAGATGGCGGCGGCCGCGCGCCCTGCGCGTTCGCCGGTGCTGCGGCCCGACGTTCGCCACCGTGTCCGCGAACTGCTGTCCGCGCAGCAGGGCTTCGGCGCCCTCGATCCGGCCACGCGCCGCGATCTCGCGTCCGGACTGGTTCGGATCGGCTCGATCGCGCTCGACCACGACGCGCTCGCGGCGCGTCCCGGCGCGGCGCTGGCCGTCGCGCAGAACGCCGGCTCGGACTATTCGGGCACCGCCATCGACCGGATGGCCGGCACCACCCGGGCGGTGCTCAACGCGGTGTCGTTCCCGCGCTTCGTGACCGAGCTGATCACGGGTGTTTTCAAGGCGATGAACGATTCGAACCAGCAGCAGCTGACCGCGTTCGTCGACCTGATCCGCAACGTCGCGCAGACCACCGAAGGCTTCGCGGACAGCAACGTCGGCATCGCCGGCGCGCGGCAGTGGCTGGCCGAGCATTTCCCCGCCGCCTACCAGGTCACCGGCGACGACGAGGCCGCGGACGATGCCGACGAATTGGCGGGTCTGCCGCCGGACGAGCGCCGCCAGCGCCAGCAGGAGTTGCAGGCCGAGCGCGATGCCGCGACCCGGCTGACGTTGCGCCCGGGCGCGTCCCCGCCGGCCGAAGCGGCGCTGCGCAGCGCACTGGGAATGGGGCCGGGCGACGCGGTCCCGGCTTCCGATCCCGAGCGCCTGGTGCCGCTCGCGCAGCAGGTGCTGGCCCGCAACCGCCAGCAGTTGCTCGCGACGATGGTGCAGATGGGCCTGCAGCGCATCGTCATCGAGAGCGGGCGGCTCAACGCCGCGATGAATTTCCATATCGATGCGAGCAGCGCCGCCGCCAACGACCGCGGCTCGCAATTCGACACGCGCAACACGGTGGGCGTGAGCGGGGGCGCACGCTTCGGGCCCTGGGGCGCGGAGGCCAATGTGCAGAGCACGATCGGCTACGTGTCGACCGACCGGACCCAGACGACCGAGAGTTCGCACGCCGACGTCAACCTGAGCAGCGGCGTCGAACTGGTGTTTCGGACGGACTACGTGCCGTTGAACCGGCTGGCGGGCGTGGGCGACGTCGAGCGCATCCGCGTCAACACGATCAATCCGGATGCCGAAGCGGCGCGCCTGTCCTCCGATCGCGCCGCTCTGCGCAGCGCCGAACAGGCCGACCTGGCAGCTCGCCGGACCTCGCTCGACGGCGGGCTGCGCCCGCCGCCCGGCGCCGCGCCTGCGGCTTCGGGTTCCGTCGCGTCAGGCTCGGCAGGGGGAGCCGGCGCCGGCCAAGCGTCCTCGTCGCAGCCGGCTGCGACGCATACGCCTGCTCCGCAGCCGCCTTCCGGGCCTGGCGCCGCAGCGTCCCCGTCGCCCGTGCAATCCGCTGCGGCAGCACCTCGATCGCCTGCCGGCGCAACGGCAGCGGGACACCGCGCAGCGTCCTGAGCGCGTGCACCGGCGGCCGTTCCCGAAGCGTCCGCTTTTTAGGGTTCATTTAGCGTTCGTACCCGGATGACGGAAACTGCATTTCAGGCGCCGGAGCGAAAAGCCTTGCGGGCATTGGCTCACCGCGCATGCGTCGTTCAAAGTTAAATGATTTGTGATCACTCGCCGCCGCAAAATTTTGCACAATGGCGGCAGCGCGGCGTTGCGCCGCGATTCGCCCCCGGCAACCGGCAATCCCGACCACCGTTGTCGCAACCGTTACCGAACCCGAGCCCGACGTGCCGCCGCCCACCGCCATGGACCATCCGAAACGCATCCTGATCGTCGAGGACGACGCCGACATCGCCGACGTGCTGAGCCTGCACCTGCGCGACGAGCGCTACGAAGTCGTGCACAGCGCGGACGGCGCCGAAGGGCTGCGCCTGCTCGAACAGGGCAACTGGGACGCGCTGATCCTCGACCTGATGCTGCCGGGCGTCGACGGCCTCGAAATCTGCCGGCGTGCGCGTGCGATGACGCGCTACACGCCGATCATCATCACGAGTGCGCGCTCGAGCGAGGTGCACCGGATCCTCGGCCTCGAGCTCGGCGCCGACGACTATCTGGCGAAGCCGTTCTCGGTGCTCGAACTCGTCGCGCGCGTGAAGGCGCTGCTGCGGCGCGTCGATGCGCTCGCGCGCGATTCGCGGATCGACGCGGGTACGCTCGACATCGCCGGGCTGTCGATCGACCCGATCGCGCGCGAGGCGAGCGTCGACGGCGCGCGCATCGACCTCACGCCGCGCGAATTCGACCTGCTGTATTTCTTCGCGCGGCACCCGGGCAAGGTGTTCTCGCGGATGGACCTGCTCAATGCCGTGTTGGGGCTACCGGCACGAAGGCTACGAACACACGGTCAACACCCACATCAACCGGCTGCGCGCGAAGATCGAGGCCGATCCGGCCGAGCCCGTGCGGATCCTCACCGTGTGGGGACGCGGCTACAAGCTCGCCGCGCCGGGCCAGCGGGACGCATGATGAAACTCACGCTCACCCAGCGGCTGTCGCTCGTGTTCTCGGTCCTGCTGCTCGCGTGCTCGGGCGCGTCGGCGTGGCTGCAGATCCGCGCGAACGACATGCGCGAGAAGGAAGTCGTGCAGGGGCTGTCTCGCGACCTGGCCGCCAACATCGCCAACAGCGCGCCGCTGATGGACGCGAACGGGCTGCGCCCCGACGCCGTGCGCACGCTGTTCGGCCAGCTGATGGGCGTGAACCCGAGCGTCGAGGTGTACCTGCTCGACAACGCGGGGCGAATCAAGGGCGACGATGCGCCGCCCGGCCACGTGAAGCGCGACCGCGTCGATCTTGCTCCCGTGCAGCGTTTCATCGCGGGCCAGCCGCTGCCGATCCTCGGCGACGATCCGCGCAGCCCCGACGCGCGCAAGGTGTTCAGCGCCGCGCCGCTGCAGCGCGCCGGGCAGCCGCCGTCGGGCTATATCTACGTGGTGCTGCTCGGCGAGGCGCACGACCGGCTGGCCGCGCGCGTCGATGCCGGCAACGTGCTGCGCACGACGCTGTGGTCGATGGCGGTCGTCGCGCTGCTCGGCCTGCTCGCGGGCCTCACCGCGTTCAGCTTCATCACGCGCCCGCTGCGCCGGCTGACGGACGCGATGCGACGTTTCGACGCGAACGGCGTGCCCGACACGCAGCCGCCGGTGCCGCGCTCGCCGCCGGGCCGGCGCGGCGACGACATCGTCGTGCTCGAATCCGCGTTCGCGCAGATGGCCGACCGGATCGGCGAACAGTGGCGCGCGCTGACGCACCAGGACCAGCAGCGGCGCGAACTGATCACGAACATCTCGCACGACCTGCGCACGCCGCTCACGTCGCTGCACGGCTATCTGGAGACCCTGTCGCTGAAGTCCGACGCGCTCGCCGAACCCGAACGGCGGCGCTACCTGTCGATCGCGCTCGCGCAGAGCGCGAAGGTCGGCCGGCTCGCGCAGGCGCTGTTCGAACTCGCGCGGCTCGAATCGGGCGGCGTGCAGGCCGAGCGCGAGCCGTTCTCGCTGGTCGATCTCGTGCAGGACGTGTTCCAGAAATTCGAGTTGGCCGCGCAGGCGCGCGGCATCGCGCTGCATGCGCGGATCCCGCCGCGCGTGCCGGTCGTGTCGGCCGATCTCGGGATGATCGAGCGCGTGCTGACCAACCTGCTCGACAACGCGCTGCGGCACACGCCTCCGCACGGCGAGGTCGAGGTCGCGCTGGAGCCGCGGGGCCACTGCGTGGTCGTGACCGTGTCGGATACCGGCGAAGGGATTCCGGCGGCACGCCGCGAAGGGCTGTTCCAGCGGCCGCAGCGGCCGATGAGCGGCGCCGCGGTGACGAGCGGCGGGCTCGGCCTGCTGATCGTGCACCGGATGCTGGCGCTCAACGGCAGCAGCATCCGGCTCGTCGATCGGGCCGGGCGCGGCGCGGTGTTCGAATTTGCGCTGGCGGTCGCGTCGCCGGCGGCCGGCGACGCACGCTGAAATTCGTCAGCATCCGCGTTCAGCCGCCGCGCTTGCGCCGCACGTCGCTCGGCGTGGTGCCGGTCCAGCGCTTGAACGCGTGACGGAATCCGACCGCATCGCTGAAGCCGAGCGTCAGCGCGATGTCCTCGGTGCTGAGCGTGGTGGTGCTGAGATAGTCGATCGCGAGCGCCTTGCGCACGCTCGTCAGCAGTTCGCTGTACGACGTGCCTTCGGCTTCGAGCTTGCGGCGCAGCGTGCGTGACGTAATGCAGAGGAGGTCCGCGATCGCGTCGATGTCCGGGAAGTGTCCCGGCGTGCGGGTGAGCTCCTGGTAGACGCGTCGCGTGATGCCCGACTGGCTGCGCAATTCGTCGAGCAACTGCGCGCAGTGCGACGATACCTGCGCGGCCGTGATCGGATTCGCGAGCTGCGGCGCGCGTGTCAGCCACGCGGCCGGATAACTGAGCGTGTGGTGCGGCTGGTCGAACGCGAGCGGGCATTCGAGCGCGTCGGACAGCAGCGCCGCGTGCGGCGGCTGCGGCTGCGCGAATTGCGCGCGCGCCGGCACGCACCACGCGCCCATCACGTCCTTGATGATCGTCACGTGCAGCGCGAACTGCATGTCGATCAGGAAGCGATAAAGCGCTTCGTCGAGATCGGGCAGCGCGACTTCGTGCCGGTCCGGAAACAGCCACGACGCGGTGTCGCCCTGTTCGACCCAGCGGATCGCGAGCATGCCGTTCGCGAGCCGGTGATACTTGACCGCCGAGTCGAACGCGTGCGCGAGCGATTCCGAACACAGCATCGCGTAGCCGTACATCCCGTAGCTCGACACGTGCAGCAGGCGGCCGACGCGCACGCCCAGATCCGTGCCGTCGTAACGGCCGATCGCGTTGCGCGCGGCGCGCAGGAACTGCTCGGGCGACGTGAGCGTGAACGGATCGGCGACGGCGGCCGGATCGAGGCCCGTGCCGTCGAGCACCGTGGCCGGATCGAGGCCGGCCTCCGCCGCGACCGCGACGAGCACGGCCAGCTTGGCCGGCGAGAAGCGCTTCTCGCGCAACGCGTGGGTGGGCAGGGCGTCCGGCAGGCGGTCTGCGCGGGCAGTCGTCGGGTTCAAGAGCGCACTGCGCGGCATGACGGGTTCTGCGTCCGAATCGATATCGTTGACGGAACGCAATTCTGAGCGGGAACGGTTCCGGGCGCCACAGGGTTCACCCTGATGCGGGTTGTTGCACGTGGCCTGCCTGGGGCGGGCGGCTTGACGGATGAGGCTGGAGACCAGCTGGCCACCGGTATCGTGTCCGTTTCGATCATCTTTTCGGCCGGCCGGATCATTTTCAAAGCGCGTCGCGCGGGCGATAGTCGCCGATCAGGCGACGGCCCGCGCCACCCAGGCGTGCAGGCCGCCGTGCGAACGGCGCGAGGCCGGCCCGGGGCGGTTCCCGGCCGGGCGGTGCGCTGTCCTCCAGGAGCGAGACATGACGAACAGACACTGGACCGGGTCGTATGGCGCGATCCCCGCCGAGATCGACGCCGATCGCCATCCTTCCGTCAGCGCGCTGCTGGACGACGCGATGCGCCGCTTCGCCGATTGTCCCGCGTTCCATGCGTTCGGCCGCACGCTGACCTATGCCGATGTCGACCGCCTGTCGAGCGCGCTGGCCGCGTATCTGCAGCAGGTCGTCGGCGTCCGCAAGGGCGACCGCGTGGCCGTGATGCTGCCCAACGTGCTCGCGTTTCCTGTCGTGTTCGTCGCCGTCGCGAGGATCGGCGCGATCCAGGTCAACGTGAACCCGCACTACACCGCGCACGAGCTCGGGCATCAGCTCGACGACGCAGGCGTCGAGGTCGCCGTGGTGTGCGGCGGGTCGATGGGCACGTTCGCCGACGTGGTCGGCGGCACGCGCGTGCGCACCGTGCTGAGCGTGGGGCGCGGCGATCTGGGCGTGGTCGATGCGCCGGCCGGCGTGTGCGATGCGCTGCCGCCCGGTTCGATCGCGCTCGCGGACGCGATCGCCGCAGGCGAATCGCTCGCGTGCGAGCCGGTCGCGCTGGGCGGCGCGGACCTGCTGCTGCTGCAATACACGGGCGGCACGACCGGATTGTCGAAGGGCGCCGCGCTGTCGCACCGCAACCTCGTCGCGAACATCGAACAGTTCGCGGCGATCGTGGCGGCCGCGCGGGTGCCGGGCGAGGAAGTCGTCGTCACCGCGATCCCGCTGTACCACATCTTCGCGCTGACGGTGAACTTCCTGTCCTACTTCGCGATCGGCGCGCAGAACTGGCTCGTCGCGAACCCGCGCGACATGGACGCGTTCATCGACGTGCTGAAGGCCGCGCGGCCGACCGTGTTCGTCGGCGTGAACACGCTGTACGCGGGGCTCGCCGGCCATCCGCGCCTGAAGGAAGTCGACTGGTCGCGGCTGAAGCTGTCGGCCGGCGGCGGCGCGGCGGTGATCGACGTGATCTCGTCGCGCTGGAAGGCGGTGACGGGCAACTTTATCCGCGAGGGCTACGGGCTGTCGGAAACGTCGCCGGTCGTGTCGTTCAACCCGCAATCGATCGACGCGTTCACGGGCACCACGGGCCTGCCGCTGCCGTCGACCGACGTGAAGCTGCTCGACGACCAGGATCGCGAGGTCGCGATCGGCGAAGCGGGCGAGATCTGCGTGAAGGGGCCGCAGGTGATGACCGGCTACTGGCAGAAGCCGGAAGCGAATACGGCCGCGTTCACGGCGGACGGCTATTTCCGCACCGGCGACGTCGGCGTGTTCGACGCAGCCGGCTTCCTGCGGATCGTCGACCGCAAGAAGGACATGATCATCGTGTCGGGCTTCAACGTGTACCCGAACGAGGTGGAAGCCGTCGCGACCGCGCTGCCGGGCGTTGCCGAATGCGCATGCATCGGCGTGCCGGACGCGCGCACCGGCGAGGCCGTCAAGCTGTTCGTGGTGCTGGCGCCGGATGCCGACGTGACGGAGGCGCAGCTCGTCGCGCATTGCCGCGAGAGCCTCGCGGCCTACAAGGTGCCGAAGCTCGTCCGCTTCGTCGACCGGCTGCCGAAGTCGACGGTCGGCAAGATCCTGCGCCGGGAACTCAGCCGCACCGGCTGATGGCGCCGAAGCGCCGCGCGGCCGCGGCGGCCCGGCCCGGCGCGCCGAAGGCCCCGAAGCAGACGCGCGGGCCGCTCAAGTACAATGCGAGCGGTTCGATCGACGGGGACGCGATGACCGGCTCAGATTCACTTTCCGCCCGGCCCGGGCGCGCGCTGCCGTCGCCGAGCGCGACGGTGCCGATCTCGCTCGTCAACGGTTTCCTCGCGAGCGCGGGGGCGCAGCGCGACGTGGTCGAACGCTACCTGCGCGGGGCCGGCATTCCGATCGAGCTGCTCGGCGAGCCGCATGCGCGCGTGACGGAGGAGCAGTTCTCGACGCTGTACCGCACGCTCGCGATCGACCTCGACGACGAGATGCCCGGCATCTTCTCGCGCCCGCTGCGCGGCGGCACGCTGAAGTATCTGTGCCTGAGCCTGCTCGATGCGCGCAACCTCGAAACGGCGCTGCATCGCTTCGGCCAGTTCTTCCATATCCTGCTCGACGACTTCTTCGTCGAATCGAAGCGCGACGGTCTCGTCGCACAGGTGCTGCTGCGCCCGAACGAGGCCATCGGCCCGATCGGCGCGCTCGGTCAGGAGCTGATGCTCAAGCTCGTGCACGGCGTATGTTCCTGGCTGATCGGGCAGAAGATCCCGCTGCTGCGGATCGAGTTCGCGTGCCCGCGGCCGCGCCATGCGGTCGACCATCTGTACTTCTTCACCGGCTCCGTGCAGTTCGACTGCGAGCGCACGCTGATGCGCTTCAGCGCGGACTACCTCGATGCGCCGATCCGGCAGAGCAAGCGCAACCTGCGCAAGTTTCTCGCGCGCGCGCCCGGCGACTGGATCTTCGAATCGTTCAGCGAACAGCTCGTGTGCCATCGCGTGCGGCAATACCTGTCGGCGGCGCTGCCCGACCTGCCGGTGATCGACCAGGCGGCCGAGCACCTGCATTGCTCGGTGCGCACGCTGAGCCGCCACCTTGCGGCCGAAGGGACGACGTTCCAGGCGCTCAAGGATGAACTGCGGCGCGACATCGCGATCCAGCGGCTGACCGATACGCCCGACACGATCGCGGCGATCGGCGCCGATATCGGGTTCGACGATCCGAGCGCGTTTCATCGCGCGTTCCGGCACTGGACGGGGAGTACGCCGGGGACATATCGGCGGCGCGCGTAGTGCGCCTTTTTCAAACCGGTTCCCATAACCGGCTTCCTTTGTTCGCTCCCATGGCCGGCTCCCATAGGCGATTCCCATAACCGGCCCCCGTTGCCGCCGGCATGCTGCGTCGCTTCGGCCCCACCGGCCGGCACATCGATTGCTCGCCGTTTTCATCGAAACCGGCTCAGGCCAAACCCTTATCCAGCCGGCCGTTTCCGGCCGCGCCCACGCAACCCGTGGCCGATTTTGTCACCATGTGGGCCGGATATGACAACGGGAATCGGCCATCGCGGCATTACGATGGGTCACGTCGTCGCCCGGGTCCGGCCGGCTTTGCCGTACCGGCCCGGTAGCGCACCTCATTCACCGCCTGATTTGGAACATCGACCATGAGCTATAACGCCCCCGTCAAGGACATGCTGTTCGTGCTGAAGGAACTCGCGGGTATCGACGCCGTCGCGCAGTTGCCGGGCTTCGAGGATGCCGGTTACGACACGGCGCAGGCCGTGCTCGACGAGTCCGCGAAGTTCTGCGGCGAGGTGCTGGCGCCGCTGAACGTCGAAGGCGACCGCAACCCGAGCAGCTGGAAGGATGGCGTCGTGACCGCGACGCCGGGCTTCGGCGACGCGTTCCGCCAGTTCGTCGAAGGCGGCTGGCAGGGGCTGCAGCATCCGGCCGAGTACGACGGCCAGGGGCTGCCGAAGTTGATCGCGACGCCGTGCATCGAGATGCTGAACGCGTCGAACCTGTCGTTCGCGCTGTGCCCGCTGCTGACCGACGGCGCGATCGAGGCGCTGCTGACGGCCGGCACCGACGAGCAGAAGCAGCGCTATGTGCCGAAGCTGATCTCGGGCGAATGGACGGGGACGATGAACCTGACCGAGCCGCAGGCGGGCTCCGATCTGGCGCTGGTGCGCTCGCGCGCGGAGCCGCAGGGCGACGGCACCTACAAGGTGTTCGGCACGAAGATCTTCATCACGTGGGGCGAGCACGACATGGCGGACAACATCGTCCACCTGGTGCTGGCGCGCACGCCGAACGCGCCGGAAGGCGTGAAGGGCATCTCGCTGTTCATCGTGCCGAAGTTCATGGTCAACGACGACGGTTCGCTGGGCGCGCGCAACGACGTGCACTGCGTGTCGATCGAGCACAAGCTCGGGATCAAGGCGAGCCCGACGGCGGTGCTGCAATACGGCGACCACGGCGGTGCGATCGGCTACCTGGTCGGCGAGGAGAACCGCGGCCTCGAATACATGTTCATCATGATGAACGCGGCGCGCTTCGGGGTCGGGATGCAGGGGATCGGCGTGGCCGACCGTGCGTACCAGAAGGCGGCGGCGTTCGCGAAGGAACGCGTGCAGAGCCGCCCGGTGGACGGCTCCGCGAAGCAGTCGGTGACGATCATCCATCACCCGGACGTGCGCCGCATGCTCGGCACGATGCGTGCGCTGACTGAAGGCGCGCGGGCGCTGGCGTATGTGGCAGCCGCGCACAGCGACATTGCCCACCGCCATTCGGACGAGGCGACGCGCGGCCGTCATCAGGCAATCTACGAATATCTGGTGCCGGTCGTGAAGGGCTGGAGCACGGAGATGGTGAACGACGTGGCGAGCCTGGGCGTGCAGGTGCACGGCGGGATGGGCTTCATCGAGGAGACGGGCGCGGCGCAGTATTACCGCGATGCGCGGATCCTGGCGATCTACGAAGGGACGACGGCGATCCAGGCGAACGACCTGGTGGGCCGCAAGACGATGCGCGACGGCGGCGCGGTGGCGAAGGCGCTGATCGCGGAGATCGGCGACACGGTGGCAGCGCTCGGCAGGCTGGACGGCGCGGCGGCCGCGTCGATGAAGGCGCAGCTGGAAAAGGGTGCGCGCGCGCTGTCGTCGGTGGTGGACTACGTGGTGGCGAACGTGAAGCAGGACCCGAACGCGGTGTTCGCGGGCAGCGTGCCGTATCTGAAGCTGGCGGGCGTGGTGCTGTGCGGGTGGCAGATGGCGCGCGCGCTGGTGGCCGCGCAGGCGAACCGCGCGAGCGACCCGGTGTTCTTCGACGCGAAGATCGCGATCGCGCAATGCTATGCGGAGCACATTCTCGTGCAGGCCGGCGCGCTCGAAGCGTCGATCGTTGGCGCGAAGGGCAACGAGAGCGTGCTCGCGTTGACGGAAGACCAGTTCTGACCGGCTGACGGTCGGGACGCAGGAGGAGACAGGATTTTGACCACACAGGACTTGCTTGCGCAATACGGCCCGCGCGAATCGATGGAATACGACGTCGTGATCGTCGGCGGCGGCCCCGCCGGGCTGTCGGCGGCGATCCGGCTCAAGCAGCTGGCCGCCGAGAAAGGCAC
>NZ_JBFPFS010000074.1:0-24033 GCF_047978125.1 Burkholderia sp. LFS061 | reverse complement strand
TGTTAATTTTTAAAGAGCATTTCTGCGAGAAACTTCGTGTTTCTCAGCAGCGCTGCGTTTTCAGCAGCAGAGAAGCGAGATTATGAACCGTGTTTCGCAGATCGTCAACAAGTTTTTCAACCACTTCGTTGCGACTGCGGGGTCCATCTTCCTGCGCCAGCCGTGCGCCCAACCTGCTGCACACCACTGACTTCGCTTCCCCTCTCCCGCACTGCGTTTCCGTTAGCGCGAAAGAGGCGTGATTCTATGCACCCGCCGCCGTCTCCGCAAGCCCCTTTGTGAAATTATTTTGAAAAAGCCACCGTGCGCTATCGCGCACGGTGGCTTGGGGCTCGACGGACCGGGCGACCGCGCCGGCAACCGGTGCCAACCAGTCGCCAGACACCCGCCATGGTGCAACCCGATCAGCGGTTCTTGAACTCGGGCTTCCGTTTCTCGACGAATGCCGCCATCCCTTCCTTCTGGTCCTCAGTCGCAAACAGCGAATGGAACAGCCGGCGCTCGAAGTGGACACCCTCTGCCAGCGTCGTCTCATACGCGCGGTTCACCGACTCCTTGACCATCATGACCGCCGGCAGCGAGAACTCGGCAATCGTCGCCGCGGCCGCAATCGCCTCGTCGAGCAGCTTGTCGGCCGGCAGCACGCGCGACACGAGCCCGGCTCGCTCCGCTTCGGCGGCGTCCATGAAGCGCGCGGTCAGGCACATGTCCATCGCCTTCGCCTTCGATACCGCGCGCGGCAGACGCTGCGTGCCGCCCGCGCCCGGCATGATGCCCAGCTTGATCTCCGGCTGGCCGAACTTGGCCGTGTCCGCCGCGAAGACGATGTCGCACATCATCGCGAGCTCGCAACCGCCGCCCAGCGCAAAGCCCGACACCGCGGCAATGATCGGCTTGCGGATCTGACGGACCGTCTCCCAGTTGCGCGTGATGTAGTCGCCCCGGTAAACATCCATATAGGAATAGGTCGCCATCATGCCGATGTCCGCGCCGGCTGCGAACGCCTTCTCGCTCCCCGTCACGACGATCGCGCCGATGCCGTCGTCCGCATCGAACGCCTTCAGCGCATCGCCCAACTCATCCATCAACGCATCGTTCAGCGCGTTCAGCGCCTTCGGACGGTTCAGCGTAACCAGCCCGACACGCCCCCGGGTCTCCGCCAGGATGTTCTCGTAAGCCATCTATTTCTCCTCGATCAATGAAATGAGAAACGCCTCGCACATGCGAATAGTTTGATGCTAACATTCTCCGACCAACCGGTCGGTTAATTAATCGATCCAACCCCTCTCATCGTCCATCAGGCCGCCGCCATGACCCATGCACTGTTCACGAAGCACGAAGACACGTTGAAGCACGCACTCGCCGCCATCGAGAGCCGCGGGTACTGGAGCCCGTTCGCCGAAATGCCGAGTCCCAAAGTGTACGGGGAAAGCGCGAACGCAGACGGCGAAGCAGCGTTCAAGTCGCACCTCGACAAGACGTTCGCGCTCGACCAGCCGGCGTCCGGCGAAACGGTCGGCGCGGAGCGATCGCCGTACGGCATCGCACTGGGCATCCGGTATCCGAAGTCGACGCCCGACGCACTGATCGCCGCCGCAGCCGCCGCGCAACGCACGTGGCGCGAAGCCGGCCCCAGCGCCTGGATCGGCGTCAGCCTCGAAATCCTCGCGCGCCTGAACCGAGCGAGCTTCGAGATCGCCTACAGCGTGATGCACACCACGGGGCAGGCATTCATGATGGCGTTCCAGGCCGGCGGCCCGCACGCGCAGGATCGTGCGCTCGAGGCTGTCGCCTATGCATGGGACGAACTGCGCCGCATCCCGGCCGATGCGCACTGGGAAAAGCCGCAAGGCAAGAACCCGCCGCTCGCGATGCACAAGCGCTACACGATCGTCCCGCGCGGCACGGGGCTCGTGCTCGGCTGCTGCACGTTCCCGACCTGGAACGGCTACCCGGGCCTGTTCGCCGATCTGGCAACCGGTAACACCGTAATCGTCAAACCACATCCGGGTGCGATCCTGCCGCTCGCGATCACGGTCCGGATCGCCCGCGACGTGCTGCGCGAAGCCGGGTTCGATCCGAACGTCGTCACGCTCCTTGCGACCGAGCCCAACGACGGCGCCCTCGTTCAGGACATCGCGCTGCGCCCCGAGATCAAGCTGATCGACTTCACGGGCAGCACGCAGAACGGCACGTGGCTCGAACGCCATGCCCACCAGGCACAGGTCTACACCGAGAAGGCCGGCGTCAACCAGATCGTGATCGACTCGACCGACGACCTGAAGGCCGCAGCCAAGAACATCGCGTTCTCGCTGGCGCTGTACTCCGGCCAGATGTGCACGGCGCCGCAGAACATCTATGTGCCGCGCGACGGCATCCAGACGGCGGACGGCCATGCGAGCTTCGACGAAGTCGCGCAAGCCATCGCGGTTGCCGTGCAAAAACTCACCGGAGACCCGGCACGCTCGGTCGAACTGATCGGCGCAATTCAGAACGACGGCGTGACCGCACGTATCGACGACGCCCGCCAGCTCGGCCGCGTACTCGCCGACAGCGTGGCTCTTCAGCACCCCACGTTCCCCGATGCCCGCGTGCGCACACCGCTCGTGCTGCAACTCGACGTGACCGATCGCGAGAAATTCACGCAGGAGTGGTTCGGCCCGATCTCGTTCGTGATCGCGACCGACTCGACCGCGCAGTCGCTCGATCTCGCCGGTGAAATCGCGGCGGAACATGGCGCGCTGACCCTCTCCGTCTACAGCACCGACGACGCAATCGTCGACGCCGCCCACGACGCAGCGGTGCGCGGCGGTGTCGCGCTGTCGATCAATCTGACGGGCGGCGTGTTCGTCAACCAGTCGGCCGCGTTCTCCGATTTCCACGGCACGGGAGCCAACCCGGCTGCCAACGCGGCGCTGGCCGACCCGGCGTTCGTCGCCAACCGGTTCCGCGTGGTGCAAAGCCGCGTCCATGTTGCCCCGAAGGCGGTACCCGCGGAAGCTGGCCAAACGGCATAACCCGAATGGCGGACGTGCAAACGCCGCCATGTTCTCTACCATGAACGAATCCGCCGCCCGGCGGGTTCGTTGCTCATCGATACGCCCATGACAGACGCCTACATCTGCGACTCGATTCGCACCCCCATCGGCCGCTACGGCGGTGCCCTGAAAGATGTCCGTGCCGATGATCTCGGCGCGGTGCCGCTCAAGGCGCTGATCGAGCGCAATCGCCACGTCGACTGGACGGCGATCGACGACGTGATCTACGGCTGCGCGAACCAGGCAGGCGAAGACAACCGCAACGTCGCGCGCATGTCGGCGCTGCTCGCGGGCCTGCCGACCGCCGTGCCGGGTACGACGCTGAACCGGCTGTGCGGCTCCGGGATGGACGCGGTCGGCACGGCCGCGCGCGCGATCAAGTCGGGCGAAGCGCGCCTGATGATCGCCGGCGGCGTCGAGAGCATGACGCGCGCGCCGTTCGTGATGGGCAAGGCCGCGAGCGCGTTCACGCGCCAGGCCGACATCTACGATACGACGATCGGCTGGCGCTTCGTCAATCCGCTGATGAAACAGCTTCACGGCGTCGATTCGATGCCGGAGACGGCCGAGAACGTCGCGGTCGACTACAACATCAGTCGCGCCGACCAGGACCTGTTCGCGCTGCGCAGCCAGCAAAAGGCCGCGCGTGCGCAGCAGGACGGCACGCTCGCCGAGGAAATCGTCGCCGTCACGATTGCGCAGAAGAAGGGCGATCCGGTGGTCGTGTCGCGCGACGAACATCCGCGCGAGACGTCGCTCGAAGCACTCGCGAAGCTGAAGGGCGTCGTGCGCCCGGACGGCTCTGTAACGGCCGGCAATGCATCGGGCGTCAACGACGGCGCGTGCGCGCTGCTGCTCGCCAATGCACAGGCAGCCGATCAGTATGGCCTGCGCCGCCGCGCGCGCGTCATCGGCATGGCGACGGCAGGCGTCGAGCCGCGCGTGATGGGCATCGGCCCCGCGCCGGCCACGCAGAAACTGCTGCGCCAGCTCGGCATGACCATCGACCAGTTCGACGTGATCGAGTTGAACGAGGCGTTTGCGTCGCAGGGTCTCGCGGTACTGCGCATGCTCGGCGTCGCCGACGACGATCCGCGCGTGAACCCGAACGGCGGCGCGATCGCACTCGGTCATCCGCTCGGCGCATCGGGGGCCCGGCTCGTGACCACGGCGCTCCATCAACTCGAGCGTACGGGCGGCCGCTTTGCGCTCTGTACGATGTGCATCGGCGTCGGCCAGGGCATCGCACTCGCGATCGAACGCGTGTAACCGATGCGCCGCGCGCCTATAACGAAGTCATGAAGGAGACACTGCATGTCCTATCAGGCGATTCAGCTGGATATCGATCAGGCCGCGCGCGTGGCCACGATCACCCTCAACCGCCCCGACAAGCTGAACAGCTTCACGCGGGCGATGCATCGCGAACTGCAGTCGGCTCTCGATGAAGTCGAAGCGGCCGGCGCGCGCGCGCTGATTCTGACGGGTGCGGGGCGCGGCTTCTGCGCGGGCCAGGACCTCGCCGACCTCGACTTCACGCCCGGCGCGTCCACCGACCTCGGCACGCTGATCGACGAGCATTTCAATCCGCTGATCCGCCGCCTGCAGCGTCTGCCGCTGCCGGTGATCGCCGCCGTCAACGGCACGGCGGCCGGCGCCGGCGCAAATCTCGCGCTCGCATGCGATCTCGTGTTCGCCGCCCGCTCGAGCAGTTTCATCCAGGCCTTCGTCAAGATCGGGCTCGTACCCGATTCAGGCGGCACGTGGTTCCTGCCGCAACGCGTCGGCATGGCACGTGCGCTGGGGCTCGCTCTGACCGGCGACAAGCTTGGCGCCGAACAGGCCGAACAGTGGGGCCTGATCTGGCGTGCGGTCGACGACGACGCACTCGCCGCATCAGCCCGCCAGCTCGCAACCCAGCTCGCGCAGCAGCCGACGCTCGCGATCGCATCGATCAAGCAATCGATGCGCGACAGCGTCACGAACACGCTCGACCAGCAGCTCGACCTGGAACGCGACATGCAGCGCAAGCTGGGCCAGTCGCACGACTACGCGGAAGGCGTGAAGGCATTCGTCGAAAAGCGTGCTCCACGCTTCGAGGGGCGTTGACATGACGGCCGCCACCGCCACGCTCGATCCCGATTCGCTCGCCCGCGCCACCGCGCAGGCGATGTTCGACGCCGATGCATGCAGCCGCGCGTTCGGCATGGAAATCGCGGAAGTACGCGCCGGCTACGCACGCCTGCAGATGCGCGTGCGGCCCGAATTCCTGAACGGGCATCAAACCTGCCACGGCGGGATCATCTTCACGCTCGCCGATTCGACGTTCGCGTTCGCGTGCAACTCGTACAACCTGAATACGGTCGCTGCCGGCTGCTCGATCGAATTCCTGCGCCCCGTGCACGGCAACGACGTGCTGACGGCCGAGGCGATCGAACAGGCGCGCGCCGGCCACCACGGCATCTACGACATCCGCGTCACGAACCAGACAGGCGAAACGGTCGCGATGTTTCGCGGCAAATCCGCCCAGATCAAGGGCACGGTCATACCGGAAGACCGCTGACGTCAACGGCTCGCACATAACAAACACTGGAGACATGCATGACTACCCCGCTACCGCTCGAGCCGATCGAGACCGCCTCAAGCGACGAGCTGACCACGCTGCAGCTCGAACGCCTCAAGTGGTCGCTCCGGCATGCGTATGACCACTCTCCCGTCTATCGTCGCAAATTCGACGACGCGGGCGTGCATCCCGACGACCTGAAAACGCTCGCCGACCTGTCGCGCTTCCCGTTCACGACGAAAGGCGACCTGCGTGACAGTTACCCGTTCGGGATGTTCGCCGTGCCGCAGGACCAGATCTCGCGCATCCACGCATCATCGGGCACGACCGGCAAGCCGACGGTCGTCGGCTATACGGCCGGCGACATCGACACGTGGGCGAATCTCGTCGCGCGCTCGATCCGCGCCGCCGGCGCACGTCGCGGCGACAAGGTACACGTCAGCTACGGGTACGGCTTGTTCACCGGCGGGCTCGGCGCGCACTACGGCGCCGAACGTGCGGGATTGACCGTGATCCCGTTCGGCGGCGGCCAGACCGAGAAGCAGGTACAACTGATCCAGGATTTCCGGCCCGACATCATCATGGTGACGCCGAGCTACATGTTGTCGATCGCCGACGAAATCGAGCGCCAGGGCCTCGATCCCGCGCAGAGCTCGCTGCGCATCGGCATCTTCGGCGCGGAGCCATGGACCAACGACATGCGCGTCGCGATCGAGCAGCGGATGGGCATCGACGCGGTCGACATCTACGGGCTGTCCGAAGTGATGGGCCCCGGCGTCGCGTCCGAATGCGTCGAGACCAAGGACGGCCCGACCATCTGGGAAGATCACTTCTATCCGGAAATCATCGATCCGGAAACCGGCGAAGTGCTGCCGGACGGCGAATTCGGCGAGCTCGTGTTCACGTCGCTGACGAAGGAGGCGCTGCCGATCATCCGCTACCGGACACGCGACCTCACGCGCCTGTTACCCGGCACCGCTCGCACGATGCGCCGGATGGAAAAGATCACCGGCCGCTCGGACGACATGATGATCGTGCGTGGCGTCAACGTGTTCCCGACGCAAATCGAGGAACAGTTGCTCAAGCAGCGCGCGCTCGCACCGCACTATCAGATCGTATTGACGAAGGAAGGCCCGCTCGACGTGCTGACGCTCAGCGTCGAGCCCTGTCCCGACACTGCTCCGGATACGGCGGCGATCCACGCGGCGAAACAAGCGCTCGCGCATGACATCAAGTCGCTGATCGGCGTGACGGCCGTGATCAACGTGCTGCCCGTGAACGGAATCGAGCGCTCGGTCGGCAAGGCACGCCGCGTCGTCGACAAGCGCAAGGGCTGACGGCAGACGCTGCGCGTACGTCGCGCGCAGAGGCAATCCCGTTGCGCAACAAAAGAAACAGCCCGATCGGCCAACGCCAATCGGGCTATTTATTGTGTTCCACGACGTCGTTCAACGCGACAGGCGCATCACACGAACTGAAACCACACGGGTATACCGCTCTCGAACCGACGCACTCCACGCGCACCGTCGCGCCCACGAATACCCCGCCTCATGCGCGGGCGGCTCCCGAGCAGCCGATGCCGCCTCAGGTCACGAATTCGGGAACAGCAGCCACATCCGGCCGACCTGCTTCATCCGGCCGGCCTGGTCGCCTGCGTCGTCGCCGAGTCCCCAGAAATAGTCGGCCCGCACGCCGCCCTTGATCGCGGAGCCCGTATCCTGCGCGAACACGAGCCGGTTCATCGGCGTATTCGTCAGCGGACGTGTGGTCTGCAGGAACACGGGCGTGCCGAGCGGGATCGACGACGGATCGACCGCGATCGAACGCTCCGCCGTCAGCGGCACGCCGAGCGCGCCGATCGGGCCGTCCGCGCCGCCGTGCGGCGCGTCCTCCTTGATCGGCATGTCGCGGAAGAACACGAACCGCGGATTCGTGTCGAGCAACGCGTCGACGCGGTTCGGATTCGCCTTCGCCCACGCCTTGATGCCCTGCATCGTCGCCTGTGCGGGCGTCAGCTCGCCGCGATCGAGCAACCACTTGCCGATCGAGCGGTACGGCTGGTTGTTGGTGCCGCCGAAGCCGACCCGCATCACCGAACCATCGTCGAGCAGCACGCGCCCCGAGCCCTGCACCTGCAGGAAGAACGCCTCGATCGGATCGTCGACCCACACGAGTTCGTTGCCGTTCAGGATGCCCGCACGCTCGAGCTGCGCGCGCGCAGGCAGCGCGGCGCCCGCGCGATAACCGGCCGGCCAGCGATAGAGCGCGTATTGATACGGGTCGCGGCGCACGCGCGAGCCATGCAGCAGCGGCTCGTAATAGCCGGTCACGAGCCCGTCGAGCGTCCCGTCGGTGTTCGCGAGCTGGAACGGCGTGAAATACGTTTCGAAGAAAGTGCGTGCGCTGCCGACATCGAGCTCGTCGAGCCGGTCGGCGGCCGCACAAGCGCGCTGCCAGGCCGGCTGACGCGCGAGCCGCGCGCAGTTCTGCCGCAGCGCGGCCGTCGCGCCGAGCAGCGAATCGTCCTGCCAGCCCGGCACCTGCTGCCACGCAACCGGCGTGAGCCGCTTCGCGGCAACCTGCCCCGGCACGATCGCCGCGCCGGTCGGCGGCTTGAGCGCAGACGTTCGCGTCGGCGCGCCGCCGCACGCGGCAAGCAGCGCCGCCGCCGCGGCCGCCGCAACCCAGCCGGCCAGCCGGGGCCCAAACCACATACAATGTCCGTTCTTGATGGAAACCGCCATGTCAGATTTTCTCGACCAATATCCGATGCTCATCTTCGCGCTCGAAGCCTTCGTAGCGCTTGCCCTGCTGATCTTCATCGTCGTGTGGACGTCGTCGGGCAGAAAGAAGCACGCCCGCAACAACGATCGCCAGCCGCGCTGACGCGCTCCGCGCGCTCAATGCAGCGTGCGCGGCATGTGCAGTGCAAACTCGTCGACCGGCGCCTCGAAACGCTCGCCGTCCTCCGCCACGCAGAAGTACGCGCCACGCATCGTACCGACCGGCGTCGCGATCACGGCCCAGCTCGTGTATTCGAACTGCTCGCCCGGCTGCAGCAGCGGCTGGTGCCCGACGACGCCGAGCCCCTTCACTTCCTGCACGTGGCTCTCGCTGTCCGTGATGATCCAGTGACGCGCGATCAGTTGCGCCGCGACCTGCCCCGTGTTGCGGATCGTCAGCGTGTACGCGAATGCGTATTGACGGCGATCGGGGTCGGATTGTTCCGGCAAGTAGCTGGTTTTCACCGAAACGGTGAACTGATACTGACTCATGGTGTTTCCACTGGAGGGTGACTGTCCGTGCCGGCATGGGCGACGGGGCCGCGGACGCGCCGCTTTGGTTCGGCATTCTGCTTGATGCGGAATCGGGCCGCAACCGCACGGCCTGCCGCCGCGAGCCGGCCGCCGGGCGGTAGAATGTCGGTTTTGCGCCGCAACCTCCCCGCTCCCCCTGCCATGACCCAATTCCGCATCGCTCCCAGCATCCTGTCGGCCGATTTCGCACGGCTCGGCGAAGAAGTCCGCAACGTGGTCGCCGCCGGCGCCGACTGGATCCACTTCGACGTGATGGACAACCATTATGTGCCGAACCTGACGATCGGCCCGCTCGTGTGCGAAGCGATCCGCCCGCACGTGCAGGTGCCGATCGACGTGCACCTGATGGTACGCCCGGTCGACCGGATCGTGCCCGATTTTGCGAAGGCCGGTGCGAACCTGATCAGCTTCCACCCGGAAGGCTCCGATCACATCGACCGCACGCTGTCGCTGATCCGCGACCACGGCTGCAAGGCCGGCCTCGTATTCAACCCGGCCACGCCGCTGAACTATCTCGACCACGTGATGGACCGCCTCGACTTCGTGCTGCTGATGTCGGTCAACCCCGGCTTCGGCGGCCAGTCGTTCATTCCGGAAACGCTGAACAAGCTGCGCGAAGCACGCGCACGTATCGACGCGTACACCGAGCGCACGGGCCGCGAGATCCTGCTCGAGGTCGACGGCGGCGTGAAGACCGACAACATCGCGGAAATCGCGGCGGCCGGCGCCGACACCTTCGTCGCCGGTTCGGCGATCTTCGGCAAGCCCGACTACCGCAAGGTGATCGACGAGATGCGCGCCGCGCTCGCCACCGTCGAGCGGAGCTGACGCCGTGGCCGAATCGTCGCTCGCCGGCCGTGCGCCGGCCGGGGCCGCAACGAACGCTGCCCCGATCCGCTTCGCCGCGCCGCGCATCGACGCGGCGCTGATCGATCTCGACGGCACGATGGTCGACACGGCCGACGATTTCACGGCCGGCCTGAACGGGATGCTTGCGCGGCTCGACGCGCCGGCCACATCGCGCGACGAGGTGATCGGCTACGTCGGCAAGGGCTCCGAGCACCTGATCCACAGCGTGCTGAAGCCGCGCTTCCCGGCCGACGAGGCGCGCGCGCGCTTCGACGACGCACTGGCGATCTACCAGACCGAATACGCGAAGATCAACGGCCGCCATACGCGCCTCTATCCGGACGTGGCCGCCGGTCTCGACGCGCTGCGCGCGGCCGGCATCCGGCTCGCGTGCGTGACGAACAAGCCGCACCGCTTCGCGGTCGAGCTGCTCGAACAATACGGGCTGGCCGATTGCTTCGGCATCGTGCTCGGCGGCGACAGCGTCGCACGCAAGAAGCCCGACCCGCTGCCGATGCTGACGGCCTGCGACGCACTCGGCGTCACGCCGGACACGGCGGTCGCGATCGGCGACTCGGAAAACGATGCGCTGGCGGGCCGCGCAGCCGGGATGGCGACACTGACGGTGCCGTATGGCTATAACCACGGCAAAGCTATACAAACGATAAATTCGGATGGTATAGTCGATTCGTTGCTGGTCGCGGCCCGCGCGATCACCGCGCACAACGCCGGCCGGCCAACCATCTGATTATTTCTTCCATCCGCATGTTTCTGAATAAAAAACGGAGTCTGAGCAGCATCGACCGGGGAGCCTGGCCCTGGCGTCGCTGGTCGCGCTAACCTCTTCGATGAGGTACGCTGAAGCACGTCTTCAGCGCCGTTTTTTATCTCGCTGCGCATCCGCGCGCCGATCGTCGCACCACCTCGAGTTCCACCGCGTCCGAACGCTTGCGTTCAGGATTGGCCGCAGGCTCGCGACGTTCACGCCCGGAGTGCCGGCCGGCAACAGGCACTTCTCGATCGACCGCCCTTTCGCCGACGGCAACCCGCGCAGCGTCAAGTGATCCCTGGCGCACGCGCCGCTCGTCCCGAACAGGACCGGAACATGACCGAACTCGAATTCCAATCGCTCGCGAACGAAGGCTACAACCGTATCCCGCTGATCGCGGAAGCCCTCGCCGATCTAGAAACGCCGCTGTCCCTCTACCTGAAGCTGGCCCAGCCCGAACGTGCGGGCGCCAACTCGTTCCTGCTCGAATCGGTGGTCGGCGGCGAACGCTTCGGCCGCTACTCGTTCATCGGCCTGCCCGCCCGCACGCTCGTGCGCACCCGCAACGGCGTGTCGGAAGTCGTGCGCGACGGCCAGGTCGTCGAGACGCATGACGGCGACCCGTTCCAATTCATCGAATCGTTCCAGGCGCGCTTCAAGGTGGCGCAGCGTCCGGGCCTGCCGCGCTTCTGCGGCGGTCTCGCCGGCTACTTCGGCTACGACGCGGTGCGCTATATCGAGAAGAAGCTCGCAAACACCGCGCCGCGCGACGATCTCGGCCTGCCCGACATCCAGTTGCTGCTGACCGAGGAAGTCGCGGTAATCGACAACCTCGCCGGCAAGCTGTACCTGATCATCTACGCGGACCCGGGCCAGCCGGAAGCCTACGCGAAGGCGAAACAGCGCCTGCGCGAACTGAAGCAGCGCCTGCGCACGACCGTGCAGCCGCCCGTCACGTCGGCGAGCGTGCGCACCGAGACGTTCCGCGAGTTCAAGAAGGAAGACTATCTGGCCGCCGTGCGCCAGGCGAAGGAATACATCGCGGCCGGCGAACTGATGCAGATCCAGGTCGGCCAGCGGCTGACCAAGCCGTACCGCGACAATCCGCTGTCGCTGTATCGCGCGCTGCGTTCGCTGAATCCGTCGCCGTATATGTACTACTACAACTTCGGCGATTTCCACGTGGTCGGCGCATCGCCGGAAATCCTCGTGCGCCAGGAAAAGCGCGGCGAAGACCAGATCGTCACGATTCGCCCGCTCGCCGGCACGCGCCCGCGCGGCAACACACCCGAGCGCGACGCGGAACTCGCGACCGAGCTGCTCAACGATCCGAAGGAGATCGCCGAGCACGTGATGCTGATCGACCTCGCGCGCAACGACGTCGGCCGCATCGCCGAAATCGGCTCGGTGCAGGTGACCGACAAGATGGTCATCGAGAAGTACTCGCACGTGCAGCACATCGTCAGCTCGGTCGAGGGCAAGCTGAAGCCCGGCATGACGAACTACGACGTGCTGCGCGCGACGTTCCCGGCCGGCACGCTGTCCGGTGCGCCGAAGGTACGCGCGATGGAGCTGATCGACGAGCTCGAGCCGATCAAGCGCGGGCTGTACGGCGGCGCGGTGGGCTACCTGTCGTTCTCGGGCGAGATGGATCTCGCGATCGCGATCCGCACGGGCCTGATCCACAACGGCAACCTGTATGTGCAAGCGGCGGCCGGCGTCGTCGCGGATTCGGTGCCCGAATCCGAATGGCAAGAGACCGAAAACAAGGCGCGCGCGGTGCTGCGTGCGGCCGAACAGGTTCAGGACGGCCTCGATAGCGACTTCTGACCGGAGACTGACTATGCTGCTCATGATCGACAACTACGACTCGTTCACCTACAACCTGGTCCAGTACTTCGGCGAACTGGGCGAGGACGTGCACACGTACCGCAACGACGAAATCACGCTCGACGAGATCGCGCGCCTGAATCCCGACGCGATCTGCCTGTCGCCGGGCCCGAGCAACCCGCAGCACGCGGGCATCACGCTCGACGTGCTGCGCGAATTTTCGGGCAAGAAGCCGATCCTCGGCGTCTGCCTCGGCCACCAGGCGATCGGCGAAGCATTCGGCGGCCGCGTCGTGCGCGCGAAAACCATCATGCACGGCAAGGTGAGCCGGATCGAAACGGACTGCCGCGGCGTATTCGCCGACCTGCCGAAGCATTTCGACGTCACGCGCTACCATTCGCTCGCGATCGAGCGCGAATCGCTGCCCGACTGCCTCGAGGTGTCCGCGTGGACCGACGACGGAGAAATCATGGGCGTGCGCCACAAGACGCTGCCGGTCGAGGGCGTGCAGTTCCACCCGGAATCGATCCTGTCCGAGCACGGTCATGCGCTGCTCGAGAATTTCCTGAAGCAGGCCCGCGCCGCGGCCGCGCAAGCCGCCTGACCGGAGCCTCACGATGACGATTACCCCGCAGGAAGCGCTGCAGCGCACGATCGAACACCGCGAGATCTTCCACGACGAGATGCTGCACCTGATGCGGCTCATCATGCGCGGCGACATGTCGCCCGTGATGGCCGCCGCGATCATCACCGGGCTGCGCGTGAAGAAGGAGACGATCGGCGAGATCGCCGCCGCCGCGACCGTGATGCGCGAATTCGCGAACCACGTCGACGTGCAGGACAACTCGAACTTCGTCGACATCGTCGGCACCGGCGGCGACGGCTCGCACACGTTCAACATCTCGACCGCGTCGATGTTCGTCACGGCGGCGGCCGGCGCGAAGGTCGCGAAGCACGGCAACCGCGGCGTGTCGAGCAAGTCAGGCAGCGCCGACGTGCTCGAGGCGCTCGGCGTGAACATCGACCTGCAGTCGGACCAGGTCGCCGCGTCGATCGCCGAAACGGGCATGGGCTTCATGTTCGCGCCGAACCATCACCCGGCGATGAAGAACATCGCGGCCGTGCGCCGCGAGCTCGGCGTGCGCACGATCTTCAACATCCTCGGCCCGCTGACCAATCCGGCCGGCGCACCGAACCAATTGATGGGCGTGTTCCACCCCGACCTCGTCGGCATCCAGGTGCGCGTGATGCAGCGTCTCGGCGCGCAGCACGTACTCGTCGTATACGGGAAGGACGGGATGGACGAGGTGTCGCTCGGCGCCGCGACGCTCGTCGGCGAATTGCGCGACGGCAAGGTGCACGAATACGAGATCCATCCGGAAGACTTCGGCCTGCAGATGGTGTCGAACCGCACGCTGAAGGTGGAAAATGCCGAGGAATCGCGCACGATGCTGCTCGGCGCGCTGGACAACCAGCCGGGCGTCGCCCGCGAGATCGTCACGCTGAACTCGGGTACTGCACTCTATGCGGCGAACGTCGCCGAATCGATCGCGGACGGCATCCAGCTCGCCCGCGAAGCGATCGCGAGCGGCAAGGCGCGCGCGAAAGTCGACGAACTCGTGCGCTTCACGCAGCAGTTCAAGCGCTGACTCCCCTTACGACTCAAGCAGGAACCCACATGAGCGACATTCTCGACCGAATCATCGCCGTCAAGCGCGAAGAAGTCGCGGCGGCCATGCGCAGCACGCCGCTCGAGGCACTGAAGCTGGACGCATCCGCGCGCGACCTGCGCGACTTCGTCGGCGCGCTGCGTGCAAAGCACGCGGCCGGCGACGCCGCCGTGATCGCCGAAATCAAGAAGGCAAGCCCGTCGAAGGGCGTGCTGCGCGAGCATTTCGTGCCGGCCGACATCGCGCGCTCGTATGCGGCGCACGGCGCCGCATGCCTGTCGGTGCTAACCGACGAGCAGTTCTTCCAGGGCAGCGTCCGCTACCTCGAAGAGGCGCGCGCGGCCTGCACGCTGCCGGTGCTGCGCAAGGACTTCATCGTCGACGCGTACCAGATCCTCGAGGCACGCGCGATGGGCGCCGACGCGATCCTGCTGATCGCCGCCGCACTCGACACGCCGCTGATGCAGGACCTCGAAGCATATGCGCACTCGCTCGGCCTCGCCGTGCTGGTCGAAGTGCACGACCGCAACGAGATGGAGCAGGCGCTGACGCTCAAGACGCCGCTGCTCGGCATCAACAACCGCAACCTGCGCACGTTCGAGACGTCGATCCAGACCACGCTCGACATGCTCGACATGATTCCGCCGGACCGGATTGTCGTGACCGAATCGGGCATCCTGTCGCGCACCGACGTCGACACGATGCGCGCGGCGAACGTGAACACGTTCCTCGTCGGCGAAGCGTTCATGCGCGCCGATCAGCCAGGCGAGGAGCTCGCACGGATGTTCTTCTGATGGCGATCGAAAAGGAAATCAAGCTCGCGCTGCCGGCCGGCCAGGCCGGTGCCGCGCGGCGCTTCTTCGAGACGCTGACCGGCGAACCCGGCCGCGACATCACGCTCGCGAACGTCTATTACGACACGCCCGATCTCGCGCTGGCCCGCTCGAAGAGTGCGGTGCGCGTGCGCCGCGCGCCGCAAGGCTGGCTGCAGACGTTCAAGACGGTCGGCAGCGCGGAAGGCGGCCTGCATCGCCGCCACGAATGGGAACTGCCCGTGGCCGGCGACGCGCTCGAGATCGATGCGCTCGTCGCGGCCTGCGACGTGCCGGAAGCCGCCGCTGCGCTGCGTGACGCGGCGAGCGCGCTGCGCGCACTGTTCCGCACGGATTTTTCGCGTACGCTGTGGCGCATCGCAATCGGCGGCGCAACCGTCGAAGCCGCGGTGGACCTCGGCGAGATCGTCGTCCAGGCGGAACACGAAACGCGCCGCGAACCGATCAGCGAAATCGAACTCGAACTGATCGACGGCCCGGAAGCGGCGCTCGCGACGCTCGCCGCCGAACTGCAGCAGGCGCTGCCGGGCCTCGCTCCCGAAAACATCAGCAAGGCGCAGCGCGGCTACCGGCTGCGCGCGCAATAAACACGCATCACGCATGGCAACCCGCAAGACTTCCCGCGCGCCGCAACAGGCGTCGCTGTTCGACGATCCCGTGCCGGAAACGGCACCGGCCGCTATTCCGTCCCCGACTTCCGCGTCGCCCTCCTCCGAGCGCAAGCCCGCAAAGAAAGCCGCCGCTTCGGCCCCGGCCCCCGCAGCACCGCAGCCCGTTGCCGCCGACGTCCCGCATCTCGCCGCGCAATTCGACGCGCTGCCGGCCGCTTGGCGCGACGTGCTGAAACCCTTTACCGACAGCGACGCGTACGCGCCGCTTTGCCGCTTCGTCGACGACGAGCGCGCGGCCGGCAAGGCGGTCTACCCGACCGACGTGTTCCGCGCGCTGCGCCTGACGAGCCCGGACGACGTGAAGGTCGTGATCCTCGGCCAGGACCCGTACCACGGCGACGATCGCGGCACGCCGCAGGCGCACGGCCTCGCGTTCTCGGTGCCGCCGGCCGTCCGCACGCCGCCGTCGCTGCGCAACATCTTCAAGGAAATCGCCGCGAACTTCGGTCACGACACGCCGCGCCACGGCTGCCTCGACACGTGGGCGCGCCAGGGCGTGCTGCTGCTCAACACCGTGCTGACGGTCGAGCGCGGCGCGGCCGCGAGCCACGCGAAGCGCGGCTGGGAGCAATGCACGGACACGCTGATCCGCGAACTCGCAGGCCGCCACCGCGGGCTCGTCTTCATGCTGTGGGGCGCACACGCGCAGGCGAAGCGCGCGCTGTTCGACGCGAGCGCGCATTGCGTGCTCGAGGCGCCGCATCCGTCGCCGCTGTCCGCGCACCGCGGCTTCCTCGGCTGCCGCCATTTCATGCTCGCGAACGACTATCTGGTCGAAGCTGGCCGCGAACCGATCGACTGGCGCCTGCCGGAAGTGGCCGAAACGCTCGCGTAACGGCCGCGCCGGCTTTGTCGCCGGCCGGAATGCAAAAACGCCGCGCCCCTTCGGGGACACGGCGTTTTTTTCGGACGATGCAGCAGCGGGCGCGTCGCACCCGCATCGACCTTACGCGGCGGCGATCGCTTCGCGTGCGCTGGCGAGCGCGGCGCTCTGCGCATCCGGGCCGAGGTTCAGGCCTTCCGCGAAGATGAAGCTCACGTCGGTCATGCCGACGAAGCCGAGGAACGTGCGCAGGTACGGCGTCTGGCTGTCGTTCGGCGTACCGGCGTACTTGCCGCCGCGAGCCGTCACCACGTGAACCTTCTTGCCCTTGATCAGGCCTTCCGGACCGTTCTCGGTGTAGCGGAACGTGACGCCTGCGCGTGCGATCCAGTCGAAGTACGTCTTCAGTTGCGACGAGATGCCGAAGTTGTACATCGGCGCGCCGATCACGATGATGTCGGCGGCTTGCAGCTCGGCGATCAGTGCATCGCTCTTCGCGACGATCGCATTCTGCTCCGCGCTGCGCTGGTCGGCCGGCGTGAAGAACGCGCCGAGCACCGATTCGTCGAGGTGCGGCAGCGCATCGGCCAGCAGGTCGCGAACCACGACCTTCGCGCCGGGGTTCGATTGTTGCAGCTTTGCCGTCAGTTCGTTGGCCAGCAGCGTGGATTGCGCGCCTTGCGAACGCGCCGCGGAATTGATTTGCAGAATGGTCGTCATGTCAGGCTCCGGTTGGGTTGCGCTTCGGTAGCGCGAGTGACGCCATTGTGCGTGGCCGCATTTGCCGGAAAAAGCGGGTTCAGGGCGACGGATTGTTGCAGCAGCAGAACAATCCTCGATCGCGCCCCGATTGCCGCTGCCTGCACTCAGCCCTTCAGCCAGGCCTCCCGGGCCTTCGATGCCGCGGCCGGCTTCGCTGCCGCCGTCAGCCGGTAGCGCGTGACCTCCGGGCCGTCGAGCTTCAGCTTCGCGGTACGCAGCTCGTCGCGGCGAAACGCGTGAACCTCGACCTTGTCGCCCGGCCGGTAGCGCGCGAGCAGCGCGTCGAGGTTCGTGCCCGTGACGCGCAGCCCGTCGACCGCGATCAGCGTATCGCCGGCCGACAGCCCCGCGCGATGCGCGGCGCCGCCTTCATAGACAGCCGCGAACGTGCAGTCCGCGCCGCCGCGCAAGCGCGCACCGATCGTCGGCTTCGCGGCCGCGCCGTTCGCGACATCCGGCGCGAGCGTGACGCCGAACGGCGCGAGCAGCTCGCCGAGCGGCAGGTCGCGCGTGCCGTGCACGGCGTCGGCGAACAGACGGCCGAGCGCGACGCCCGTCGCTTCTTCGATCAACGTCTCGACTTCATCTTCCTCGACGCCCGCCTGCTTGCCGCGATAGAAATCGCGACCGTAGCGTTGCCACAGCAGGCGCATCACGTCGTCGAGCGACTTCCGGTTGCGCGTCTGCGCGCGGATCGCGAGATCGAACGCGAGCGCGACAAGCGAACCCTTCGTGTAGTAGCTGACGATCGCGTTGGTCGCGTTCTCGTCCTGGCGGTAGTACTTGATCCACGCATCGAACGAGCTTTCCGCGACGCTCTGCTTGAGCCGCCCGGTGCCGCGCAGCACGCCGCCGATCGTGCGGCCGAGCGCCGCGAAATATTCGTCCTGCGACATCAGCCCGCTGCGCACCAGCATCAGGTCGTCGTAATACGACGTGAAGCCTTCGAACAGCCACAGCAGCGACGTGTAGTTCTCGCGCGTCAGGTCGTACGGCACGAACGCCGCCGGCTTGATGCGCTTCACGTTCCACGTATGGAAGTACTCGTGGCTGCAAAGGCCGAGATAGGTGCGATAGCCTTCGGTCGTCTCGGGCCGCCCCTTCACCGGCAGGTCGGTGCGGTTGCAGATCAGTGCGGTCGATGCGCGGTGCTCGAGGCCGCCGTAGCCGTCGCTGACCGCGAGCGTCATGAGCACGTAGCGGTCCATCGGCGCCTTCTTCGATTTCGGCTCGAACAGCGCGATCTGCGCTTCGCACACGCGCTTCAGGTCGGTGCGCAGCCGCTCCAGGTCGAGCTGCGTCACGCGCCCCGCGACCACGATGTCGTGCGGCACGCCGTGCGCGTCGAACGTCGCGAGCGCGAATTCGCCGATCGTCACCGGATGGTCGGAAAGCTCGTCGTAGTTCGCTGCGCGATACGCACCGAAGCCGTAGCGCTTCGTGCCGCGCGCCTCGGGCAGCGCGGTGCCGACGCGCCACGCGCGGAATGCCGGGCCGGCCGGCTTCGCGATGTCGACTTCGCACGGCGCGTCCTCGCGGCCGGCGACACTCAGGAACACGGCCGTCGCGTTGAAGAAGCCGCCCGATTCGTCGAGATACGCGGAGCGCACCGACAGGTCCCACGCATACACGTCGTAGCGCAGCGTCAGCGCACCGCTCACGGGCGCGGCCTGCCACGTGTGCTTGTCGGTCTTCGCGATCCGCACCTTGCGGCCTGCGTCGTTGAACGCGCCGAGCGTCACGATGTTGCGCGCGAACTCGCGCACGAGGTAGCTGCCCGGAATCCACACCGGCAGCGAGAAGCGCTGGCCTTCGGGGTCGGGGTCGGCGACCGTCACCGACACTTCGAACAGGTGCGCGGCAAGATCTTTCGGGACAATCGTATAGCGGATCGGCTGGGTCATCGTGGCAATCGGTCGAATACGGCGGCGAAAACGAAGAGAGGCGCCGGCAGATCATGCGGGCGCCCCTCGCTGGCCGGGCCATGCGGCCCGGCGTGTCGGTCGGTTACTTGCTCGAGGCGAGCGCCTGGTTGAGCTGGTCGGCCGATACCGCGCCCGGCAGGCGGCGGCCGTCCGGCAGGAAGATCGTCGGCGTGCCCGTGACGTTCATCCCGCGGCCGAGCGCGAGGTTCTTGTCGAGCGCGCTGGTATCGCAGGTACCGGCGCCGGACGGCGCACGGTGATCGAGCATCCAACCCAGCCAGGTTTTCGCGCGGTCGGTCGCGCACCAGATCGCCTTCGACTTCGCGGTCGAATCCGGCGACAGCACCGGGTACAGGAACGTGTAGACGGTGACGTTGTCGACCGACTGCAGCGTCGTCTCGAGCTTCTTGCAGTACGGGCAGTTCGGATCGGAGAACACCGCGATCTTGCGTGCGCCGTTGCCCTTGACGACCTTGATCGCATTCGCGAACGGCAGGCTCGCGAAGTCGATCTTGTTGATTTCGGACAGGCGTGCGTCGGTCAGGTTCTTGTGCGTCTTGGTGTCGACGAGATCGCCGAGCAGCACGTAGTCGCCGACCGCGTCGCTATAGATGATCTGCGAGCCGAGGTTCACTTCATAAAGGCCCGCGACCGGCGATTTCGACACGCTCTTGATCGGCGCGTCGTTGCCGAGACGGGCCTGCAGCGTGGCTTTCAGCTTGTCGGTGGTCTGGTCGGCCTGCGCGGTGCAGCCCAGCGTCGCCATCGTGACGGCCAGCGCCAGCGACGCGATGCGGATCGTTTTTTTCATCGAAATCTTCCTTCAGCTCAATCGGTGTGCACGGCACAGTGTACGCCGTAACGGAACCGAGTCCGACCGGCGAAGCGGCCGAAGGTTCGATCAGCCGAGCGCGGCCGACACGAGCCAGCGCTTCACGAGCGGCTGCGCCCCGACGAACGCCATGCCCGCGTTGCGCACGGCCTTCGCGAGCGGGCCCGGCACCGCGAACAGCCGCTGCAGGCCGTCGGTCGCGACCATCAGCGCGCGGATGTCCTCGCGGCGCGAACGCTCATAGCGGCGCAGCAGCACCGTATCGCCCAGATTGCGGAAGCTTTCCTTGCCGGCGATCGCGTCGGCGAGCGCCGCGACGTCGCGCAGCCCGAGGTTCATCCCCTGCCCCGCGAGCGGGTGGATCAGGTGCGCGGCATCGCCGACGAGCGCGACGCGCGGCGCGATCAGCTTGTCGACCGTCTGCAGCGCCAGCGGGAAGCCCGCGGCCGGCGTCACGCATTCGAGCGTGCCGACCTGGCCGTGCGACACGCGCTCGACCTCGGCCGCGAGCTGCGCCGGATCGAGGGCGAGCAGTTCGTCCGCATGCGCGGTGTGCGCGGACCATACGAGCGACACGTGGCCGTCCGGCAACGGCAGCAGCGCGACGATCTCGCCTTCGTGGAACCACTGGTAAGCCGTCTCGCGGTGCGGCAGCGACGCCTTGAAGTTCGCGACGACGCCCGTCTGCCGGTAGTCGCGCCGTTCGACTTTGGCCCCCATTTGGGACCGTACCCACGAATGCGCGCCGTCCGCGCCGACGACGAGGTCCGCTTCGAGCACCTGCCCCGACGACAGCGTGAGCACGGCCGCATCGTCGCGCACGTCGAAGCCCTGCGCACGCGCATCGAACCACGTGAGGTTCGGCTGGAACCGCAGCGCGGCATCGAGCGACGCCTCGACCAGCGACGATTCGGCGATCCACGCGAGTTGCGGCACGGAGGCCTGGTACGCGGAAAAATGCAGTTCGGCGTGCGCATCGCCGTACACACGCATGTCGTAAACAGGCGCGAGCCGGCCGTGGTCGAGCGCCTGCCAGACCCGCAGCCGCTCGAGCAAGGCCTGCGAACTGGACGACAGTGCGTAGACGCGCGTGTCGAACGCGAGATCGGCGGGGCGCGGCGTGGCCGGCTGGGCAAGCAAGGCAGTCTTGTAGCCGGACTGGGTCAGCGCGAGCGCGGCCGTCTTGCCGACGAGCCCGCCGCCGACCACGGCGACGTCGAAGGAGTGGTGGGCAGTCATGGCGGGCATTATAGCCGCGGGGCCAAACCCTTACGCGGCCGGACTTTGCGGGAAATCAGCAGAATCGCAGGTGGACGCGGCGGCGCGGCGGCCCGCCGCATCGGCTGTTCGGCGCAACCCCGGAATCCGGGGCGTCGGCACGGTACAATAGCGCCTTTGACCGTCGGCCCGCCGCACCCCAAGCGCCGGCCGCCCTTTATTCCCGCGCCGCCGTGCCCTGTCCGGCCGCGCCGCTTTACCCGTTCGAAGGATTCCATGAGCCTCAAATGCGGCATCGTCGGCTTGCCCAACGTCGGCAAGTCCACCCTGTTCAATGCGCTGACCAAGGCCGGCATCGCCGCCGAGAACTACCCGTTCTGACAGGGCGGCTCACTTATTCCTTCGAATCAATCGGTTAGACAACCGGGCAAAAAACCAGAGACAAAACCAGTACAAAATCTGGACGCACCTACCGCCCTCTTAGCGGCCTCTTGATGATAGCGAATTGAAACGCTTTCGGAGACGGTGCGAATTGAATTTTTTTGCTTCGTGAGGCGTGCGAGGAACTGCGCCTAGAGTGTTCCACTAGAGGAACGCTCGTAAGCTCAAACGGTTCATCCACTATACCCCACGGGCTTACGCAAGCCCCCTGCCGATTGCTACCTTGCACCTCTCCTAAGCCATTGAGGGGGGCAACAGTGACGAGTGTCCGGAAGTTACCGAGTGGCCGATTTCAAGCCCGTGTATGGCTATCCGGTGGGAAGTCGAAGCCCAAGACCTTTGACATCCGTGAAGATGCCGAACGGTGGGCGCAGGAGTACCGCCAAGAAAAGCGAGCGATGGATGAGCACTTGGGGCTCGCGTCAACTCCACTCGATGATGGCCGCGATAAAGAGGCGGTACGAAACTTGATCAGTGACCTTGCCCCTGTTTCACGAATCCCATAGCTGAGGCTATCAGGCCGCTTGCCCTCGCTGAGCGGCGGCCCAATTCTTCTCGAACTTCATGGGGCTGACGTAGTTCAGTGTCGAATGCAGTCGACGGGCATTGTAGAAACCAAGCCAGTCGACGATTTCATCCATCGCGGCACGCCGCGTCGCGAAGTGCCGACCGTGCAGTCGCGCGACCTTCAGCGAACCCCACAGGCTTTCGGTCGGCGCATTATCCCAACAATCGCCGCGCCGGCTCATCGACGAACGCATGGCGTACGCCTTGAGCGTGTCCTGGAAGAGTCCGCTGCAATACTGGCTGCCACGGTCGCTATGCACAATCACGCCGGCTTCGGGGCGGCGCCGGAACCATGCCATGCGCAGCGCGTCCGTGACCAGTTCGGCCTTCATATGCGGCTGCATCGACCAGCCCACCACCTGCCGGCTGAACAGGTCGATTATGACGGCCAGATACCCGAACGAGCATGGAAGCGAGAGGACAGGAGGTGGAGAGGATTCCCGCGCAGAACACGCAGAATTCCAAAAAATAGGTATGCCCGCGCAAGCGCCGAGACATACAAGCCGCTACCTACGAGAGTGGGGGTTTATGAGGGTCTAGACGCCCTAAATCTCTCTTCCGCTTGCCGCACAAGGCGTTGCGGGGCGGCGCATAGAGCGAGAGTGAGGGGATAGACAGTCAAAGCGGCGGGAGAGTCTTGCCCTGCTTGGCGCTAAGCCGACTGGAAACAAAAAAGCGCCAGCCGTTTCCGGAAGGCGCTTCTTAGGGGGTGGGCGGCGTTCTCTATCGAACTCTCAGGATACTCAGGCTGGGGAGCTGGAGACCAACCAGCGGCGCATTACCAGCGCCTCCCAGCCACGGGCCTCAGTATCTCGGAAGGTTTCCAACAGGCGAGGCTTACGGTTGCGCTCAACGTAGTCACGGAGCAGCAGGAATTCACGGGAGCCGATGCGGAGGGACGCGGTGCCCGTGTTGATGCTGAGGGAGAAACGGCGGGTGCTGATGGTGATCTGGAACATTCGCTAACTCACTAAGTTATCGGCGCGCCCGATGCGCTGCCGTTATGACAATATACCCCCGATGGGGTTATGAATCAACTAGCTTCTTGCTGGGGTGTTCACCAAGCTTCAACAGGAGTAGCTCCCATGCGGCCAAGGGCATTGCCCGGTGATCCCCACTTCCTTCGCTCGCACTCCATTTGTGCCACGCATTGATGCTGACGTGGACCATCTCAGCGGCTTCGCCCCTGGTGACCCCGTGCTTCTTGATGACAGCGCGAATTTGCTCGGGGGTTGGTTGCGTGATTTCGGTCATGGCGTTTATACATGGGTCGCAATGTGGAACCGAAAGTTTACGCGCTGGCGTAAACCACTGTCACGTTCTGGATACGGCTGGCGTACTCAAATTGATGAGCTAATATCGCCTCCCATTGGTCCGCCCAGAACTATTCACACGATAGACGCCCGATGCAAGGTAATCGCGAATTGGTCCCCGTTGAAACCGTCACCCACTTCCAGAACAAAGAAACCGAGTATCGGTCTTGGCTAACGACCAATCCAGATGGGTTCGTGCTGAACATCAGGGCTCCGTGGGAGAACCACACGCACAAGCTCCACACCGCTCGGTGTAAGCTCAAAGACAATACGGCGAGCAGCACAGGGACTGCCCCATTTACCGGCGGCGATTATTCCAAGGTCTGCTCGCTTGATCCACGCGCGGTTCTGCGATGGGCAGAGCACAATATCCCGAACGGGACGGCCCGAGTGGAACCCTGCGGAGGCTGCAAACCGGACTTGACGATTGATTTGCGAGATGCCTTTGCACGCGCTCAGCGGCAACTCGATGACGAGGTGGCGAAGTCCCTGCGAGATAGCGAAATGAACCGCGCCGGGAATCGTGGAGGCCGGTTGGTTTAAGTTAATGCAGGCAAGTCAGCGGCATTTCTGAGTTGCCTGTAGTAGTTTGCCTCAGCCTCAGCGGGCGGGATA
>NZ_JBFPFS010000073.1:0-24397 GCF_047978125.1 Burkholderia sp. LFS061 | reverse complement strand
GTACCAGACGCACCGCGCGCTCCCGCACTTCCGGGGAAAATTTGCTTGCCTTCTTGTTCATGACTCGATTCTCTCAAGAATACGAGCCTCCACAAAATCCGGTGCGGTTCACTCTCCAGATAGGCCGGGCTGGCAAGAAGACGTAGCCTGCTGCTGCCGAGCTTGCGCGCGTGCAGTGTCGAGTCGCGCAACTCACCGATCCGGATCGCGACATCGGTGCGTTGTTCGAGCAAGTCGATGATCTCGTCGCTCGTATGAAGCTCGGCCTCGATCGCCGGATAGGCTTCGCGAAACCCCGGCATCATCGGCGCGATCACGTGCTGCATGAACGGCATCGCAGCATTGATCCGCAGACGGCCCGCCGGCGTTTCGCGCTGCCGGGCAATCTGGTCTTCGGCAAACTCGACCGACGCAATAATGTCTCGCGCATAGTCGAGGAAGACGTTGCCCTCTTCCGTGAGTTCCAGCCGGCGTGTCGTGCGCCTCATCAGCGTTGTGTCGAGTTTATCTTCCAGCCGCCGCAGGATTCGGCTCATCACGGAGGTCGGCTGATGCAACCGGTCCGCCGCACCCGTCAGCGAACCCGTGTCTGCGATCGTTACGAACGCGAGCATTTCGTCTAGTGTGGTCTTCATGAGAAGAGAGTCGAGCACCAATCGTAAGCCGCTACGATAGTGTGACTTCGTTCCGTTGATAACCATAAGTCGGAACGAATCATTTTTGATTTCCGATCAATATTCGGACTAATCTCAACACGTGCGGATGTCGACCCGGTCGAACCGGTGTGGACGGCCGATCTGCCACAAGTTGTAACGCTCGCCGCGACGCTCCACAATGCCCGCAACGTGTTCGCTTAGAGATGTTGTAGGCGTTCACAATTAGCGCTAGCCGTGTTCACAGGCTGAGCTTGAGGCAGAGAGCGCCCCGTCTGCACTCAGCGTCTCGACCGGCCGTGCGCTGCCTCGGAAATCGGTCTAGAAATCAGGACGTTACCGCCGCAACACGAGGATTCTGGAGTGACGCAACTATTTTGCTCTAAGCCCGAAAAAGGCCACATGCGGCTATGCCGTCGGCTTGAGCCACGTGGTCGTGAAGCCAAGCTCTCTCAACATTGTGAATGTGTTGCAGACAGAAACACCATTGTCCCGGCACACGTCCGGCACGCGGCGATTTGCCCGTTTTTTGGCTGGCGCAGATACCTCGATCGACACGACGACACGGTGACCCGGGTCGGTTACCGCGTACGCGATCAGGAATGGGTCCCTCCCGACTTCTTCGAGCTCCGTTTCGTCGAGGTCGGGAGCGTAGCCCTTCGCTAAGACAGAAGCCACGATTTCCGGGTCGGCCTCTTCTTGCAAAACAAGCGTCTCGTATACATCTGCGCGATTGAGCCATGTAACCAGGGCGTCTTTTTTTGCCTTGCCACCACCGTCGCGCACTTCGTCCAACGTCTCAATCGGCATCTTCACGTGCCCGAGTTCTGCCATGTGCAGCAGCCAATCCCAGAATACCGGAACCATCTCCATCGAGTAGTAGTCACGGTTGGCAGTGATCAGTACGTTAGCGTCAAGGAGATAAAGCTTCATGCCGCCCCTACCAACGCCTGAACATTGGTGGGCCGAACCCCCAGGATGCGGCCGGCTTTCGTCGGAGTCACAAAGCCTTCGGCGATCGCTCTGCGTGTTACTTCAACAAGCGCGTTGCCAACCCTGTGTCGCTTCACCACGTAGTAATTCGGGCCTCCTGCGGCGTCCGCTGCTTGCTCCTTCTTTTTGGCTCGCTCTTCCTCCCAGCTTCGGCGGAACTCGCCAGTAAGATCGGCCCACTGTTTGCGATCGATCTGGCGGCGCTTGAGCAGTCGATAAGCAACCAGAGCCCGGCTGACCTTACGACGGCTCGCGAAATCGCTGATCGCCGATATCAATTCGTGCCGCTCACCGCCGAACTGCCGAAGCTCGTTCATCTCGGCCTCTGGCAGTAGCATTTCGCTTGCGATGTCATTACAGAACTGTTCGATCTTCTGCTCGAAGTCAGCGCCGCTCACACCAGTGCGTCCAAGCCAGATATGCGCCAACTCGTGGAGCAGCGTGAATGACCACGCAACTTTCGCATCCTGATCGTTAACGACGATGAACGGCGCGACTTTTTCTGCTAGCGCGAAGCCACGGAAAATATCTGTGCTTAGTGCGGTGTGATGTGTGCCAAGGTTACCGATAAGGAGAACAAACACACCAAGCTTCTCTGTTAGTCCGCGTAGGTAGTTGAACGATTCCTCAACGCTTTTTTTGCGCCGAAATTCATCCAGATCGAACGAGAGCCGTTCACTGATTACCTTGGCAGCGTGCTCCACTGGTTGAGCCAACGTGATACTGCCGACGAATTTCAACGGCTGCGCCTCGTCCGAGTCCTCGAGAATCGACCTGACTAGACGCTGGCGGACGAACACATCGCGAACGAGGGCATCCAACTTGGGAGCACTCTCTAGTTCGCGGCCGCCAGGAAGCGTTCGGAAGTCTTCGCCCCGTTCGGCTTTCACGGGGGGGTGTTGAAGATAGAACGTCAGAAGTGGCCGCCGATAGGCCTTTGCCATCTTCAAGAGCAAGGGTCGGCTTGGGGCCTTCAAACCCTGTTCATACGCCTCGAGCGTTTCAGCGCCGCTTTGCCGGGCGCCCCCGAGCTGCAACGTTGTGGCGGCCTCATCGATGCCGAGGCCAGCAGCTTCTCTAGCCCATATGAGGATGCGGGGGTTGACCTGCGGCATTTTAGCTGAATTCGAGGTGTGGTAGGACCGGTTCATTATAGACGTACCGCCCCTGAAAACGGTCCTGAAATACAAGGGTGGACCCACTGTCCGTGAGGCGAAAAGCAACGTGGCCCGCCCCGTTCAATCCTGAGAAGTCGTATTGCCAGAATTGACTCATTGGGACGAGCCTCAATGCTATGGCACCGGGGGCTTCGGGCCTGAGGATCCCGAGCCATGGCCCAGTTTGCCGTGGGATGCGAAGGCGTTCGCCGTCTGCGTGGCCAGCACGCGCTGTCGCCGATAGACCGAATCCCGTACGTCATCCCGGTGACCGGGCTGGCTTGGGTGGCATCCCTCGCGCCGGCCATGCAGCCTAACTATCGATTTACAAATGTTGATAGCCTCAGATATCTGCTCGGCCGCCCCGCACGGACCACGGCATCGGTTCGCACCGTCCCTCCCGCCCCATCGCGCCCGCCCGGGGATGCCCTGGGCCGCACGGCCAACAACTGATCCGCGCGCTTGGCGGGATGTCCCGAAATGAAGGGTAACATAGTCCTTACTATTGACCCCTTCACTTCCGCCGCCAACGACTCGGCCACCTGCCCGTGGCAAACCAAGCGCTGCCCGAGACACAAGCGAGCGCTGCCCGGCGAACCTCCTTGCGTAAATAGCTAAAGTTTCAACGTAGAAACTTTTAGTTGAGGGAGCCACGCAGATGCGCCTAGTCTAGAAAGCCGCTTTGCCCCATGGATTCCTCCGGCTGTCGGTGCGCACCAGATATAGCGACCTCAGTCAGCTGATAGCCGGTCGCGCACCGGCTGAATTGGCAATCCAACGTCCCGTACGTCGGTGCGCTGCACTTGCTCCAGCGCATCGAGGTAGCGATGGACTGGAACCGCGGAAAGCTGCTCATCATGGATAAGCGCCAACGCCTCGAGTGCCGTACGCTCCGGGTCGGTCAAGGTCCACGGCTCACCACGCTCGGCACGTGCAATGCATTGAGCAAGTGCGGCGTCCGCTCGACGATACGGCTCCACATCTCCGTCAGCGGATAAACAGACGGCTAGAGCCAGCACGTTGGACAGCGTAACGATGGCATCGACGTCGCCGCGACCTTCGCAGAGGGCTGCAAGAGCGAGATGGTGTTTGAGCGAGAGGCGGCGTACCTGCTCCGCCGGAAGGGGTAGAAGCTGGGCCTTCGTGAGCGGCCGACGACGCAAGTTAGAGTGTTTTCGCATAGATGAGTCTCGGCGTTCAACTCGGTACCGAAATGACATTGGATTCGAGATCAGCGGGAGATTTTTGCTGCGGAACTAAGCTCCCTTCATACCGGATTCGTATCGCAAACTCATGTGCCGCGCCCACGCCGCTCCAGTTCAATTCGGGTGCGCTCGAGCTCTCGTGCGAACGTGGCTTCGTCCGGCAGTACCGTCTGATATTCAGCCGCGAGAACCTTGTTCGGCAAGTTGTCGAGCGCGTAATGTGCCTCTGCGGCGCCTTTTTCGGCACATAGGATGAGACCCACCGGCGGATTTTCCCCGGGCTTCATCCAGTGCTCGCGCGCGTAATTGAGGTAGAGGTGCATCTGACCGGCGTCGGCATAGCTGAAGCGCCCGACCTTCAGGTCAATAATGAGCAGACATCGCAGTCGTCGATGAAAAAACACCAAGTCGACACGGAACCAGGTGTCATCGATCCGGAGGCGCCGCTGCCGACCGATGAAAGCAAAATCATCGCCGAGTTCCAGCAGGAAGTCGGCGAGATGCTGGATCAAGCCGGCCTCGAGATCCGACTCCGAGTACTCGTCCTTCATATCGAGGAACTCAAGGATGAACGGATCGCGAATCGCCTCCTCAGGTGTAAGTAACTCACCCGGTTGCGGTTCAGCGGCTTTCCCGAGCAAAGACGCCTTGTTGCGGGACAACGCCAGCCGCTCGTAGAGCTGACTGCTCACTTGGCGGTCGAGTTGACGCACGGACCAGCCTTCACGCAGCGCCTCGGCTTCATAGAAATCGCGCGCAGCGGCCGCCTTCACCGAAAGCAGGCGCACATAGGCTGACCAGGGCAACGGAAACGCCTGCGCGACGGTGCTGAGTTCAAGCGGCGTGGCCTCCTCGGCCCTTGCAACGGACAATCGCTTGGTCGATTTTGCAGACGGTGTCGGGACAATTTTGGGGGCGGTGGATTGTGCAGACAGCGTCTGCACAATCCGATCGGCCGGCCAGGTCAAATAGAAGGCACGCATCTGGGCAAGGTTGCGCCACCCGAAGCCACGGCCGAACCGCTGCGACAAGTCTGCACCCAAGCGCCGGATCACAGCCTCGCCGTAGGCCGCCCTTTCGTCACCACCCTGCTCGAACAGGACGATCCGCCGCCCGATTTCCCAGTACGTCGCCGTCATCAACGCGTTCACGCTGCGGGCCGCGGCCGCGCGGGTGGACGCGACCACCTCAGAAATTTCACGGTGCAGGCCCGCATAGGTGACCTGCTCAACCTCCCGCTGCGTCACGACGCGTTCACCACATCCTTAAAGGCCTTGCCGGCAGTGAACCTCACCGTGTTAGCCGCGGCGATCGCGATCTCAGCCCCCGTCGTCGGATTGCGACCGGTTCGCGCCGCGCGCTGCCCCTGCGAGAACGCGCCGAAGCCGATGAGCTGCACCGCCTCGCCACGGCTCACGGCCTCCGTGATGACGGCCAACGCCGCCTGGACCGTCGTACTTGCTTCGCTCTTGCTGACGCCGGCACCTGCGGCAACGGCGTCGATAAGTTCCTGCTTGTTCATGAACCCTCCTGCTCACCAAGTCAAAGCCGAACCCTACCGCACACCACGGCCGACACGCAAACCTCGGAGAGCCAATACGGCGGTGCCGCCGGTGACCGCCTGCCCTCCCCATACGGAAGCCAGGCTTGCGCCTCACGCTTCTCGACCTGGCCGACACCCGGCGCCCGCTGTTGCCGATATCGGGCACCGGTCGTTGGCCTGCGATCGCCGCCCCACCGCGCCAACAGTGTGGCCCGACCAGGGACGATCGCCTCGAATAATAAGGCCCCAATTATTTTAACCGTGATAACTCGTATTATCACGGTTATGCTTAATAGCATAAAATAGGGGTATGGTGCTTTGCGCCTAGCCATTTCGCGGGTTTCGTGGACCATAGCCAGCGCTACTGCGCGCTAACTAGCTACCCGCAGCTTTCACGCAGCCTAGTTGCCGGCAGTGACTCGGCCAGCCCGAACTGACCTGCTGCACACAAACAACGAGCGAATCTAGCAAGATGGCCAACAAACCCCAGCCCGTTGCGCACCAGCGCACTTACAGCCGAAACGACTTCGCCGCCCTCCGCGCGTTCGTCCAGCACGTCCCGCCGGCGACGATCGGCCGGCTGTATCTTGGGGACGACGAGAACGGCGACCCGCTCACGGCCGCGGCTGTCGAGCGCCGGATGCGCGACATGCAGGCCGATCTGGTCGCGCTCGCGCTCGAACACGGCTCGCCAGTGCTCGCCGAACACCTGAAGACGTCGGCAAAAAAGCACGGCAGCGCCAAGCTCGCTGCCGTCTCCCTGAAGATGGTCGAGCAAGCGGCGCAGCTTGCCGTCGCGCAGCCGGAAGCTGCTCACACGGTTGGAATGTGGTTCCGGCCTCTGGTCGCCGTGCGTCTAAAATCGCGGAACATCGCGACGCTCGCGCAACTCGTGGCGTTCTGCAACGCGCGTGGCGGCACGTGGTGGCGTGCCGTACCGCGCATCGGCGCCGGTCGCGCACGCAGCATCGTCGCATGGTTACGTCGGCACGAAGCGACGATCGGCTTGCGTGTCGAGGCGGACGTTGATGCCCGCGATCCGCTCGTGGCCCCTAATAGCCAGATCGTCGAGGTCGGCGGCCGGGCAAGCGTGCTCGCGCCGCTCGAGCGAATGGCCATCGCCCACCCCTTGTCCGGCAGTACAGGCGAGAACCGGGCCGCCCTCTTCCCGTACATTCAGGCGCCGAACGATCTAGCTGCGGTGCGAGCATATCTGTACCAGTATCGCGAGCAACAGAAAACCTTGCGCGCCTACACCAAAGAACTCGAGCGCTTCCTGCTCTGGGCCGTCACGGTCAGGCGCAAACCGCTTAGTTCATTGCTCGTCGACGACTGCGAGGCGTACAAGGACTTCCTGAAGTCGCCGACACCTGAGTTTGTCGGCCCGCGTGCGCCCCGCCATTCCCATCGTTGGAAACCGTTCGCCGACGGTCATCTCGGAGCGCCGTCTCAGCGATACGCCGTGCGAGCTCTGCGCGCGGCGTTCGCATGGCTCGTCGACGTGCGCTATCTGGCAGGCAATCCGTGGAAGGCCGTGAACGACCCGCCGACCGTGACGCGTGAGCGCAAGCTGCAGGTCGAACGCGCGATCCCTGAAGCGCTTTGGAATCAGATTCGCGCTCATGCAACGCGACAAGCTTCGGCACTCGCCGACCCATCGGACAAGCGTCCCGATCCGCCGCAATGGCGCGTTGCGCTCGCTCTAATGCTGTTGATGGGGGATTCGGGCCTGCGGCGCGAGGAAGTCGTCGACGCGCAACGCAATACACTACGCGTGTCGCCGCACGCTCTAATCGACCAACCGGTTTGGCAACTAACTGTGGTCGGCAAACGCAACAAGGAGCGCACGGTGCCGGTCAGCCAGGATGCGATCGACGCACTGCGCGCACATTGGCTCGACCGCGGGGAGAACTTCGACTCGGCCGAGCACGGTCCGCTGGTTTCGCCCGTGCGGATACCGCGGACCGTGTATGCACAACGAAAGCACGGGGTAGCCGAGCGCCGGCCCTACTCGCCCAACGGCCTCAACGACTTGATCGAGTGGGTTCGCAAACGGCTAGTCGTCGAACTGATCGACATTGAGGAGTCGACGCGGGTCGCACTAGCTGGTCTGTCCCCGCACTCGTTCCGGCATACGTTCGGCACGCTGGCGGTCGCGAACGACGTGCCTCTCGACGTTGTGCAGAAGGTCCTGGGACACGCATCTCTGCAAACCACCTCGATCTACGTCCAGGCGGAGCAACAACGCATCATGCAAGAGGCGTCGCTATATTTCGGCAAGCGGGCACTCCCCTCTTCTGACGAGTAAGCAGTCAGCTAATGCGGACACATCCAGCGCCTGAACACCAACGACACTGCTCTCAACGACGCATCAACTCGCAAATCGAGATAGACGACAAGTACGCGATCGTTGCTCCATTTGGACTCGAGGCATCTGGTCGCGCTCCCAGATAATGTCGGACTTTGGAAAAGCTGTCGCTCAATGCCCGACATTATCTGGTAGTTCACTATGCGAAAAAAGCGAAGTCCTAGATTATCTCGGACTTAGTGCCGGCCACACTCTTGCCGCCCCCGTACTTCCACGGCCAACGCAGCCCTTTTGTTACGGGACACAAGTTCAGTATATAAGGCCGGAAAACATTTCTCTCCGCGCGACAGCCGGCGATCCTTTCCCGATGCCGGTCAATAAACTCGACCGCATTCGACATACTTTTTCGGTTCCATTGCATCGTCGCGCAAGCGAACGCCACTATGAGCACGACCAGCGCGGCCCGCAGTTTCTACGTAGAAACTCACGCCTCGGTCACTGCCGAGATCGCAATCCACGCATCAATTCCGCTTCAACCGCATCGCGTTCAAGGCATCGCACACTCGACGTCATAGGGCGGACCAGTTTCTACGTAGAAACTGGCACCCGAATCAGGCAGTCAGATGAAACAGAAAGATGCGCCCATCACATTTACATCGTCGTTGTCTGGCGAGATACCGGACATTCGCGTAGTCCGTCAACATCTTGGCCTTCATCAAGCTCACCGCAAAACATGCCAGACATATCGCCGGATCACGTTTTCATGCGGAGAGCTCAGCAGCCAGTTTCTACGTAGAAACTACCGGCCACGGCCGTGGATAGCATTCCCAACTGGATTTGGCCCGCCTGTCGTCGCCGTCAGAGACGATTTTCGCTTCAATTTCGGCGTATTCCTTGATGTTTTACGCGAACCATCCTAAGATTCCCGGGAGTCGTATTAGGGGCAGTTTCTACGTAGAAACTGCCGACGCTCCGAGCGTGGTTTCGAAAGGGAGAAGGCATGGCAGCGAAAATTATCGCGGTCTTTAATCAAAAGGGCGGTTCGGGAAAAACAACGACCTCCACCAATATAGCGGGCGCGTTTGGCATGCGGGGCTATCGAACTCTACTCGTCGATTTGGACGAGCAGGGAACTGCAACCCTCTCTGTCGGTTCCGCTCCAGATGATCGACCATACCCGGCTACCATCTCGAACCTTGCGCTTAGCCCTCGTCCCGATCGCGAGATTGCCAAGTATGTCGACGATTATGATTTTATTGTCATTGATTGTCCGCCCGCCATCAAATCGGCCGCGCCGTCCGTCGCCTTGTTGATTTCCGATCTGGGACTTATTCCGATTGCAGCATCGGGAGGCAACTTATGGGCTGTCCAGGAGGCCAAGAAGTTGGGGATGGAGGCGCAAATAAGGAATCCAGATCTCAAACTTCGATCGTTCGCGAATATGAACCAAAACGTGACGATCGTGAAACAGATCTTCGAAGCTGCAGCGGGCGACGAGGAACTCCCAATGCTGAAGACCAAGCTCGGCTTTCGTACCGCGTACAAGGAGGCGGAAGTATCTGGGGCGACAGTTCTTCAGCTTCGATCTGCGAAGGCGGCTCATAAAGAACTGAATGATCTTGTCGATGAAATTCTCGAAGTTCTCGAGGTGCGAGTATGACGAAGAAGGATTTTTCTGCTGCGCTCAATGCCGGCGTGAAGCGTGATCAATCGATGCGAGAAGCGGCGGTGCCCTCACGGTTCAACCGTGTCGATGAAGCACTGAGCGGGCGAAGCAGCCTGTTGGAGCCCCCAAAGGAAAATGTCGTTTCGCCAGCCCCTTCTTCAGCAGAAGCGTACCTAGCAAACCTTGAGCAATCAGGGAAAGTTCAGGCTCGGTACATCACGATGCCGATCAGCCGTATCGACGACAATCCGCTCAACAGTCGTACGATCTACAAGGAAGAGTTGGTCGCCGCCCGCGCAGCATCAATGGCGCGAGATGGACAACTCGTCCCCGTTCTCGCCGGCCGCCATCCCGACTTCCCGGATCGCGCAATCCTAATCGACGGACAGTTCCGGAAACTCGGGGCGCTCCGCAATCGCGCCGAAACGCTAGACGTCAAACTACTCGATGGCCTAGATCCAATCGATTTCTACCGTCTCGCTCGAGCAGCAAACAACGAGCGTGAACAAGAAACCGTTCTGGACGTCGCACTCGGGTACAAAAAGCTTCTCGACCAGGGCCACGCAAAGTCCAACGATGAGCTGGCAGTTCTCGTGGAGGAGGGCAAATCGAAGGTCAGTAAGATTCTTGCACTGCTTGAACTGCCACAGACCGTCCTAGATGTGATCGCTTCGCAGCCCAAACAATTCGGCCTCTCAACAAGCTACGAACTCACTCTGTATCTAAAGGCCGCAGACGAGAAGCGTACCTTGGCGCTCGCCGAGCGCATCCGTGATGAGGAACTCCCATTTCAGAAGGTAAAGGCTATCCGCGAGAGCCTCGAAAATGGACGGGCACCACGGAAGTCACTTTCCCGACAATACAAGGTGTCAACCGACGACGGAGCTGAGATTGGCGCAATCAAGGAGTGGGGCGACGGGAAAGTGCGTGTAGACCTCGTCCTCGGATCGGCAGAAAAAGCCGAGGCCTACGTCGCTGCTTTCAAGAAGCTCCTTGCCGACGACGGGCACCAGCTGAAATAGCGACTCAAGAGAGGGGAACTTGCCGCCCAGGGAATTACGCTTGGGCGGCATTCTCTCGACCGTGGGGGCCCGACAAGTCGCCTGGCGGTGCGTGTTACGAGCGAGCTACGGCAATTCGGACTTGCGAGGATCCGCCGCCACTTGCTCACGCAAATGCCACTTCGCTGTCCAACGCCAGCCGACTCTGCGGATTCTGCACAAACTGGAAATCGAGAGAATTCACAGCGCGACCAAGCTTCACCGGCGTCCAGGAAATAACGAGATCCGCTTTCGCGTTGAGTTCGTTCACCGCAGTCTCAATTACCCGACGCTTGATGTCTGCAAAACGGTATGTAGGAGGGATCTCGAGCACGTGCCGGAAGTCTTCCAACGTGATCAGGAGCCGTCCGCGATCCCGCTCGCGCATGAGCAGCTCGAGCAGCCGCCACGAATAGAGCGACTGCAGGCCCCTGGCAAACTCAAGTTGGTATGAGACAAACCGCCTTTGCAGCATGAAGATATGTGGGGTCAGGTCCGGTGAAAATGAGATCTCTGCCCATCCCTCTCGCTCGTGATAGACGGCCTTCCATACCCAATTCAAGACGATCTTTCTCGGACCATCCATGTACGTCAGCTGTCGCTTCTGAAGGCTTGCGCAACCCTCTTTCAGCCCCTCATATGCTGCAGTCGCCTGCTTCTCGCCAGACCTTGGAGCAAGTGCAGCAAGGGCGGCAAACTCATCTGCTCGAACACGAACGCTCACGTAGCCGTTCCCCGTGCTATGCAAGTATGGAGAACTCTTGCTGTCGATGCATCGGAGCGCGGCCATCATTACCCGCTTCTCGTTTAGAGTCAGCCCTTGTTGCGCATTCACAAGTGCACGGCTCATGGCAACGGTACCCTTTACTCGGCCGTCCCCGTCGAGAGCTGGCTCGTCGGACGACTCGATTTGCAGGGATTCAATCTCAACGATCTCGACCTGCGCCGGCTCCGGCTGATGCTTTGCCTTTTTGTTCACAAAGGTGACCTTCAGGAGGAAGTGTCACAATTATAAAGTGACATCGGCACAGTGCAAGTCACCGTTGTGGATAACGGTCGAAATTTGTCACTTCCAGCCCGCAATACGTCCACTGAGGGTCGGATTACGTCACTCCCAGGTCGGTAAACGTCACAGTTCTTTGACTGTGGCTCTCGGCAATCCCTTAACCAGTATGCCTCTCCGGGCATCGCCACAGCGTTTACAAAAGGTTTTACAAACGGTTCTATAAACTGTTTTACAAAGAACCCCGATAGAAAAGTTGCTCCGAAGCAACAAACCCGGCGGATCTCAACCGATTTCGCCCTTTGGAACCCCTCAAAAGTGACGTTTTCCGACCCAGAACACCAGCTTTGAGTCATCTGTAGCTCTCCACAGGCCCAGAGGACGGTTCTGCTCCCCGAAAAGGTGACGCTTTCCGACCTCAACGGGTTAAAGACACTGAGTACTCACTTACCTTTCGACCCGACATTGGGAGGCGAGGGGCTACAAAGCGGCGCTAGGTCGGAAAACGTCACTTTTCGAAGAGACGCATCAGAAAGAGACCCGCGCGACGGCCTAGTTAGATTCTGGCCGAGTTTACGGGTCGGAAAACGTCACCGTTTCAGAAGTCCATCCACCAAATGGGGCACCATATCCCGTCGATGACGATTCTCACCGGGTCGGAAAACGTCACCATTGATCCTGTTCCTGAGGTCGGAATAAGTCACTGTTTGGGCGTAGCTTCGGGTCGCATAGAGTCACCTTTTCTAGGACTCCGGGTCGGCAAACGTCACCTTTCTGGTGACGAACACCCAGGTCGGAATATGTCACTTTCCAAGACCGTCGATCGGGTCGGAATTTGTCATCGTTCAACAGTGGTGTGCGGGTCGGAATATGTCACCGAGAGGTATCTCCCGCAGGGTCGGATAATGTCACCGTTTGGGTTGAAGCAACTTCCAGGTCGGAAAATGTCACTTCCTGGCCGATCGCCCGAATGTGCGTCGCGAGACGCGTACTTCCTTATGACCCACCGCGCTCAGCGGGATCTTCCAAGGACTGACGGAAGGAGTGCGTTGACTAGGTCTTCCAAGACAGCAAGGTGAGGGATCACGCATTGAATGTCCGGCGAGTCGATTCGGATGTGTCGACCGCTTCCCCCTGGAGACAGCCGCAGTGCGAGACCATCCTTCACGCCGGCCGAACCAGTAGACAGTATCGATTTCACCTTCGTCGGAGCAGTCGCGGTCGGCACCGTCAGGGCTCTCCGGACGACTACCTCGTGTCCAAGTCCCCGGATCAACATCGTTACTGTTTCCGCTGTACGAAATGAGACACGACTCGGGCCTCCAAACGATGCTATGACCTCGGCAGGAAGCAGAGATGCTTGGATTGATCGTGTTACGGTTGCTTTCGATACCTTCAGGTCCGCGGCAAGCTTTGCTTGACTGGGCCAAAGATCGCGATCGAGCTGCTCGCGATAAAACTGGCCTAATACAACCGGTGGAGATTCTGCCTTCCGAAGATCCTCATGCCGTGCAATCGCGATCAAACGGGTGTGCGCTTTCTCAGCTGGCGGACTCTTGCAGAAATCGGAACGTGTCATAGCGAATGCTGGTAGTTGGCCTCGTATTGTTGCCGGTTCTGAAAAATGCCGCACAACTGGTTGAGGGGGCTAGTCGGCAAGCCTCGAGTGACGACGGGCCGCAAGCTCTTGTTTTTTCGAGGATATTGAAGCGCTCGTCCTCATTGAGCGGACATCGTTGTGTGTGCAACGTGTGCAACGCGCTTTCCTCGATTCTATCGTCGTGACTGGAAGCGCAAGTCTGAAAAGCTCACGAATTTCATAGGGCTTTTTGCCGTACACCCCTCAACCAGTTGCGCGCGGTGGCGTCGATGGCCAGCGTTTCCTGGCGTTGCGAAAAGGTCCCTGAAATGACGGCTCTTTTCCCAAGTGCCGTTGTCGTCCCGGCTGTTCCAATTGACCCGGACCAATTGGAACTCCGCGATGCGATTCCCCAGACTCTTTCCCCGTAGCAAGAAGCAGGTCGCGCTGTCGCCGGCGCCCGGCCACTACTCGAACGACGATCCTGAAACGATCATCTTCGATCAGGGGACGCGGCTGCGCGTCGAGGCAAATCACTGGAAAACCTTCTGTTTCGTCCTCGCCATCATCGCCGGCGGAGCGGTGTACACCCGGCAGCCGCCGCCGTCGGTCGTGAAGGCCTATGGCGTTTCCTCAGACGCCGGCGGTAATCCTTTGGTCAAGCAATTGGCCGCGTACAACCCTGACGACCAGGCGAAGCGCACGGCAATCAGAGAGGACGTCGAGCACTGGTTCACGATCGAGCCCGTCCTCACCGACGATATCCGTACCTCTCGTCTCGCCAAGAACATCAACGCGGTGAAAGCCAAGATGGTGGGTAACGCGAAGAACCAGTTTGCGTCCTGGATCAGCGACGACAAGCCGTTCGACCAGATCACGACCAATCCGAAGCTGGTTCGCGAGCCCAAGGTGACCAACGTGTCGCTGCTCGAGGATTCGACCGTCGTGGTCGAGTTGACGACGTCAACGCGGCAGTCGCCAGCGGACAAGCCCGTCGACGTGCGCTACGCATTGACGATGCGCTACCAGATCGTTCCCCCGACGGCCGAAGACGTGCTCGGCACGAATCCCTACGGCCTCTACTACCCGTTCTTCACCCTCCAGAAAACCGGCGCATGAAACGACCACGTTCCCTCCTGACCTGGGTCGCGGTCGCGTTGATCGCGGCGGCCTCCAAAACTTACGCCGCGAAGAGCGCGGCTAGTCCCATTGCGCCGATCCCGAATTTCGACGTCGGCAGCATCATCGGCGACGCGATGAGCCCGGTGAACCCATACAACTCGGGCGCTGACCCGATCACGATGCCGGGCGACGCGCGCATGGCCGTGTTCCCATACAGCCGCGACCAGATCTACCGCGTGATGACGGCACCGTTGAAGCTCACAACGATCGAGCTGGAACGGGGCGAGAGCCTGATCAGCGATCCGGCGATGGGTGACTCGGTTCAGTGGGTAATCGATACGGACGGGGCAAACCACGTGTACGTCAAGCCGACGAAGCCTGGGCGTTCCGCTCCGGTCAGGTTTGGCGTGCGCTCAAGTTCCGGATGGGATTGTCGACGAAATGGCTGACGACGCTCGCGGTGCCCGCGTTGCTGGCGATCCAGGCACGCATGCGGATCGAGGCCAACGCGATGTATCTCGGCACCGGCTTCGAGTGGACGCAGAAGCATTGCCAGATGGCTCACGACATCCTGCGGATGCCGACCACGGAGATCCCGGGTCTGCCGAAGTGGCTACCGAAGACCAAGCCCGGCCGCGCGTTCGAGGAGATGATCGAAAAGCTCTTCGCGCCAAAGGACAGCATCCGGGATCGAACGCCGCAAGGCGCGTCTTGGATCCATGGTCTGGAGGCAAACAAGGGCTACGTACCGTTCCATTACAAGGCGATGGGCGGCCATACCGCGGTGGGCGGTACCACCGGCTCTGGGAAGACTCGCACGTACGAAGTGATTTCGACGCAGGTCATCCACGGCGGCGACGTCCTGATCGACATCGATCCGAAGAACGACAAGGAATGGAAGGAACGCGCGGAGCGAGAGGCGAAACGAACCGGCCGGAAATTCCTCTACTTCAATCAGGCCAAACCGTCCGAGTCGATCCGCCTTGAGCCGCTCGATAGCTGGTCGCAGCCGTCGGAAATTCCGAGCCGCATCGCGCAGCTGATGGAGGAAGGGCCGTTCCGCGACTTCGCGTACCTGTTCATCAGCCGCTCGGTGAACGGCGAACTGTATATCGGCGATAAGCCGAACCTGCGTTCGATCCTCAAGTATGCGCAGCTCGGCATTGATCCGCTCTTGGAGAAAGCGCTCAAGCGCTTCTTCATCGAGAGCGGGTTGACCGACTGGGAGGAGTTGGTCACGGCGGACACCGTCAAGATCGCGAACAAGCCGGGCTCCACGCGCGTCGACGCGATGATTTCGCTCTATCAGGCCCGGTTCGGTGCGAACGACCGCGGACACGAGGCGATCGACGGGCTGATCGCGACCCACGTGCACGATCGTGAGCACTACATGCGGATCATTGCGTCCGCACTCCCGCTGCTGCAAATGCTCGCGACGGGTGAGACCGGCCTGATGCTGGCGCCGAAGGTCGACGATTTCGAAGACGAGCGCGAGATCTGGACGATCGAGAAGGTCATTCGCCAGAAGGCGGTTCTCCACATAGGCCTCGACTCGTTGTCGAACAGCATTGTGGCGAAGGCCATCGCGTCGATGATCCTGGCTGACGTGTCCGCGGTGTGCGGTTCGATCTACAACTTCTACGATGAACCGCCCGAGGTGGTGCTGATCATCGACGAGATCGCGGAAGCGATCAACGAACAGGTGATCCAGATCCTGAACAAGGGGCGCGGCGCCGGCTTCAAGGCGTTCGTGGCGTTCCAGACGCGCGCCGACCTCGAGGCGAAGTTGGGGAATGCCGCCAAAATGCTGCAGGTTTTAGGGAATCTGAACAACCAGATCATCTTACGCTTGGAAGATACCGACACGGCTGAGTGGTTCTCGAAGAAGGTGGGGGACACCGCGATTCGCAACCTGATCGTCTCCAGCAGCACGAGCAAGGCGAGCGAGGGCCATGTCGGCGAGTTCACCGGCTCGGTGACGCGGTCGCAGCAGCTGGAGGCAGTGCCATTGATCCCGACTCGCCTGATCCAGAGCCTGCCGAACCTGCAGTACTTCATGCGGATCTCGGGTGGCGCGGTGTACCAGGGACGTATTCCAATTCTTACAGGCTAAACAACCAAGCATGTCTGCCGTTTTCAAAAAAATCATTCGCGAGCACAAACTCTCTGCCCACCTGACTCCGGTGTTCACCTTCGCCCCAGAGTTGGAGCTCGCCTGCGCGCGAGTAGCGGACTTCGTCGGTGAACACTTCATCGGGAAGGCAGAGCCGCTCGTCAAGGAGATGTTCGTGGACGGACTCAGTGCATTCAAACGCGTGCGCAAGACCGGCGATCCGCATATCGCATTCATGCAGGGTCTGTTCGCATCCGCCCACTTGCTGTATGCGCGGCGCTTCGTCGTGCGCGATGGCGAGCGCTTCCATGTCTGGTCGCCGATGTTCGAACCGGTAACGGCGTTCGAGTCGCGCTACAAGCTTGCGCCGGAGATGGTCGACGAACGGTGCCCGGAGAACATCAGCCAGCGATCGGCGGCGTTCCAGCTCGCGGCGCGCGCGTTGACGGGTGAAACCTTCCGACTGTACTTCGAGGAATACGATGTCGCTCACGCATTTTCTGATACGGACGCTGGCCAGGGTCGATGACCATACCGCGCATCGTGCGATATGCGCAGCACGCCTTTCCAGCGCTTTCGGTCTGGTTCGACGTGCATCGGCTCGGGCGGCGGTACCACGTTCCAGTCCTCGATCCGCTGACGAAGATCGACATCCCGCACCACGGTTGGTTCTTTGTCGGCGCGTACGATGCCGAGGTACCCACGGATGGGCTTCGCGACTATGCCGCGGAGCAGTGGAATCGCTATACCCGTCCGGGGCGGCCGAGCCGGTATGCTCGAACGAAGTCTGGTGAGCAGATCGTCTATTTCGAATAGAGCGACCAGTTCGAGGTGGACACCGAGGCAGCGTGTGCATTCGTGACCTGCAGCTTCGATGCTGGCTGGTCGGTGAAGGCGCAGCTTCATTCGGGGATGGAGTCGGCCCGATTCTGGTTGAACGAAGGGATCGTGCGGCTGCCGGCCGGAATGGCTGGCCGGTATCAGGAGATGGCAAAACGAGGGCAGTATTTCGCCCACCTCGCCGAGCGACACAACCTGACGCCGTTAGAGCTGGACCGATTTCTCGTCGACAACGCGATTTCAGACTCCGAGCACCGTACGATGCTGAATCTGGCGCCGGTCGACCTGTTTTCGCAGGCCGCTTGACGGAAAGTAATCTTGGACACAGCCCGGCACTCATGTGCCGGGCTTTTTTTCGTCAGCTGCCCTGGGATCGAGTCTTACATTCCGAGTGTGTAAGCGTGGATGATCGCGTAAATGTGATACACGCAAGCCAAAGCCATTGCCGCAGTCATCTTCCGGTCGCCTCGACGGGCCGGCGACTGATCGCTGAGAAACACCATTGCCTCAAGCGCTGCGCGTGCTAGGTCAAGTATGAACTTCATTGTGTGATTCCTCGCCACGTATAGGGCACGACGTGCGCCCTCTCAATGAAGCAATACGACAATGCCCCGAGATGTTTCACCCCCCCTTGCGAAATAAATCTCGACGGGCACCGGCTCGATGTTGGCCGCGTCCACCGTGGGAGTTCGATCGGCGTGGCGACACCTCGACGAGGTGTCGTTGTCGCCTACCCACAAGGCTTCTTATGCCGCGCTGTTATCGGGGCTTTTCAGCAATGCGGCGAGGTCAGCGTCCGGCGATGTCGGGGTGGAATGCGCCGTCAGAATTCGCGCGCGGCCGATTACGAGGTTTCGAGAGTCGATCGAGATGCGCTCGATATGTCGGCCGCGGGCAGCGCGCTCGGGGGGCTGCTGAAACGGATGGCCACGATGGATGTAGTCTTCGAGGTCCGGCTCGCCTAAAACGACCTGGTGCGTGTCGTTCTCGGTCAGCGCGACGCAGAGCATTGCGAACGGGATTCCAGCCAGCTCCCGATCGGCGATTCGATTGAGGACAGCGTCACGCGCTTGGTGATCTGCTCTCAAGATGCCCTGCGAGCCCTTGTGATTGTCGATCTGAACGACGATTTGCTTGGCCTCGGAACGGCGGGCAATGAGCCTGTATCGACAGATCACGAAATCGCCGCCCGCGAAATAAATGAGGTCTGTGTAGCGCGTTACGTAGTCCATAGGAACCCTCCGATAACAAAGAAGCCAGCGAAAGTGCTGGCTTCTTCAGGCTATCGACGTGGCCAAGAAGTCAAGTTGCGCCGTTGGCTTGCGGAGCGGGTTGGAGGGTGGCGCGAATTCGGATCACGGTCCGTTGGCTTGTGAGGCCCAGCGCGTACATGACGTCATCGTTGCTCCGGCCAGCGAGCAGGAGGCGGCGTGCGAAGGTGTTGCGAAGGGTGCGCGGGCTCATGTCGGGCACGCGGATGTCGACCGCGAGCAGTTCGTCGCGCACGATCCGGCCGAGCATCTCGTCCGTCATCGGCCCGCCCGCGCGGGGCGACGGGAACAGCAGCGCGCTGGCGGCCGCTGCTGTGTGGTTCCTCCATCGCTCCAGCACCGGCCGCGCGAAGTCTTCCAGGTTGATTCGACGCGCTTCGCGTGGGCCTCGCTTGGGGATCAGGATGTGCGGCCGCGCCGGCGAAAGATCGAGGTCGCTGGTTGTCGCCTGACGAATTTCCTGCGCGGTGATGCCTGTCGCAAGCAGCAGCGCGACGATCGCGCGATTGCGGACCGCACGCTCGTCGAGGCCGTCGAGCGAGGCAACCGACTCCTGCAGGCGGCGATCGTCGGCCTCGAGCAGGTACACCGGGACGGGCTCATCCTCCGGCCACGTCTGCGTCAGCGTATAGGCGGCCGCTGGATTGGTCTTGCGCACGCCGACGTCGACGAGGTGTCGGCCGAGTCGGTCGAGGAGCTTCTGGTAGCGAAGCCGCGTCGTGGTGCCTGGTTTGCACCGGCGGTCCACGTCAGCTAAGAACGATTCGAGGTGATCCGGGCCGAAGGTGGCCAGCGACCGCTGCGCGGCCGCGAGGTGGCGCATGAAGCGCTCGAACATGGCTTCGTGTTGGACGATCGACCGGGGCGAGAACGCGCGCCGATCGGCGCCGGCGGCTTCGGTGCGCTGCCACTGCTGATAGGCCTCGGTGGGTGCCGACAGCCAGAGAGTCGGATCGTCCATTCGACCTTATATACTGAATATTGCCTACCCCAAGCATAACGCGAATCTACGATTCGCGTCCTTTGCCAGCAGACGGGAGGGGTGACCCGGTCCCGTCACTCGGATATCGCTAGCGCGCACAACCTGCGCTCCAGCCGATTTTCCGCCCGCCAAGCAATGTGTCGACCGACCGCTCATGCCGCTGCTTTGGCTCGGTCGGAGAGATCGACCGCCGACAACCGTTCCCGAACGCTGAGATAGACGATCGGAAGTGATGAGTCCGCCAACGTCCAGTCGATCAGGCCGCTCAGATCGACACCCGGAAAGGTCGCTGGGCCTATCCGCGGAAGGGCATCGACGACTGCCGCTTCATTCCGGCTCTGGAACGCGAGATCCGAAAAGGCTTGCTCTTCGATTTCGAGCAGGACGGGCCAGCTCCAGGCGTGCGTCAGTCCTGCCTTCAGATGGCGATCCGCGAGTGACGTGGCGATGCGGCGCAGGTCTTCCGTGGCGTGCGCGAGCGCGTGCTCGAAGCGCACTGGGTCGGGTTGCGGACCGGGCGGCGTAACGGTTTCTGAGCTTTCCATAGGGGCGTCGAGGTGATGCGGCGGCCGGTTGTGTCGAAGCCGGCCGCCGTGTTGCGTTGCACTGTAAATATATCCAGTGTCGAGACTCAGTTCAAGAATTGGAGGGCTGGGGCGCGATCTCGAATGGTGCGCGGTCCTTGCCATCGATCCAGGCCGGTGGACGGCCACGACCGCTCCATGTTGCGCCGGATTCGGGATCTCGATAGCGTGCTCGCGTGGATTGGTGTTTGCGCGCTTTGTTGCCGCCGAAAATCTCTCGGGCGGAAAGATCAAATTCCACCACCATGCGCTTCACTTCAGCCAGCACGGTTTGGCGTGCTGCGGCCTTGGCATTCTCGATTTCGGCTTCGAGGACGGCGCGTTGTGCAAGCAGCGTTTGGTAAGTCGACATCATTTCTCCTGTCGCGGTTAGGGAATCGATATCAACCAGCGTACCGGCTCACATGGAAAGTCAAGTTCCGCTCGTTGTAGCGCAACAACCGGATCAACTCCATCGACGTTCGCGGCGCGGCTGCTTGTTCACTCAATCGCTTTCAATCGAGACGAAGCAGCGTCGACTATTTTCGGTCAGTTTCTGATCGGAAAATGACCGACGGCTCTATCAGTCACACTCTTTAACGTTTAGCACATCGGCGGCGCGCCGCGGCCATGGCTATACCGTGTACGGCGTCGCCGGCAAAGACATCGACATTGCATGGAAATCGTCCCTAACTCTCGAGAGCACGATTTTAAAGATTGGTGTTTGATTGAGCGGCTTATTGATATAGATAAGCGAATAACTTATTAATGCATTTATCGTATGGTGTTTGTAAGTAAATGCCGTGAGCTTATCGCCAAGCCTGACAATTGTTGACCATCTTTCAGTTTTGGCTGTGCGACTATCTGCGGAAAATTCAGAGCGAGACCAACTATGCGCCGCAGCACGCGCGATATTGAGATTCGGCACGTTCAACGGGAAACGGCCAAACAGGCGATTATCGTCGACCATGCTCCGCTGAAAAGCGAAGGACACGCGCTATGGGTCAAGGCGACTGCGTGGGTCATGACGGCGGTGATGTATTTCGCGCCGGCCGTGTTTCTCGCGGATCAAACGGCGCACGCCGCACCGATTGTCGATCCGCGGGCGCCGATTCCCTTCCAGCCGATGGTTACGCAAACGAGCACGGGCGTGCCGGCTATCAATATCCCCGCGGCCAATGCGAATGGCATTAGCGTCGGACAGTATCAGTCGTTTAACGTGGGACCTGAAGGTCTCGTGCTGAACAGCAGCACGGTGGCGGGGACTCCGCTGCTCGGCGGTACGCTGGGCGCGAATCCGAATCCGAATCCGAATCCGAATCCGAATCCGAATCCGAATCCGAATCCGAATCCGAATCTGAATGGCCGGCCGGCGACGACGATCGTCAATCAGGTCAGCTCGACTGGCCCAGCGGCCTCATTGTTCGGTCCGCTCGAGGTATTCGGCTCGCCGGCGGCCGTCGTCGTGGCGTCTCCGAATGGCGTCAGCGTCAATGGTTTGAGCGTGACGAATGTCACGAATTTGACGCTCACAACCGGCACGCCGCAGTTTCTGACGGGTGTCGGCGGCACGGCAACCGATTTTACGCATGCGGGTGCGGTGGCATACGACGTTCGCTCAGGCAATATTTCGATCAGCGGGCCCGCCGGTAACGACGGCACGCCGGGTGCCGGGGTGGAAGGCACCGTCGGGAATTTGGACCTTATTGGCCAAAGCGTCTCGGTCAATGCCCCGCTGCGCGCCGATCAGCGCGTGAACATCGTCACGGGCAACCAGCTCGTTACGCCGGCGTCGTCGAATGCGACCGGTATCACGTACGGAACGGCTGCAAACGGCACGGCCAACACTGCCGCGGCGATCGGCAAGAGCGTCGCGGTCGACGTGAGCCAATATGGTTCGGTCACATCGGGCACCGTCTATATCGTGTCCACGGCGGTCGGTATGGGTGTGAACACGCAAGGTCCGCTGTCGGCGACGGCGGGCAACGTAATCGTCAATGCGAACGGCGACATATCGGTCGGACAAACGTTTGCCAATCAGAACGTCAATCTGACCAGCACGGGCAACACGACGATCGCGGGTACGGGTCTCGCGAACCAGAACTACACGGTCAATGCGAACGGCGACATCAACGCGCCGGGTGCGGTGTCGGCCGGGCAGAACGTCATGATGACGGCGGGCGGCAATTTGAATGCCGCGTCTGTTGCCGCGAACGGTGCGGCCAGCCTGACGGCCGGCCAGTCGATGACGATCGATTCGCTGTCGGCGCACGACATCGCGCTGCAGACGACCAATGGCGATCTCACGGTCGGCGGCTTGAGCGCGCCCGGCACGGTGTCGGCGAAAGCCGGGCGGATCTGACGGTCAACGGCGCGGTGCAGGGTGGCAGCACGGTCGCGCTGGCGGGCGCACGCAACGCGACGGTCAACGGGCAGGTGTCCGGCGTCGGCGATACGACGATCGCCGCGCAAACCGGCTCGGCCACGGTAAACGGCAATGCGCAATCGAACGGTGCGTTGTCGGTGACGGCTGGCCAGAACGCTGCGGTCGGTGGCACGGTACAGGCGCAGGGGCCGGTGACGATCGCTGCACACGGCGGCTCGATCACGGGGCAGGGCAACGTCGCGTCGTCGCAAGGCGCGGTGAATCTGAATGCGGGGCAGGCCATTGCGCTGAATGGAGCGGTTCAGAGCGGCAGCACGATCAATGCGACGGCCGGTACGAACGCAAGCTTCGGCGGCACGGTTTCCGCACCGGGCGCGGTGACGATTCAGGCGGGGCAGGACACGACGCTGGGCGGAAACGTAACCAGTGGCGGGGCCCTGAACGTGACGTCGGGCGGCAGCACCAGCGTGCAGGGAACGGCAGCGTCGGTCGGCGACATGACGCTCGCGGCCAACGGCGGCTCGTTGACGACGACCGGCAACGTGGTGTCGCTCGGCACATTGAACGCGATTGGATCGCAGGGCGTGAGCCTTGGCGGTCTCGTCTACAGCGGCAGTAACGCATCGATCGGATCGAGCGCGGGTAGCGTCGCGATCGCGGGTGCCGTGTCGACGCCGGGCACGGTCAATATCAATGCCGGGCAGGACGCGACGGTCGCCGGGACGATCCAGAGTGGCCAGGCCACGACGATTGCAGCCGCGCGCGATGCGAACCTGAATGGGGGCCTCGCGGTCAGCAACACGGGCAACGCGAGCGTGACGGCGGGCCGCGACATCAACGGCACGGGTGCGATCAGCGTCGTGAACGATACGACGCTCAATGCCGGTAACAACGTCGCTATCTCAGGCGCGATCCAGACTGGCAACAATCTGAGTGCAGCCGCTGGCCAGAACCTGTCGGTCGGCGCGACGACGGCCGTGGGCAGCAGCAATCTGACGGCGACCAACGGTAGTGCGACGCTCGCAGGCGATTCACTGTCGGGCGGGACAACGACGATCACGGCCGGTACGGACGTGAACGCACAAGGCAGCCTGAAGAGCATCGGCGATCTGAACGCCAATGCGAAGACAGGAAATCTGACGGCAGCCGGTCCAGTTTCGACGGCGGGCAATGCGACCCTGGCCGCCGGCCAGAATCTGACGCTCAACGGCCAGACGACCGCGTCGAAAAATGCGAGCCTCACGGCGACCAACATCACGACGCAGGGCGTGGCGGTGGGTGGCAATCTGACCGCCACTGCGACGAATAACCTCGATACGTCGGCAGGCCAGTTCAATCAGCCCTTCAGCGCCACCGCGCCGGCCTTGTCGGTCGGCGGCAATGCGACCTTGTCGGGTGCAAACGTGACGACCGCGAACGCGGTGGTCGGCGGCACGACGCAGATCACCGGGACGCAAAGCCTGACGACGGGTGGCACGGCGGCCTTCAAGGGCGACGCGACGCTCGCCGGCGGCACGGTCAATAACGTCGGGACGCAGATGGCGGCCGACAACCTGAACGTGTCCGGCTCGACCGTCTCGAATTCGGGCAGCTTGTCGTCGCTGCAGACCGCGAACATCACCGCGACGAACCTCAATAACTCGGGAACGATCTACGGGCCGACTGCGAATTTCAACGTGTCGGGTGCGACGACCAACTCGGGCGGCTTGCTCGCGACGAACGCACTGAACCTGACGACCGGCAGCCTGAGCAACGCGAACGGGCTCATTTTCTCGGGCGACGTCAACAACCCGACTACGGCGATCGGCAATACGACCGTGACGGTCACCGGCGGCAATGGTTCGTTCGACAATACCAACGGCCGGATACCTGCTAGAGGTGCTATCTGGAATCGCAGACAAGGCCGAGTCGCGTGCGGAAACGCATGCTGAGCACCAACGCCAGGGACGTGCCGGCCTCGGCACACCTCCGGC
>NZ_JBFPFS010000072.1:0-25196 GCF_047978125.1 Burkholderia sp. LFS061 | reverse complement strand
GCGCGCGGGCGAGCGGCGCGGCGGCCCACGCGGCCACCTGCTCGGCCAGCGCGGGCCGCGCGGCGGCCGCGCGTGCGATATAACGGGAATAAGACGTGCTGATCAGGGCGGAAGCGTCGGTCATCGAGAAGCGGGCCTGGCGGTAAGGCCGGCCGGCGCGGGCATACGCGTGCGCGCCCCGCTGCCGGCCGGCCCCATGGACTCGGCGCGGCATCGCGGGACGCGCGTGCGTCCGCCGCGAAACCGCGCGCCGGAAAGCCCGTGCCGTGCGGCCGCAACGGCCGCCGGCACGAACCCATGTGATACATTTCAACGTCAATCTGCAAAACTACCATATCGCCGCCCGTCCGCCGCATGTCCGACCGTCAGGAATCCGCCGTAGCTGCGCCCGAAGCGGGACCTCCGAAGCACGATCATCCGGTCCTGCGTCGCGTGTTCAAGGTGACGCTGGCAGTCGGGATCGGCACTTACTTCGTTGCGGCCGGCGCGTTCCTGGGGCTGCGCTACGTGCTGCTGCCCCGCATCGACGAATTCCGCCCGCGCATCGAGCGCGTCGTGTCCGACAAGCTCCACACGCAGCTTTCGATCGGCAAGCTTTCCCCGAACTGGTCCGGCATGCAGCCGGGCGTCGAACTCACGAACCTGACGATCCGCGGCCGCGACGGCAAGGTCGCGCTGTCGGTGCCGCACGCGACGGCCGCGCTGTCGTGGATGTCGCTGCTGCGGCTGTCGCCCGCGCTGTCGAGCCTGATCGTCGACCAGCCCGACCTCGTCGTCGCGCGCGCGGCCGACGGCTCGCTGAGCGTCGCGGGCGTCGGCGTGGCGACCACCCACGGCGGCAGCGACACGTTCGGCACGTGGCTGCTGAGGCAGGAAGCAATCGTGCTGCGCGGCGGCACGCTGCGCTGGCGCGACGCGCAGCACGACGCGCCGGAGCTCGTGCTGTCGGGCATCCGGATCGCGGTGCTCAACGACGGTCGGGTACACAAGGCCGCGCTGCAGGCGCCCGCGAACGGCACGCTGCTGCTCGGCCCGCTCGATTTCCGCGCGCGCTTCACGCACAAGGCACTCGCGCCGGTCGGCAAGCCGTCGAACTGGACCGGCGACGCTTACTTGTCGACAGGCCCCGTCGACCTGCAGACGCTCGCCCGCTACCTCGACATACCGCTCATGATCCACGCGGGCCGGATCGACAACGCGATCTGGGCGACCTTCAGCGACGGCCACCTGCGCTCGGCGGGCGGCGACCTGCAGGGTGCCGACGTCGCGCTGCGCGTGCGTCCGACGCAGCCGCGGCTCGACGTGCCGACGGTCGGCTTCGGCTGGGACATGGTGCTCGATGCCGGTCACGACTACACGCTGCACCTGACGCGCTTCAACGCGGAACTCGGCCAGCCGCCGCTGCCGGACGGCACGCCGCTCGCCCGCTCGCTCGCGCTGTCGACGCTGACGGCCCGCTACCGCGTGCCGACGGCCAGCCAGGGGCAACTGATCAGCGTCGTCGGCGACCGCGTCGATCTCGGCATCCTCAGCGAGTTCATCCGCGGGCTGCCGCTGCCGGCGCACCTGCGCAACGAACTGATCAAGATCGACCCGCGCGGGATGGTGTCGAACTATCACATCGAGGTCGAGCGCGCGAAACCCGCGCGGGCCGAGCTCGCCGACGAGGAGCGGCGCACCGGCGCCGCGCCGATCGTCCGCTACCGCTTCCTCGGCGACCTGCAAGGCATCAGCTTCGCCGCGCAGGAGCCGCCGCCGGGCCTGTCGCCGCGCGGCCACCCGCGTGCCGGCTGGCCGGGCGTCGAGAACCTGTGGGGCCGCGTCGATGCGAACGAGACGGGCGGCGCCGCGCACTTCGACACGGTCAACGCGGCCGTCACGGTGCCCGGCGAGTTCGACGAGCCGCGCCTGACGTTCGACCGGCTGCGCGGCAACGCCAAATGGGTGATCACGCCCGCGCCCGGCGACAAGCACGCGCGCGTCGACGTGACGCTGCCCGACCTGCTCGTCTCGAACCCCGATGCAGAAATCGCGGTGTCGGGCTCGTACACGAACCCCGGCCACGGCCGAGGCTCGCTCGACCTGCGCGCCGATTTCGCGCGCGCGTCGGTGGCGCGCATTCCGCGCTACCTGCCGACCGGGATGTCCGAGCACCTGCGCAACTATCTCGGCCACGCGCTGCAGGACGGCAAGGTGACCAAGGGCGCGTCGATCGTCGCCCGCGGCCCGCTCGAGAAATTCCCGTTCGAACACGAGCCGGACGCCGGCGTGTTCCACATCGTCGCGCCGTTCACCGGCGGCCGCTTCGAGCCGACGCCGTATCCGCCGCGCAAGCTCGCGAACGGCACGCCGAGCGTCTGGCCGGCGCTCGACGGGATCGACGGCGTGTTCGAGCTCGCGCAGAACAAGCTGCGCTTCGACATCGACCGCGCGCACTACAAGCGCGTCGCGCTGACGAAGGTCGCGGGCCGCATCGACGATCTCGGCCGCCCGGCCGATTCGCCGCTCGTGATCGAAGGCCATGCGAACGGCCCGCTCGCCGACCTGCTCGACTACGCGGACAACAGCTCGCTCGGCGCGATGAGCGGCCATGTGGCGCAGCGGCTCGACGCGCAGGGCCCCGCGGCGCTGTCGCTCAAGCTGACGATTCCGCAGCGCATCGCACACAAGCACACGGCCATCGAAGGCGCGCTCGCGTTCGGCGGCAACACGCTGTCGGCCGACGGCGTGCCGCCGCTGTCTGCGCTGCGCGGCCAGGTCCGCTTCACCGATGCCGGCGCGTCGCTGCACGACCTGTCGGGCCGATTCCTCGGCGGTCCGGTACATGCGAACGGCAGCTTCCGGTCGCACGGCCCGTACGCGGTGGACGTCGACGGCCGGCTCGCGCTCGACGCCGCGCGCGGGCTGAACCTGCACGGCGCGGCCGCGGCGCTGCTCGAACATGTGATCGGCGACGCGCCGTACAAGGTCGCCGTGCGCGGCGTGCCGGGCCGCCTGCCCGACGTCGCCGCGCGCTCCGACCTGACCGGCGTCGCGCTGGACTTCCCGGCGCCGTTCGCGAAAGCGGCCGGCACGCCGATGCCGTTCAGCTTCACGCTGCAGCCGGCGCCGCAGGCGGACGGCAGGCGCCTCGAACACGCCGACCTGACGCTCGGCCCCGTGTCCGCGACCTACCTGCTCGACGCGACGCGCGGCCAGCCGCTGCGCGCGGTGCGCGGCGCGATGGGCATCCACCGGATGCCCGACATGCCGCAGGACGGCGTGAGCGCGGCCGTCGACGTCGACGAACTCGATGCCGACGCGTGGCTCGCGCTCGCCCGCACGCTGAAGCCCGACACGCCGCGCGCGCCGGAGCCGCAGGCCGCGCCGCGCGTCGATCTCGCGAGCTTCGCGCCGAAGCGCTTCGCGTTCCACTTCGGCACGCTGAAGCTGCTCAAGCGCAACTGGGAAAACGTGATCGTCGGTGCATCGCACGTCGACGAGCTATGGCAGGCGAACATCGCGTCGAACCAGGTATCGGGCTACCTGTCGTGGGCGCCGGGCGGCGGCCACAACGGCGCGGGCGTACTGAACGCACGGCTCGCGAAACTCGTGATTCCGGACAGCGCGCAGCACGACCTCGTCGGCCGCGCGATGAACCTGCCGACGCCGACCGACCGCCCGATACCGTCGATCGACCTGATCGTCGACCAGGTCGTCGCGCGCGCCCACGACATCGGCCGCCTCGTCGTCAACGCGCGCAACATCGACGAAGACGGCACGCCCGTGTGGCAGCTCGACAAGCTGGAACTGTCGAATCCGGCCGCGAAGCTGACGGCGACCGGCAACTGGCGCACGTCGCGCCGCGCGCTCGCCGGCGGCGCCGACGAAAACGATGCGCCGCGCCGCACCGTGTTCGACTTCAAGCTCGACATCGACAACGCGGGCGCGCTGCTCGACCGCGTCGGCCTGCCGCGCACGCTCGCGGACGGACACGGCACGATAACGGGCAAGGTCGGCTGGCGCGGCGGCCCGACCGCGGTCGACTTCCCGTCGCTCGGCGGCCAGGTCGCGCTCGACCTCGAGCACGGGCAGATCCTCAAGGTCGATCCGGGTGCGGCGAAGCTGCTCGGCGTGCTGAGCCTGCAGAGCCTCGCGCGCTTCCTGACGCTGAATTTCCGCGACGTGGTCGGCAAGGGGCTGCCGTTCGACAAGATCACGGGCACCGGGCGGATCTCGAACGGCATCGCGCGCACCGACGACTTCTCGATGACGACGGGGCCCGCGAACGTGACGGTGCGCGGCGCGGTCGACCTCGGCGCCGAAACGCAGGACCTGCACGCGCACGTCGCACCGAAGATCGGCGCCGGCACGGCGGCGATCGCAGCCGCGATCGTCAATCCGCTGCTCGGCGTCGGCGTGCTGGCCGCGAACTACGCGCTGTCGGAGACGCTGTCGCGCGCGTTCGCGCTCGACTACGCGATCACGGGCTCGTGGGCGCACCCGCACATCGAGCGGGTGCGGGGCGATCAGGGTAAGATGAATCACGGTCCGGCCGATGCAACGAACCATTGAGTTCCGCGCGCTGCCGGGCCGCACCCCATTTATGACGCAACCGATCCCGCGATGACCGACCACACCCGTTCCGCCACGCCCTTTCGGGTCGCCGCGCTGCAGATGGTGAGCACGCCGGACGTCACGCGCAATCTCGCCGAAGCCCGCCGCCTGATCGCGGAAGCGGCCGGCGAAGGCGCGCAGCTCGTGCTGCTGCCCGAGTATTTCTGCTTCATGGGCCACCGCGACACCGACAAGCTCGCGCTCGCCGAACCCTACCAGGACGGCCCGATCCAGCGCTTCCTCGCGGACGCCGCGCGCCGCCACGGCATCTGGGTGATCGGCGGCACGCTGCCGCTGAAGGCGCCGGAGCCCGATCGCGTGCTGAACACGACGCTCGTGTTCGATCCGTCCGGCAACGAGGCCGCGCGCTACGACAAGATCCACCTGTTCAACTTCGAGAAAGGCGACGAGTCGTTCGACGAGGCGCGCACGATCCGCGCGGGCGATACGGTCGTCGCGTTCGACGCGCCGTTCGGGCGGGTCGGCCTGTCGGTCTGTTACGATCTGCGCTTTCCGGAGCTGTATCGCAGGATGGGCGACTGCGCGATGATCGTCGTACCGTCGGCGTTTACGTATACGACGGGCCGCGCGCACTGGGAAACGCTGCTGCGCGCGCGGGCCGTCGAGAACCAGTGCTACGTGCTCGCGGCCGCTCAGGGCGGCAAGCACGAGAACGGCCGGCGCACCTGGGGCCACAGCATGCTGATCGACCCGTGGGGCGAAGTCGTCGCGGTCCGCGACGTGGGCGCAAGCGTCGTGCTCGGCGCGATCGATCCGCAGCGCATCGCCGACGTGCGCCAGAGCCTGCCCGCGTGGCGGCACCGCGTGCTGACCTGAATCCGCCGCACCGCTTGAAACGCCGCGCGGCCCACCCATCTGCCCAGAAGCACCCGACAACTTTTTGAGAAACCCCGATATCCGCATGAACATCATCGAACCCGGCATCCGCAACCTCGCGCTGGCGAAGGACATCCTGCTCACGCCGTACGGCCTCGACGAAAGCCTGCTCACGCGCACGATCGCCGACATCTTCACGCATCGCGTCGACTACGCGGACCTGTACTTCCAGGCGACCCGCAGCGAAGCGTGGAGCCTCGAGGAAGGCATCGTCAAGTCGGGCAGCTTCAGCATCGACCAGGGCGTCGGCGTGCGCGCGGTCGCGGGCGACCGCACCGCGTTCGCGTATTCCGACGACCTGTCGCCGGAAGCGATCGCGCAGGCGGCCGCGGCCACCAAGGCGATCGCGGCGGCCGGCGGCGGCCGGCAGAAGATCAAGGCGGCGACGTCGCTGAAGGGCATTTCGGGCCGCGACCTGTACCTGCCGTCCGACCCGCTCGCGTCGCTCGACGCGACGGCCAAGGTCAAGCTGCTCGAGCGCATCGAGCAGATGGCGCGCGGGCGCGACCCGCGCGTCACGCAGGTGATGGCGGGCCTCGCCGGCGAATACGACGTCGTGCTCGTCGCACGCAGCGACGGCGCACTCGCGGCCGACATCCGCCCGCTCGTGCGCGTGTCGGTCACGGTGATCGCCGAACAGAACGGCCGCCGCGAGATCGGCTCCGGCGGCGGCGGCGGCCGCTTCGACTACGGCTACTTCACCGATGAAGTGCTGTCGCGTTACGTCGACGACGCCGTGCACGCGGCACTCGTGAACCTCGACGCCCGCCCCGCGCCGGCCGGCGCGATGACGGTCGTGCTCGGGCCGGGCTGGCCGGGCGTGCTGCTGCACGAGGCGATCGGCCACGGCCTCGAGGGCGACTTCAACCGCAAGGGCTCGTCGGCATTCGCGGGCCGGATCGGCGAACAGGTCGCCGCGAAGGGCGTGACCGTCGTCGACGACGGCACGCTGCCGAACCGCCGCGGGTCGCTGAACATCGACGACGAAGGCAACCCGACGCAGTGCACGACGCTGATCGAGGACGGCATCCTGAAGGGCTACATCCAGGACACGCTGAATGCGCGCCTGATGAAGATGCCGGTCACGGGCAATGCGCGGCGCGAGTCGTACGCAGCGCTGCCGATGCCGCGCATGACGAACACGTACATGCTGAACGGCGACAAGGATCCGCAGGAAATCATCGCGTCGGTGAAGAGCGGCCTGTACGCGGTGAACTTCGGCGGCGGCCAGGTCGACATCACGAACGGCAAGTTCGTGTTCTCGGCGTCCGAGGCGTACATGATCGAGAACGGCAAGATCACCTACCCGGTGAAGGGCGCGACGCTGATCGGCAGCGGCCCCGAATCGCTGAAGTACGTGAGCATGATCGGCAACGACATGTCGCTCGACACGGGCGTCGGCGTGTGCGGCAAGGAAGGCCAGAGCGTGCCGGTCGGCGTCGGCCAGCCGACCCTGCGGATCGACAAGATGACGGTCGGCGGTACGGCATAACCGCATCGCGGCGCAGACAATCCGCGTATTTTGAAGAGAACGCGCGGATTGTCCGCATTTTTGACGCCTCCCGGTTGCAAGCCGCCCGGCGACGGGGTATAAATTCCGAATCAACTTTTTTGACGAACCGAATCGCCGTCATGTCCGCCAAGTTTTATTTTTACTTTTTTTGGCATCTCAGACCGCTGGCGGATCGAGAGAGTTGATGGCGCGTAAAGCGCAACCGAAATTCCCGAAAAAACCGCCGGCGAACCCGGCGGTTTTTTTTCGCCCTTCGCCACCCGGTCGCCGCCGCAGCGGTCCCGTGGCCCCGACCGAAACCACTGAATCGCTTGAATTGATGAATCTGCCGCACGCACACTGACCGAACGGCGCCCGCAAAATTAGGAGAAACAGCATGCCCCCGCACAATACCGACGACGTCCGCATTCGCGAACTCAAGGAACTGACGCCGCCCGCCCACCTGATCCGCGAATTCGCGTGCTCCGAAGCCGCGTCCGAGCTGATCTACAACTCGCGCCAGTCGATGCACCGCATCCTGCACGGGATGGACGACCGGCTGATCGTCGTGATCGGGCCGTGCTCGATCCACGATACGAAGGCGGCGATCGAATACGCGGGCCGGCTCGTGAAGGAGCGCGAGCGCTTCAAGGGCGAACTGGAAATCGTGATGCGCGTGTACTTCGAGAAGCCCCGCACGACGGTCGGCTGGAAGGGGCTCATCAACGATCCGCACCTCGACAACAGCTTCAAGATCAACGAAGGGCTGCGCACCGCGCGCGAGCTGCTGCTGCAGATCAACGAGATGGGGCTGCCGGCCGCGACCGAATACCTCGACATGATCAGCCCGCAGTACATCGCCGACCTGATCTCGTGGGGCGCGATCGGCGCGCGCACGACCGAGTCGCAGGTGCACCGCGAGCTCGCGTCGGGGCTGTCGTGCCCGGTCGGTTTCAAGAACGGCACCGACGGCAACGTGAAGATCGCGGTCGACGCGATCAAGGCTGCATCGCAGCCGCACCATTTCCTGTCGGTGACGAAGGGCGGCCACTCGGCGATCGTGTCGACGGCCGGCAACGAGGACTGCCACGTGATCCTGCGCGGCGGCAAGACGCCGAACTACGACGCGGACAGCGTGAACGCCGCCTGCGCGGACATCGGCAAGGCCGGCCTCGCCGCGCGCCTGATGATCGACGCGAGCCACGCGAACAGCTCGAAGAAGCACGAGAACCAGATCCCGGTGTGCGCGGACATCGGCCGCCAGATCGCGGCGGGCGACGAGCGGATCGTCGGCGTGATGATCGAGTCGCATCTCGTCGAAGGCCGTCAGGACCTGAAGGAAGGCTGCCCGCTGACCTACGGCCAGAGCATCACCGATGCGTGCATCGCGTGGGACGACAGCGTGAAGGTGCTCGAAGGCCTCGCGGAATCGGTCAAGGCGCGGCGCGTGGCGCGCGGCAGCGGCAACTGATCACTGGCGTCGCAACGAAAATGCCCGGCTTGCGCCGGGCATTTTTTATTGGCCGGAGACCCCCCGTCAGCGCATCACTCGAGCGCGCCCGAGCCGAAGATTTCGGTATTGATGCGCTCCGGCGCGACGCCGAGCGCAACCAGCGCATCGCGTTGCGCCTTCATGAACGCGATCGGGCCGCAGATGTAGTAGTCGGCGTCCGGCACCAGCGCGAATCCCTTCACGCGTTCCGGCGTGAGCCGCCCTTCGAGGTCATGGTCGATCCCTGCGCGATCGTCCGGGCCGACCAGTTCGTACAGCACCGTGCGCCTGACGTTCGCATGCTCGCGCACCGCATCGTTCAGCCAGTCGCGGAACGCGTGCACCGCGCCTGAACGGCATGCATGGATGAAGCGCACCTCGCGCTTGCTGCCTTCCGCAACCAGCGTCGACGCCATCGACACCATCGGCGTCAGGCCGACGCCGCCCGAGATCAGCACGACCGGCATATCGACAGCGCGCTTCAGCGAGAATTCGCCCATCGGCGCGGTCACTTCGACGATCGCGCCCTCCTCCACGCCGTCGTGCATCAGCGTCGACACCTTGCCGGCCGGGATCGCCTCGGGCCGGCCCGACTCGCGCTTCACCGAGATACGCAGCCACTTGCCGTGCGGCGCGTCGGACAGGCTGTACTGGCGCGGCTGGTCGACGCCGAGATCGCCGACGAAGCGCTTCACCGTGACGTACTGTCCCGGTTCGAAGGTCGGCGCCGCGCCGCCGTCGGCCGGGCTCAGGTAGAACGACGTGATCTCGTCGCTCTCGCGCACCTTGCGCGCCACCTTGAACGGACGGAAGCCGCTCCATGCGGCGCCAGCGTACAGGTCGGCCTCGGCGCCGATCAGGATCTGCGCGAGCTGGCCGTACGCGACGCGCCAGGCTTCGAGCGTGTCGGCATCGACCGCGTCGCCGAGCACTTCGACGATCGACGCGAGCAGGTTCTCGCCGACGATCGGGTAATGCTCGGGACGGATGTTCAGGCTCGCGTGCTTGTGCGCGATGTGCGACACCGCACCGCCGAGCGCGCCGAGATTGTCGATGTTCGCCGCATACGCATAGACCGCCTTCGCGAGCGTTTCCGGCTGGCTGCCGGTCTTCTGGTGCGTCTGGTTGAACAGGTTTTTCAGTTCCGGATGGCGCGCGAACATGCGCTGGTAGAAATGCTTCGTGATCGTCGCGCCGTGCACGGCGAGGACAGGGGCAGTGGCCTTCACGCGAGCCATCTGGTCAGCGGTGATCTGGGTCATGTTCGTTCTCCGTTAAACATGCGCATACGATACATGTTTAAAAATCGACTTCACCCAGACAAATTGTCGCAGTGCGCAAAAGCGCCACGGCGCGCTAGCGGACGCGCCCGCGCTCCCACAGCACGTCCGTCCCGCCGTCGGCACGGTTCAGCACGCGCGCCAGCACGAACAGCAGGTCGGACAGCCGGTTCACGTATCGCCGCGGCGCATCGTTGAGCGTTTCGTCGCGGCCGAGCGCGACGATCGAGCGCTCCGCGCGGCGGCACACCGTCCGGCATACGTGCGCGAGCGACGCCGCGCGCGAGCCGGCCGGCAGGATGAATTCCTTCAGCGGCTGCAGCGTCGCGTTGTAGTCGGCGAGCCACCGGTCGAGGCGCGCGAGATGCGTGTCGTCGAGCACCGTATGGCCGGGGATGCACAGCTCGCCGCCGAGATCGAACAGGTCGTGCTGGATCGTGACGAGCGCGGTACGCACGTCGTCCGGCAGCGTCTCGGCGAGCAGCACGCCGAGATTCGAGTTCAGTTCGTCGACGTCGCCGATCGCCGCGATCCGCACGTCGTCCTTGCCGATGCGCCGTCCGTCGCCGAGGCCGGTGGTGCCGTCGTCGCCCGTGCGCGTCGCGATCTTGCTCAAGCGGTTGCCCATGCGAATGTCCTCTCGTGCGCGGCCGCAACGCGGTCCGGTTGGGTTGAAACACGATTATCGCAGCCCGCGGCGGGGCTCGCAGCGGGCGTTACAGCGTAGAATGGACCGAAAGTTCGACAAGCAGTCAGGAGACATTCGTGAATCACCCCGCCCCGCCTGCCGCCACGCGCCGCCCGCTTCCCCCCGCCATGCTCGATGCGCTGCGCGCCGCGTTCGGCGAGCGCGTGTCGACCGCCGACGCGGTCCGCGAGCACCACGGCCGCGACGAATCGCCGTTCGATCCGCAACTGCCCGATGCCGTCGTGTTCGCGCACAGCGCGGACGACGTGCGCGAAGCCGTGTCGCTGTGCTCGCTCTACAGCGTGCCGCTGATTCCGTACGGCGCCGGCTCGTCGCTCGAAGGCCACCTGCTCGCGGTGCGCGGCGGCGTATCGCTCGACCTGTCGGAAATGAACCGCGTGCTGTCGATCAATGCCGAAGACCTGACCGTGACGGTCGAGCCGGGCATCACGCGCAAGGCACTCAACGAAGCGCTGCGCGACACCGGCCTGTTCTTCCCGATCGACCCGGGCGCCGACGCCAGCATCGGCGGGATGACCGCGACCCGCGCATCGGGCACCAACGCCGTGCGCTACGGCACGATGCGCGAGAACGTGCTCGGCCTGACCGCCGTGCTCGCCGACGGCCGCGTCGTGAAAACGGGCTCGCGCGCGCGCAAGTCGTCGGCCGGCTACGACCTCACGCGCCTGTTCGTCGGCTCCGAAGGCACGCTCGGCGTGATCACCGAGATCACGCTGCGGCTGCACCCGCTGCCCGAAGCCGTGTCGGCCGCGATCTGCACGTTCCCGACGATGGGCGACGCGGTACGCACCGTGATCGAGACGATCCAGATCGGCGTGCCGATCGCGCGCGTCGAATTCGTCGATTCGCTCGCCGTGCGCTCGATCAACCGCCACTCGAACCTGACGCTCACCGAAGCGCCGACGCTGTTCTTCGAATTCCACGGCACCGAGGCCGGCGTGAAGGAACAAGCCGAACTCGTGCAGGCGCTCGCCGGCCAGAACAACGGCCAGGGCTTCGAATGGGCGACCCGCCCGGAGGACCGCAGCCGGCTCTGGGCCGCGCGCCACAACGCATACTTCGCGATGCTGCAATTGAAGCCGGGCTGCCGCGCGGTGACAACCGACGTCTGCGTGCCGATCTCGCAGCTCGCCGCGTGCGTCGAGGAAACCGAAGTCGACCTGCGCGCGTCGTCGCTGCCCTGCCCGATCGTCGGCCACGTCGGCGACGGCAATTTCCACGTCGCGATCCTGATCGATCCCGACAAACCCGAGGAACTCGCCGAAGCCGAGCACATCAACGACCGGATCGTCGAGCGCGCGCTGCGCCTCGGCGGCACCTGCACGGGCGAGCACGGCGTCGGGCTGCACAAGATGCGGTTCCTGCCGAAGGAGCACGGCGACAACGCGATCGACACGATGCGCGCGATCAAGCTCGCGCTCGATCCGCGCAACCTGATGAATCCCGGCAAGATTTTCACGTGCTGAGACGGCGGCGCGACGTCGCGCCGCCTGCTGCAGGAGACTCCATGAACGCTCCCGTCGAACTGTCGAGCGCAGCACGCGCGCAGCGCCAGCGCGAGGTCGTGCAGGCCCTGATGGCCGTGCTGCCGACGCACTGCCTGCTGTACCGCGACGAAGACACGGCGCCGTACGAATGCGACGGCCTGTCCGCCTACCGCCGCCTGCCGCTCGCGGTCGCGCTGCCCGAAACGGAATCGCAGGTGCAGCGGATCGTGCAGATCTGCCGCCGCATGGAAGTGCCGATCGTGCCGCGCGGCGCGGGCACGAGCCTGTCGGGCGGCGCGCTGCCGATCGCGCTCGGCGTCGTGCTGTCGCTCGCGCGCTTCACGCGCATCGTCGAAGTCGACCCGTACGCGCGCACCGCGATCGTGCAGCCCGGCGTGCGCAACCTCGCGATCTCGGAAGCCGCCGCGCCGTACGGCCTGTATTACGCACCCGATCCGTCATCGCAGATCGCCTGCACGATCGGCGGCAACGTCGCGGAAAATTCCGGCGGCGTCCATTGCCTGAAATACGGGCTGACCGTGCACAACGTGATGCGCGTGCGCGCGGTGACGATCGACGGCGAGATCGTCGAGTTCGGCTCGCTCGCGCTCGACATGCCGGGCCTCGACCTGCTCGCCGTGATGATCGGCAGCGAAGGGATGTTCGCGATCGTCACCGAAGTCACGGTGCGGCTGATCCCGAAGCCGCAGACCGCGCAACTCGTGATGGCGAGCTTCGACGACGTGGTCAAGGGCGGCGAGGCCGTCGCGGCGATCATCGCGTCGGGCATCATCCCGGCCGGGCTCGAGATGATGGACAAGCCGGCCACGCAAGCCGTCGAGGCGTTCACGCACGCGGGCTACGACCTCGACGCGAAGGCGATCCTGCTGTGCGAATCGGACGGCACGCCGGAAGAAGTCGCCGAAGAGATCGTGCGGATGACGGCCGTGCTGCGCGAGCACGGCGCGACGCGCATCCAGGTATCGCGCAACGAACAGGAGCGGCTGCGCTACTGGTCGGGCCGCAAGAACGCGTTCCCGGCCGCCGGCCGTATTTCCGCCGACTATTACTGCATGGACGGCACCGTGCCGCGCCGCGCGATCGGCCCGCTGCTCGCGCGCATCGAGCAGCTCGAGACGCGCTACGGGCTGCGCTGCATCAACGTGTTCCATGCAGGCGACGGCAACATGCATCCGCTGATCCTGTACAACGCGAACGATCCGGACGAGCTGCGCCGCGCGGAAGAGTTCGGCGCGGAAATCCTCGAATGCTGCGTGGAATTCGGCGGCAGTGTGACGGGCGAGCACGGCGTCGGCATCGAGAAGCTCAATTCGATGTGCGTACAGTTCTCGCCGCAGGAGCGCGACGCGTTCTTCGCGGTCAAGCGCGCATTCGATCCCGCGGGGCTGCTGAACCCCGACAAGGGCATCCCGACCCGCGCGCGCTGTGCCGAATACGGCCGCCAGCACGTGCGCGGCGGGCTGCTTCCGCACCCCGACCTGCCCCGATTCTGAGCGTCGCGCGGGGTGCGGCGCGCGCCGGCGGCACCGCTCGCGCCGTGCTGCCGTGCCCGCGCGGCCCATTCGCGCGGCGGCACGGGCATGCGGTCCGCAATACCGGGCTTAGGGATAGTCGCGATGTGGAATCGCGCCACCCCGGTACAATCGACCGAACAACAAGTCGAGGCAGCAACAGAACATGGAAGAGGACGACATCGTCGCCGGATGGGCCGAGCGCATCCGCGCGGCCAGCGCCGACGGCCGGCCGCTGCGGATTCGCGGCGGCGGCACCAAGGACTGGTACGGCCAGGCGCTCGAGGGCGAAATCCTCGACACGCGCGCGTTTCAGGGCGTCGTGTCGTACGACCCGGCCGAACTCGTCGTCACGGTCCGCGCGGGCACGTCGCTCGCTGAGCTTGAAACCGTCCTCGCCGAGTGCGGCCAGATGCTGCCGTTCGAGCCGCCGCACTTCGGCCGCGCGGCCACTGTCGGCGGCTGCATCGCGGCGGGTCTCGCGGGCCCGCGCCGCGCTACCTGCGGCGCACCGCGCGATTTCGTGCTCGGCGTCACGCTGATGAACGGTCGCGGCGAGGTGCTGCGCTTCGGCGGTCAGGTCGTGAAGAACGTCGCCGGCTACGACGTGTCGCGGCTGATGGCCGGTTCGCTCGGCACGCTCGGGCTGATGCTCGACCTGTCGATCAAGGTGCTGCCGATGCCCGTCGCCGAAGTCACGCTGAAGTTCGAGATGACCGCGACCGACGCGGTGCGCAAGCTCAACGAATGGGGCGGCCATCCGCTGCCCGTCAGCGCGAGCGCGTGGCGCAACGGCACGCTCGTGCTGCGCCTGTCGGGCGCCGAAGCGGCCGTGAAATCCGCGAAGACGCTGCTCGGCGGCGAAGTCGTCGACGCGGTCGAAGCCGAGCGCTTCTGGGCCGGCCTGCGCGAGCATACCGATCCGTTCTTCAACGGCATTCCGCCCGGCTATGCGCTGTGGCGCCTTGCACTGCCGTCGATCACCGAGCCGATGCACTTGCCCGGCACCCAGCTGATGGAATGGGGCGGCGCGCAGCGCTGGTGGATCACCGACGCCGATGCGCAGACCGTGCGCATGAGCGCGAAGCAGGCCGGCGGCCACGCGACGCTGTTCCGCGCGGGCGACACGTACGACCGCAGCGCGGGCGTGTTCACGCCGCTGCCCGCCCCGATGATGAAAATCCACCGCGGGCTGAAGGCCGCGTTCGATCCCGCGCGCATCTTCAACCGCGGCCGGCTCTACCCTGATCTCTGAGGGCTCGATGCAAACGAACCTCGCCGATTTCATCCGCAACACGCCCGACGGCGACGAGGCCGACGCGATCCTGCGCAAGTGCGTGCATTGCGGGTTCTGCACCGCGACCTGCCCGACCTATCAACTGCTCGGCGACGAACTCGACGGCCCGCGCGGGCGCATCTACCTGATCAAGCAGATGGTCGAAGGCGCGACCGTCACGCGCAGCACGCAGCAGCATCTCGACCGCTGCCTGACGTGCCGAAGCTGCGAGACGACCTGCCCTTCCGGCGTCCAGTACGGCCGGCTCGTCGAGATTGGCCGCAAGCACGTCGAGGCGCAGGTGCGGCGCCCCGTGCAGCAGCGGATCGTGCGCCGCGTGCTCGCGAGCCTCGTGCCGAACGCCGCGCTGTTCTCGCCGGTGATGCGGCTCGGCCAGCACGTGCGGCCGCTGCTGCCGAAGCGGCTGCGCGACAAGGTGCCGCCGCGCACGCGGCTGCTCGAATGGCCGCACCGCACGCATACGCGCAAGATGCTGATGCTCGGCGGCTGCGTGCAGCCGTCGATGCTGCCGAACATCAACATCGCGACCGCGCGCGTGCTCGACGCGCTCGGCATCGAGACGGTCGTCGCGCCCGACGCGGGCTGCTGCGGCGCGATCCGCCTGCACCTGAACTATCACGACGAGGCGCTCGACGACGCGCGCCGCAACATCGACGCATGGTGGCCCCATGTCGAACAAGGCGCCGAGGCGATCGTGATGAACGCATCGGGCTGCGGCGCGACGGTGCTCGAATATGCGCACCTGCTGCGCGACGACCCGGCCTACGCGGAGAGGGCGCAGCGCATCGTCTCGCTGACGCGCGACATCTCCGACGTGCTGCTCGCATTCGAGGCCGAGCTCGCGACGCTCGCACGGCGCCGCGCGATCCACACAGTCGCGTACCACCCGCCGTGCACGCTGCAGCATGGGCAGCAGTCGCGCGGCAAGGTCGAACGCCTGCTCGAGACGCTCGGCATCGACGTGCGGCTGCCGGCCGACAGCCATCTGTGCTGCGGCTCGGCCGGCACCTATTCGCTGACGCAGCCGTCGCTGTCGTACCGGTTGCGCAAGCAGAAACTGCTGAAGCTACAGGCGCTCGAACCGCAGATGATCGTGTCCGGCAACATCGGCTGCATCGCGCACCTGCAGAGCGGCACGCAGATTCCGGTCGTGCACTGGATCCAGCTCGTCGAGCATTTGCTGTACGGCTGAGGCGGGCTGCGCGCGCGGCGTCCGTATAATGGGCGGATCGATGCGCCGCGTGCCGCGGCGCATCGGCTTCATGCCCGCTTCCGTGCCTGTCTTCGCGCCCGTTATGTCCGATCTCGCCGCCCGTCTCGAATCCGTTCATCGCCGCATCGCCGACGCCGCCCGCGCGGCCGGCCGCGATCCCGCCACCGTGTCGCTGCTCGCCGTCTCGAAGACGTTTCCCGCCGACGACGTACGCGCCGCGCACGCGGCCGGGCAACACGCATTCGGCGAAAACTACGTGCAGGAATCGATCGACAAGATCGACGCGCTCGCCGATCTGCGCGCGTCGCTCGAATGGCATTTCATCGGGCCGCTGCAATCGAACAAGACGCGCCCGGTCGCCGAGCGCTTCGACTGGGTCCATTCGGTCGACCGGCTGAAGATCGCGCAGCGCCTGTCGGAACAACGCCCCGCGCACCTGCCGCCGCTCAACGTATGCGTGCAGGTAAACATCAGCGGCGAGGCGTCGAAGAGCGGCGTCGCGCCGGCCGACGTGGCCGACGTCGCGCGCGCGGTCGCCGCGCTGCCGTCGCTGCGGCTGCGCGGCCTGATGGCGATCCCCGAACCGGCCGGCGATATCGAAGCGCAACGCGCACCGCATCGCGCGCTGAGCGACCTGTTCGACGCATTGCGTGCCGGCGGCCTGCCGCTCGACACGTTGTCGATGGGCATGTCCGCCGATCTCGACGCGGCCGTGCTCGAAGGCGCGACGATCGTGCGCGTCGGCACCGCAATCTTCGGCGCGCGCGATTATTCGCACTGAGCGCGGCGCCCTTTCCGCCTTTCCGTTCACTCACTCGCTCAATCGGACATCATGAAAATCGCATTCATCGGCGGCGGCAACATGGCCGCGGCCCTGATCGGCGGCCTGATCAAGCGCGGCGTCGCCGCTGAAGGCCTGTATGCCATCGACATCAACGAGGACGTGCGCGCGCGCGCCGCGCAGCAATTCGGCGTGCGCACCGGCGCGGCCGTCGACGCGACGCTCGCCGATTACGACGCGGTCGTGCTCGCGGTGAAACCGCAGGTACTGAAGGACGTCGCGCAGGCGCTCGCGCCGCACCTGAAGTCGCAGCTCGTGATCAGCATCGCGGCCGGCATTCGCGGCACGGACCTCGCGCGCTGGCTCGGCGACTACGCCCGCGTCGTGCGCACGATGCCGAACACACCCGCGCTCGTCGGCATGGGCGTGACGGGCCTCGCCGCACTGCCGGGCGTCGACGCGGCAGGCCGCGAACTCGCATCGAACGTGCTTGGCGCGGTCGGCGAGATCGTATGGTTCGACGACGAATCGCAGCTCGACGCCGTCACGGCCATTTCGGGCAGCGGCCCCGCATACGTGTTCTATTTCATCGAAGCGCTGCAGGAAGCCGCGCGCCGCCTCGGCATGAACGACGAACAGGGTCGCGCGCTCGCAGTCGCGACGTTCGCGGGCGCCGCGCAGCTCGCCGCGCAATCGGGCGAACCGGCGAGCGTGCTGCGCGAGCGCGTGACGTCGAAGGGCGGCACGACGGCCGCCGCGCTCGCGTCGTTCGACGCGCAGGGTGTGAAGGAAGCGATCGTGCGCGGCGCGCTCGCGGCCGAGGCACGCGCGAAGGAAATGGGCGACGAGCTCGGCCGCGCGTAAGCGCGCCCGTCGTGCCGGCTGCCCTGACACTGGACCTAAAAAAAGCGGCCATCGGGCCGCTTTTTTATTGGAATTGCGCGCCGGCGCGCGGCTTCGTTCAGTTGCCGGCCAGCAGGTAATGCACGGCAATCCCCGCGAACAGCACGCCGCCGAGCCAGTTGTTGTGCCGGAACGCCGCGAAGCACGGCATCCGTTCGCGGTCCTTGATCAGCGTGTAGTGATACAGCGCGCAGCCGACCGCCACCGCCCAGCCGGCCCAGTACGCCAGGCCGAAGCCGAGCGTCACGCCGATCCACACGTAGATGCCGAGCGTCGCCGCATAACACGCCATCACCGCCGCGACGTCGAAGCGGCCGAACGTCAGCGCGGACGTGCGGATGCCGATCTTGATGTCGTCGTCGCGATCGACCATCGCGTATTCGGTGTCGTACGCGACCGACCAGAAAATGTTCGCGACCAGCATCACCCACGCGATCGTCGGCACCGTGTCCTGCACGGCCGCGAACGCCATCGGAATGCCGAAACCGAACGCGATGCCGAGATACGCCTGCGGAATCGCGAAGAAACGCTTCATGAACGGATAGGAACCCGCGACGAACAGCGCGACGACGGACAGTTCCTTCGTCAGCGTGTTCAGCGGCAGGATCAGCAGGAACGCGATGAACGACAGCCCGACCGCGATCGCGACGGCTTCCCATGCGCGGATCTTGCCCGACGTCAGCGGCCGGTCGGCCGTGCGCTTCACGTGACGGTCGAAATCGCGGTCGGCGTAGTCGTTCATCGCGCAGCCGGCCGAGCGCATCAGCAGCGTGCCGAGCGTGAAGATCACCAGCAGCGGCCAGCGCGGGTGGCCGTCCGACGCGATCCACAGCGCATTGAGCGTCGGCCAGAGCAGCAGCAGGCTGCCGATCGGCTTGTCCATCCGGACGAGCCGCAGATACAGGGGAAAGCGGGCAAGCATGGCGAAGCACCGGGAAGAGAATCCCGGCATTTTAGAGCCGAGCGGCGCTTCGCGTCATGTCGGAGCGGGCCACAGTTGGCAGCCGCCGGACGCGCTCGGGCCGCCGGGGCCCGCTGCACACGGCGGCGCAGCGATGCACATAAATCAAGGGACAGGTTCGGCCCGCACGAAACTTCGCGCTCAGTTGCCCGCAACCGGCGCAAGCGCGTGCAGCGCCTGCGCGACCAGCACGGCAGCACCGCCGCCTGCGATCGCAAAACCGACGAAGCGCCGCACGATCGCGGCCGGCGCCCGTGTCACCGGCGCCGCGAACGCAGCGCGCATATCGAGCATCATTTGCGTCATGGTCGTCACTCCTTCGACGAGACATCGGTTCCAGAAGAAACGGCCGGTCGTTCGACCGGCCGTTTCACGTTGCTGCGTTACTGAGTTACCGCACTGCCGCATTACGCGGCGGCCAGGCTCATGCGAGATCGAAGCGGTCGAGGTTCATCACCTTGTTCCAGGCCGCGACGAAGTCGCGTGCGAACTTCTCCTTCGCATCCGCGCTGCCGTACACCTCGGCCAGCGCGCGCAGTTGCGCGTGCGAGCCGAAGATCAGGTCGACGCGCGTGCCCGTCCACTTGACCTTGCCCGTCGCACGATCGCGCCCTTCGAACACGTCGTTCGCGGCCGACACCGGCTTCCACTCCGTGCCCATGTCGAGCAGGTTCACGAAGAAGTCGTTCGTCAGCGTTTCCGGACGGTCGGTGAACACGCCGTGCTTCGCATCGCCGACGTTCGTGCCGAGCACGCGCAGGCCACCGACGAGCACCGTCATCTCGGGCGCGCTCAGCGTCAGCAGTTGCGCCTTGTCGACCAGCAGCGCCTCGGCCGGCGTCTTGTACGCATGCTTCAGGAAGTTGCGGAAACCATCCGCCACCGGCTCGAGCACGGCCATCGCGTCGATGTCGGTCTGCTCCGGCGACGCATCCGCGCGGCCCGGTGCGAACGGCACCGTCACCGCCACGCCCGCATTCTTCGCGGCCTGCTCGACGCCGGCCGCACCGGCCAGCACGATCAGGTCGGCGAGCGACACCTTCTTGCCGCCCGTCTGCGCGTCGTTGAACGCCTTCTGCACGCCTTCGAGCGTCGCGAGCACCTTCGCGAGTTCAGCCGGCTGGTTCACTTCCCAGTCCTTCTGCGGCGCGAGGCGGATGCGCGCACCGTTCGCGCCGCCACGCTTGTCCGAACCGCGGAACGTCGCAGCCGACGCCCATGCGGTCGACACGAGCTGCGACACCGACAGGCCCGATGCGAGCACCTTCGCCTTCAGCGCCGCGACGTCGGCGTCGTCGATCAGCTTGTGGTCGACGGCCGGGATCGGGTCCTGCCACAGCAGATGTTCCGCCGGCACGTCCGGGCCGAGATAACGCGCACGCGGCCCCATGTCGCGGTGCGTGAGCTTGAACCACGCGCGTGCGAACGCGTCGGCGAACTCGGCCGGGTTCTCGTAGAAGCGGCGCGAGATCTTTTCGTATGCCGGGTCGAAACGCAGCGACAGGTCGGTCGTCAGCATCGTCGGGCGATGCTTCTTCGACGCGTCGTACGCATCCGGAATCACTTCGCCGGAGTCCTTCGCGACCCACTGGTGCGCGCCGGCCGGGCTCTTCGTGAGCTCCCACTCATAGCTGAACAGGTGCTTGAAGAAGTCGTTGCTCCACTTGGTCGGCGTCGATGTCCACGTGACTTCGAGGCCGCTCGTGATCGCGTCCGCGCCCTTGCCCGTGCCGAACGAGCTCTTCCAGCCGAGACCCTGCTGCTCGAGGCCCGCGGCTTCCGGCTCGGGGCCGACGTTCGATGCCGGGCCGGCGCCGTGCGTCTTGCCGAACGTGTGACCGCCGGCGATCAGCGCGACCGTCTCTTCGTCGTTCATCGCCATCCGCGCGAACGTCTCGCGGATGTCGTGCGCGGCGGCGACCGGGTCGGGGTTGCCGTCCGGGCCTTCCGGATTCACGTAGATGAGGCCCATCTGCACCGCGGCGAGCGGGCTTTCCAGGTCGCGCTTGCCCGAGTAGCGGCTGTTCGGGCCGCCGCTCAGTTCCAGCCAGATCTTTTCCGAGCCCCAGTAGACGTCGTCCGGTTCCCACGTGTCGACGCGGCCGCCGGCGAAGCCGAAGGTCTTGAAGCCCATCGATTCGAGCGCGACGTTGCCGGTCAGGATCAGCAGGTCGGCCCACGAGATGTTGCGGCCGTACTTCTGCTTGATCGGCCACAGCAGCCGGCGCGCCTTGTCGAGGCTCACGTTGTCCGGCCAGCTGTTGAGCGGCGCGAAGCGTTGCTGCCCGCCGCCCGCGCCGCCGCGGCCGTCGGCCGTGCGGTACGTGCCGGCGCTGTGCCAGGCCATGCGGATGAACAGGCCGCCGTAGTGGCCGAAGTCGGCCGGCCACCAGTCCTGCGACGTCGTCATCAGTGCGTGCAGGTCCTTCTTCACCGCCGCGAGGTCAAGCTTCTTGAACGCCTCGGCGTAGTCGAAATCCTTGTCCATCGGATCGGACAGCGCCGAGTGCCGATGCAGGATGTTCAGGTTCAGCTGATTCGGCCACCAGTCCTTGTTCGTCGTGCCGCTGCCTGCGGTGTGGTTGAACGGGCACTTCGTTTCGGTCGACATGCGTTTTCTCCTTGGCTTGCTCGTATGCCTCCACCTGCTCGCGCCGGCGGCATGCCGGGCGCTGTCTGTGGAGTGTCATTGCGGGGATGGGAAACGGAACAGGTAGGGTCCCTCCTGTCGTACTACGGAATGTCGTGCGTGGCCTTCGCCGCGCGCTCCCGCTGCGACGCGCCGCAGGCGGGGCGCTCGGGGAACCGCCCCCCGGCAGGCGTCGTGCCGGTGACGCGCGTGGTGTTCCAGCTTTCGGACATGCGGTGCTCTCTCATGGCTTGACGGCGGGTAACGCGGGGGCACGCAGGACCGGCATGCGGCAACGTTCATCCGCCATACACACGGTCCGCCAGGTACGCGAACGCAATCGGACGCAGGCTGCGAACCGCAACCCTGGCGCGATGTACGACCCCGTCGCGCGACGGGATGTTCCGCTGCGCGTGCTGCAATACCGACCGCATCATGACATCCTCCTTTGGTGCTTGCATTCAGCATGCAAATCGAACGTCGACACGACGCCGATCCATGTAGAGGATTCTATACATATCTATCAATTATTTGAATTTGATTAATTTCATCTATGCGATAGAGAAAAATAAACGGGGTCGCAAGGCCCCGTTCATTGCGCCGCACATAGGCATGCAGTAGCTCGGTCAGTTCATCGTCGCCGGCATGTCGAGCTTCGCGACGCCCGGCAATTCGCATGCGGAAATCGCATCGCTGATCGCGTCGATCGCGGGCATCCGCGTGAAGCTCTTGCGCCACACGAGCACCACGCGGCGGTCGGGCACCGGCTCGTGGAACGGCACGTACGACAGCAACTCGGCATCGGGGCCGTTCGCGCGCGGGCCGACCTCGGTGACCGACATCCGCGGCAGCACGGTGATGCCGACGCCGCTCGCGACCATGTGGCGGATCGTCTCCAGCGACGAGCCCTCGAAGGTCTTCTGGATGCCGTCGGCCGTCTGCGAGAAGCGCATCAGCTCCGGGCACACGCCGAGCACGTGATCGCGGAAGCAGTGGCCGTTGCCGAGCAGCAGCATGGTTTCCTGCTTCAGGTCCTCGGCATCGATTTCCTCGCGCTTCTCCCATGGATGGCCGGCCGGCAGCGCGACGACGAACGGCTCGTCGTACAGCGGGCGCACCATCAGGCCGGTTTCCGGGAACGGCAGCGCCATGATCGCGGCGTCGATCTCGCCCTGCTTCAGCAGTTCGAGCAGCTTCAGCGTGTAGTTCTCCTGCAGCATCAGCGGCATCTGCGGGACACGCTGGATCATCTGCTTGACGAGCGTGGGCAGCAGATAGGGTCCGATCGTATAGATCACGCCGAGACGGAACGGGCCGACGAGCGGGTCCTTGCCCTGCTTCGCGATCTCCTTGATCGCGAAGGTCTGCTCGAGCACGCGCTGCGCCTGCGTGACGATCTGGTCGCCGATCGGCGTCACGCTCACTTCGCTCGCGCCGCGCTCGAAAATCTGCACGTTGAGCTCGTCTTCGAGCTTCTTGATCGCCACCGACAGCGTCGGCTGGCTCACGAAGCATGCTTCGGCCGCGCGGCCGAAATGCCGCTCGCGCGCAACCGCGACGATGTATTTCAATTCAGTCAGCGTCATTGTGGGTCAATCAGAGATATACATGCGATAGGTTTAATTTATACACCCTCTGGCACCGGTTCGCCAAGTTTCTCTGCATCGCGATGCGTCGATTGACGGTTTTGGCGGCTCAGGATCCGGCCCCAAACCGGTGGATCAGGCCTTCAGGTACTGCTCGCGCGCGCCGAGCCAGCGCGCGAGATGCTGCGTGACGACGTCGGGGTACGCGGCGATCAGTCGCGTTGCGGCCTCGCGGGCCGGATCGATCAGCCAGCCGTCGGTCTCGAGGTTCGCGAAGCGCAGCATCGCCGCGCCCGACTGGCGCGCGCCGAGGAATTCGCCAGGGCCGCGGATTTCGAGGTCGCGCCGCGCGATCTCGAAGCCGTCGGTCGTCTCGCGCATCGTCTTGAGCCGCTCGCGGCCGGTAATCGACAGCGGCCCCGTGTACAGCAGCACGCACACCGACGCCGCGGTGCCGCGCCCGACGCGGCCGCGCAACTGGTGCAGCTGCGCGAGGCCGAAGCGCTCCGCGTGCTCGATCACCATCAGCGACGCGTTCGGCACGTCGACGCCGACTTCGATCACGGTCGTCGCGACCAGCAGCTGCACGTCGTTGCGCGTGAACGCTTCCATCACGGCCGCCTTGTCGGCCGGCGACAGCCGGCCGTGCACGAGCCCGACCTTCAGTTCGGGAAGTGCCGTGGCGAGCGTCTCGTAGGTCTCGACGGCCGTCTGCAGTTGCAGCGTCTCGCTCTCCTCGATCAGCGGGCACACCCAGTACACCTGGCGCCCCGTCAGCGCGGCCTCGCGCACCCGGGCGATCACCTCCTCGCGCCGCGCGTCGCCGACGAGGCGCGTCAGCACGGGCGTGCGGCCCGGCGGCAGCTCGTCGATCGTCGAGACTTCGAGATCGGCGTAATACGTCATCGCGAGCGTGCGCGGAATCGGCGTGGCCGACATCATCAACTGGTGCGGCTGGAAATCGCGCGCGCCGTTGGCCGCGTTCGCGGCCTTCGCGCGCAGCGCGAGACGCTGCTCGACGCCGAAGCGGTGCTGCTCGTCGACGATCACGAGGCCGAGCCGCGCGAATTCGACCGTGTCCTGGATGATCGCGTGCGTGCCGATCACGAGCTGCGCGGTGCCGAGCGCGGCCGCCTCGATCGCCGCGCGCTTCTCCTTCGCCTTCAGGCTGCCCGCCAGCCACGCAACCGTGACGCCGAGCGGCTCGAGCCATGCGCGCAGCTTGCGCGCGTGCTGTTCCGCGAGGATTTCGGTGGGCGCCATCAGCGCGGCCTGGTAGCCGGCGTCGATCGCCTGCGTGGCGGCCAGCGCCGCGACGACCGTCTTGCCGCTGCCGACGTCGCCCTGCAGCAGGCGCTGCATCGGGTGCGCGAGCGTGAGGTCGTGCGCGATCTCGTCGACGACGCGCGACTGCGCACCGGTCAGCGTGAACGGCAGCGCCGCGTAGAGCCGCGTCGTCAGCGAATCGGCATCGCTCGCGGCGCGGCGCGGCATCGCGGGCGCCGCGCGCGTGCGGCGCTCCTCGTGCGCGCGCTTGAGCGACAGCTGCTGCGCGAGCAGCTCCTCGAACTTGATGCGCGTCCACGCCGGATGCGAGCCGTCCATCAGCGCGGCTTCGTCGGAATCGACGCCCGGGTGGTGCAGGATGCGCACGGCCTGCTCGAGCGACGGTACGCCGAGCGGCCGCAGGTACGCGCGATCGATCTCGGGCGGCAGCAGCTCGGGCAGCGGCGTGCGCTCGACCGCGTTCTCGATCGCCTTGCGCAGATAGGCCTGCGACACGCCGGCCGTACTCGGATAGACGGGCGTGAGCACCTGCGGCAGCGGCGTATCCGCGTCGACGACGCGCACCGCCGGATGCACCATCTCCATCCCGAAGAAGCCGCCGCGCACGTCGCCGCGCACGCGCAGCCGCTGGCCGACGGCCATCTGCTTGACCTGCGAGCCGTAGAAATTCAGGAAGCGCAGCACGAGGTGCTCGCCGTCGTCGTCCTGGATCTTCACGACGAGCTGGCGGCGCGGCCGGTACGCGACCTCGTTGTCGAACACGACGCCTTCGGTCTGCGCGATGCCGCCCGGCAGCAGTTCGCCGATCGGCGTGAGCGTGGTTTCGTCCTCATAGCGCATCGGCAGATGCAGCACGAGATCGATCGAGCGCGTGAGGCCGAGCTTCGCGAGCTTGTCGACGGTCTTCACGGGTTTGTCGGCGGCCGCCTTCTTCTTGCGCTTCGTGCCGCTTGCGCCCGCTTCGTCGCTCGCGGCAGCGCCTTCGGCGTCGGGCGCGGCGGCGGCCGGCTGCGCGAGCCGCCCGTCGGCGCCGCGCTTCGGGCCGGCCCGGCGC
>NZ_JBFPFS010000071.1:0-25765 GCF_047978125.1 Burkholderia sp. LFS061 | reverse complement strand
TGCGTACTTTCCTCGATTCGCTCGAACTAGCCAAGGAGAAACTCATCCCCCATTGATGGCTCGTTCTTTGTAGGCCCGACTACCTGTCAGATCGAGTCCCGGCTAATACACGTTAGGCGACGATACGAAGCTCGCAGCGGTCGCGCTTGAGCTGGGTGCCTCGGGCCGGTCCTTGGTCTACGCCACCGGAGCAAAGAACGCGGAAGATTTGACGGCACTGCTCGCACTCAATCGCCAACCCGGAACCTCGAAGGGGTTATCGGACCTAGCGAAGTTCATCGAGCAACATATCCACAAGCAATACTCCCTTGCGACTTACGTTCGGCAAGGCGTCGCATTCCACTATGGGAACATGCCTAGCCTGTTGCGTGAGGGGATTGAGGCGGCGTTCAAGCGCGGTGAGTTGGATTACCTCTGCTGCACGACAACCCTGTTTCAGGGAGTGAATCTCCCTGCGCGAAACGTCTTCATTGATACACCGACTCGCGGTAAGGGCGCGGCGCTCGATGAAGCTTCGCTCTGGAACTTCGCCGGTCGTGCCGGCCGTCTTGGCGAGGAAGTAGTAGGCAACGTGTTTCTCGTAAACTACGAGAACTGGGAAACGAAGCCACTAACCGAGCGCAAGCCGTTCGCGATGCAGGCAGCGTTCAAGCAGACAGTCGAGGCGGATTTTGATGCGGTAGTTGAGCTACTCCAGGCAGCCGTCGACAAGGCTCCCATACTGGAGCGCGACCGCGCGTCTGGGGACCGGATTACCGCAGCTGCAGGTCTCATCCTGTTTCGTTCGTCTCAGAAGACATTAGACGGTTTACTGGGTCGCCGCGGTCTCTCGCTGACTACCGAGCAAAAAGACACCCTCACTGAGCTGGCCGAGCAGGCGCTTGCGAGTCTTGAGCTACCGGCTTCGGTTTTGACTACGAGCTGGATGCTCGACCCAGTCGCGCTCGCAGGCCTTCTGCAGCGGATTCGTGAACTCGTGCGCCATCGCGACTTCTCGAAACTGATGCCTTCGAATCCTTCGGGCGACTCGTACACGGTGTACAACTCAATCATCCGCAGGCTCTACAAGTATCTGGGGGGCATGAACCTTTCCGGAGAAGAAGGGAGAAGACAGCGCGGCTACGTTAGCCACGTGACCGTTACGGCCTTGAAGTGGATGCGAGGCGAACCGCTGACGCAATTGGTCGCTGAAGCTGTGAAGTACAAGAAGAAGGTTGCACAGCAAACGAACAAACGTTCGCTCACGCAGGCGGCTATCGATGGCGCCATCCGCGATATGTTCACGCTTATCGAGCAAACGATTCGATTCAAGCTTGTCCAGTGGGCGAAGGCCTACGTCGACCTGCTGAAGTACGCTCTTGCCCAAGAGGGGCTCGATGAAATGGTTACCCAGGTCTACGACTTCTCGTTGGCTCTTGAACTGGGTGTGTCGACGCGTACCGGTCGTTCGCTGGTCGAGTTTGGCTTGTCACGTATCACAGCTGCGGCAATGGCGTCGCTGATTACGGATTCGTCGTTGAGCTCGGACCAGGTTCGGGGCTGGTTCTTGCAGCAACCAGCGTCGCTGATACAGCAACTATCACCATTGGTAGTCGCTGAATTACGTGAACGTGGTCTCGTCGTAATCGAATATTCAGCTTGAGATTGAAAGGCTGCCAAGCCTCTCGCCGCATCTAAGCTTGGGAGCTGAGACTGAGCGTTGCGCGTTGGACAGGCGTCTGTCGACGCGCGGCCGGCGTGCTGCTCGCCATGGGATGCGGCACCTGCGGCCGACGCAATGGCCAGCGTCCCCGCTGTCTCGCCGCCTGTTATTGTTGCAGAATCGAGGCACGCGTTTGCGTAGGCCTCGAGTGAGGCGATGAGCAAGTGCGAAACCAGGAGACATCTTTCATGGTCGGTTCGAGCATCAAGCTCCCGGCAGTTTCCTTCGAGACGATAAGGACGCTGATTCCTGCTGTTCTGCACGAAGTCAAATCGTACAACCTTCCACGCGTGTGCACGCAGTTGGGAATTCAGCCGTCCGTTGGACCCGGCGACGAAACAGAGGCGCACGCCAGCAAAAGGTCATACGTCAGCACGAGAATCGCCGATTTGAACGAAGACGCGCTCGTCGAGCTCGCGCGCAAGGTGCTCCTCAAATATCCGGATGAGAGCTTGATGGAAGCGCTCGTCGAGTTGACGGTGCATAGTCAGCACCGCGTGAGCAAGCTTGTTCGCGGCGACGTCCTCAAAGTTCTGAATCGGTTTGATACGCTGTTCGGGGATGCTCCGGTCCTGGAAAGCTTGGCGGAAGTTTTTGGCGCTGTGGCGCTACGCGAAGGTGGGTCGTTGTGGCTGGATAACTCCAGCTTGGAGGCTCAGATAGACCAGCACTATCTTCGCAACCCTGACTGGACCAGTGAGGAGATGCTCATTGAGTGCGGTGCGTTGACGTGCTCTCAGTTTCGCTTCTTCTCTTTACTCGAAAAGCTTGTCCATCCGATGACCCGTCGTGATGCCGAGCAGGCTGAGCTAGTCAGTGCCATCAACGACGCGTTGAAACGAGACGGCTTCACTCTGAAGCAAACTGCCGTGGAATCGGGATATGCGATTTACGGCGTTGTCCGCATTCAGGCTGGCGTCGCCGGGACGATGAAGAATCTGATTTTCGCATCGACAGGTGAGAAACCGGAACTCGTGTTTCGCGACGCGCTGAACAATGACGTCGAAATCACGAAGCATGCAGACAAGGTGCTCGTCTACGACCAGCCGCTTCCCAGCTCGGGGATGCTTTTATGGAGCGACCTTCGCGACTGGTACGCTGAGATTCATGGTGTAGATGAAACCGAAGGCTCGAGGATTTTGTACACGCGTTTGCGCGATTCCGTCATCGGCACCAACTCGGCCGGCGAGTACGCGATTTTTCACGGCTACTACAAACGCTTCAGCAAACTTCTCGACGAGCGACTGCTGGCTCTGATTCCGCAGGTCTACCTGCACTACGACCCGTACACGCGCCGTGAGCGAGGCGATGAGAAATTCTTGGCGCGGCAGCGCATGGACTTCCTTCTCATGCTTGAGCAAGGCGTCCGCATTGTTATTGAGATAGATGGGCGCCATCACTACGCGGTGAGAGACCAGAGCGCTCCCGAGCGCTACATCGCGAACGCACAACTCTATGCCGAGATGGCAATGGAAGACCGGCGGCTTCGGTTGATGGGCTACGAGGTATATCGCTTCGGCGGATACGAATTCCGTGACGTGGCCCTTGGAGAGAAACCGCAGGTCGGCCCCGACGCGCAGCGCCGCGTTGCCGATTTTTTCGACCGACTGCTCGCCCGGCACGGAATCCGATAGGTGGCGCGCATGGAATGGCTACCGATGCTACCTCGATTGTCTCCGCCGTCGAGGGGGCCGAAATAATCCGCTCCTTCGTGAAGGCTCAAACATCGCCAGGACATACCCAGTGATACGTCGGGCGGCTATTTTGCGACTACGGCGCCACAGCCCCCAAGTTCCCATCACCACACGCTCGCTCCCCCCGCTGCCCGCGCCAACCCAGCACATAGCGCGCGCCTATTCGCTCAACCCCCACCATCACATTTATCTATACGCTGTATGAATATACAGCATAATCTCTCTATACTTCCGAAGCCCATGACGGAGACGCTTGGTTCTTTCTCTCGTTTGTCGCATATCAGCATCGAGAAAACCGCGACCACATGACGAAAGTATGGCTATTTCGTAGTAGCCGCAGGAAGCCCGATAAAATCGCAACCTAATTGAGAGGTCGAACAATGAGCGGTGGGCAAAGCAAGATTGAGTGGACGGAGCGCACGTGGAACCCAACCGTGGGTTGCACGAAAATCTCCAAGGGCTGCAAGAACTGCTACGCCGAAGGCATGGCAAGGCGTCTGCACGCCATGGGCACCCCGGGCTATGAGAACGGCTTCAAACTGACCATTCTGCCGAATCGCTTGGACGAGCCGTTGAAGCGCAAGAGTCCGACAGTGTATTTCGTCAATTCGATGTCCGACCTGTTCCACCGCTCGGTTCCTGATGCCTACATCACGCAGGTATTCGACGCGATTCGAGCGTGCCCTCAGCACACGTTCCAGATTCTCACGAAGCGCGCTGAGCGCCTCGCGAGCTACTGCAGCCGTCGTGATATTCCGGCAAACGCCTGGCTCGGTGTGACCGTGGAGGACCGCCGGTATGGGGTACCTCGCATCGATGAGCTGCGCGCGGTGCAAGGCGGTGTGCGCTTTCTGTCCGTCGAGCCGCTGCTCGAGGACCTCGGAACACTGAATCTCGAGAACATCGACTGGGTCATCGTCGGCGGAGAATCCGGTGCGAAGGCGCGCCCGATGCTCGAAGAGTGGGTGCAGAACGTAAAGGTCCAGTGCGAGGAGCAAGGCGTGAAGTTCTTCTTCAAGCAGTGGGGTACATGGGGCAGCGATGGCGTACGTCGCTCCAAGGGCGCAAATGGGCGGCTCCTCGAAGGACGCACCTGGGACGATATGCCTGACCACGTTCGGCTTACGTGAAGAAGTTTCGCTGCGGTGAGTATTCGACGATGTCGGAGGGTTTGTAGTGCTTTGACGGCCGTCGCACTCTGTCGTCTTTATTCGACACCACAATACTTCCTGAGGCGTGCAAGCCCCGGATAACCATTTGCAGCCGAGTTTCGTCTGCGATAGTGTTGGAAATGTGGTCGGTGAGCAGTTGCCGAACGGTGAGCGGCTGCTGCCGGCCTGCCAGAACGCGGCCGAGGTCTTCCTTCAATGTCTCGATGCAGAGCTCTGCCCCACCAGCATCGAAGAGGATAGACTGACCGGTATATTGCTCGTCCCGTTTCGGGTCGTAGCCCAGCATGAAGAGTCCCGGCTCAAGCTCGTGCCCGAACTCGCTCGAGTGCGCCCAGTGCAGCGACTTCATTACGTCGTGGGCCTTGTATTGCTGCGACAAGTGCACGAGCCAGTAGCTCCACGGATTGGCCGAGTCGGGCCGAACAAAGAACAGCGTCATGTACGGTGTACCTGTTTCGGCTTTGATGCCATGCGCGACGTAACGTTGGAGCGCCACTCGTCCAGACTCTGCCTTAATTTGCCCCAGTTGTTCCCACGGGATGTACTGCTCAATCCCGATGCTGCGCACAGCCTTCCGATTTGCCTCTCTGTCGCTGATGTAAGTGAGGAGCGAGTCGACGTTGAAAGTCATTATGACTTCTGCGTTCGGCAGCTCGGTCATCAGCCACCGAAGCTTGTCCATCGGCACGGCGTTGTAGCTGTACTGGTCGAGCAGAAAAATCGCCCTACCTCCGCCTCGGCGTGCTTTGATGCGCTCGACGATTCTCGGCAGCTCGTCGAGAAATCCACCGTTCAGCACTTTCGACCGCTCGAAGTCCTGTTGCGCGATGGCACCCTCCGCTCGCCGCCTTTCCAAGTGCTGACGCAGATACTCCGCAGATTCCCTCTTTTTTTCCACGAAGAAAAACTCAGTGTCCACTTCGCGCAGCGTGCGCCGACCGACATTGAGGGCGGCTCGCGCCAGGTGCGCCCCCCGCATCATGAGCAGAGGCGTGCCATCAACTGATTTGGCCTGTTCATTGAGGTATTCCCCACCGCCGGCAAACCCATCGACCAACGTCAAAGTTAGTTTGGGCATGGTCGGCAAACTCATCAGGGTTTCGATGTATTGCTGAACATACTCCTCGACAATCGCGTGCTTAACGGCGCTGTGCTGGTCAAGAAGCGGTGGCGGATGTCCGACCTGCCAGAAATACTTGTCTTCTGTCTTTGCCATTCTTGGTGTAATGCGGGGCTCTTGGTCTCTCGAAAGATTATCAGGTTTTAGTAGATATTTTGAAATAACGGCATACTATTTGACATCCCCATTGAGCCCTCAAAATACGGGACACAAGCATGGTCAAAAAAAATGACGACGAGATTGTCATCGACCCGGCTGATGGTCTGCCGGTCATGAAGGTTGGTCCTTGGTCGGAAGACAAACGTGTGGCGCTGTCCCGTTATGTCGACGCAGCCCGAAAAGCTCGCGCAAAATGGCCATATGCCTCGTTTATCGACCTTTTTTCGGGGCCAGGACGAGTCATGAACCGTGAATCTGGGGTTATCTCTGATGGCGGCGTGTTATCTGCCTGGCGTATGTCGGAACGCGGTGGAGCGCCGTTCAACGAGATATACATCGCCGATGCCGATGCTGAAAGCGTGGAGGCTTGTAGCTCGCGACTTCGCGCCGCAGGCGCCAAAGTGCAGGCATGCGTGGGCACCGCATTCAAGACCGTTGACTGGGTGCTCGAGACGCTTCCGAGGGGATTACATTTCGCCTTCCTCGACCCATTCAACATCGAGCACTTGGACTTCGAGATTATTCGCAAGCTCGCCGCTCGACCGAACATCGACCTCTTGATTCACTTCAGCGTAATGGACGTTCAGCGAAACATCGGTGTCGACTTCAATCTGGCCAGCTCGAGATTGGATGCGGCCGCGCCGGGTTGGCGCAACAATTTGCGGCTGAAAGAGGTTCCCAAGCGCGAACAAGTCAGCGTGTATCTTGAGTATTGGGAATCGCTCGTCACGGACCTGACTAAGATGCAGGTTGCCCAGTCCAAGCCGCTATTCGTCAACATGAACAAGGGGCCGCTATATCGCCTCATCCATCTTGCCCGTCATCCGCTCGCTACGAAGCTTTGGAATGACGCTGCGTTGCCGACCTCGCGCCAGCAATCGCTGCCTGGAATGTGATTACTAGGCGTACGGATGCTGTCGTTCGCCGTGACTTGGACGAGACCGACGTTCGCGGAATCCACAGTGGAAACCTGACGGCACAGTCGTCCAACCTGTGACCAGGCTTCAGGTGCCCCGCGCCGACCGACGGGGCGCTGGGGTTCGCGCACTACCGGAAGCCCGAAAACGGGTCCTGAAATGCACCCACATCGCCCCGCCGGCCCTCGGTAGGCAACCGCTTGAAGCGAAGGCTAGAATTGCATTTCACTGACCGACCCGAGGGAGCCGAAAGACATGCTCTCGACGACCATGTCCTTCTACCGCGCTTTCCAAGATAGCTATGCTCGTGTCGTCGAACCGGGGGCGAATGCTGCGTTCGACTACTTACACGTCGAAATCGCGGACAGCTGTCGGTGCCCTAAACCCTGAGCGCTCTACATTCTCTCTATGATTTCGTTCCAGCAGGCAGTGAGCCTCCGCGAGATTGAAGCCGAATACGATGCGGCTGGCCACGACCCGATTTTGCGGATTCCACTCTCCCTTCGGTACGGCGGTGCAGTTGGCGTCCCATCGGCGTTGATGCAGTACGTCGCGACGTGGTCGCGCCTTCAGGCGAATTCCGCGCTTCGACTGTACGGACACGTTGACAGCAATCCGATGGAAGCCTTGGCGCAAGAGCCTCACGGGCTGGTATCCACATATTTCGCCGGCTCAGTCGAAGTTCCGGGACGTGAAGACCCGTTATCGACACGGGAGGCACTGTCGTTTGGTGTCGGCAGAATCCAGGCCATGCAGGAGAGTCAGTTCCGCGACACGATGCGCGGCAGAGGGGTCTTCCTCTGTTGCTTTGCACGGGCGAAGAACGAATATCTCCTCCCATTCTATAGCCGGCCGCAGCCCGGTGCGCTGCGCTCGCGAGCGGATTTCGTCTGGCTCACCTCGAAGATAATCACGGCAATCGCGCCCGCGGCGGAGTGGAAGGTTTCCGAGGAAGCCAATGCCTCGATTGGGACGTTGATATACGAGCTCTTCAAGAACACCGATGAGCACGCCACCGTCGACGAGGACGGGAAGCCGTATGTCAGAAATGTACGAGCGCTCATGGCAAAGTTCATTTCCTATGACCGCGATGCTCAACACGAGCAGGTGGTCTCCGACGACGCGGTGTTTAACGAATACCTCGCAGAGCATTCTGCGGCTCACGCGGCGGCGGCGCCTGGCGGAGATTCCCCGCTTCAGCGTACGTCGTTTTTAGAGTTGACGGTGCTCGACACTGGCCCGGGCCTCGTGCGTCGCTGGATGTCACGATACGGTGCGCCGTCGGCAGGCACTCTCTCCATTGACGAAGAGGTCAACATCGTTAAGCGGTGCTTCGCTCTGCACCAGACAACGAAAGATACGAATGCGAGCGGTGGTGGGCTTACCTACGTACTCAAGACACTGAGCGAGTTGAACGCATATCTTCGACTCCGCACGGGACGGATTTGCCTCGTCCAGGATTTTTCGAACACACCCGCCGGCGTATTTGAGCCAACGCATTGGCTCGAAGACCGGAGAGAACTGAGCCACACCGCAGGCGCGTCGTACTCCATTGTGATTCCCATGACGACGGCGGTGTCGCGATGAAGGGCTTTTTTGCGTTTGATTGGGCGCTCGAAAGCAGTTCGCCGGTGCGAAACTTCCATTTCCTCTTCAAGCCACCAGGCACGTTCAACGTTGAGAATCTGGCCGATGCGATTGAGGCCGGCTTGCAGGGCATCAATCCGCCGGACGTGGTCGCAATAATCTGTGAGTCGGAGGAGACAGCTGAGGTGAAGGAGGCGTTCGAGCAACCGCTGCTCGTCCAGGCTTCGAACCGTACGTCGACCAAAGTTTGTCTTTGTATCTGCTCATTCGGCCACGACGGGACCATCAACAAAGTGGATGCGCTCACCAACCCCGTTCCTGACCTCGAACGTTTGTTCCGTGGCCGGAGCGCGGCCATCCGGAACGCGGGTCTCAAGGAACTGTTTTCGGCCAAGCACGTTTCCGTCATTGCGCCGCCGGGCTTCACCTTCGTCAAACCGTCTCAAAAGCGCTCGACGCATTTCTTGCGCGCCGAAGAAGCGTTGACCGAAGTTGAAGGAGTCCAGTTCCTCGCATTTGCCCTTCTCCAAAAGCTCTGCAATCGCGCCCTAAAAGTTGGGGCGAATCTCGATGTGATTTTCGTAGACACGATGGGAATTGCTGCGGTGGCCTATGCGCTGCGTGACATGTACTGCACGTTATTCGACGTTCCAAAGCCTCGCGTGGTCACGTTTCATTCTCATGAAGGGATAGACAAAATCGATGCGCCACTTCATGGCACGTCGTTCACGCTCATCTCGGCGTCATCGTCGATGAATCTTGAGCGAGATTGGAAACAGAAGGTGAAATGCGACGCCACCGAGGTGGTCACACTTCTAACGCTCCTCGACGCGAAGGATGCCCAGGATGCTCTATTTGCACTTCCGGCTCCTGCAGGCCTCAATGACAAACCGCACCATAAACACCTGAAAGACCTGCCAATCGTCGGCGAGCGCTTCGCCCCAGAGGACTTGTTGCCGAAGTCGGTCCTGCTTCGAAAGAAACAACATCGACTGCAAGATGTCTCTGATTTTTGTAAGGCCTACGGTCTGAACGGCGCGCTCGCTGTTCAAGCTCGTGGCCCGATTCCAACTGCCAAGGTTCGCCCTATTTATCTCGATGGCCGGAAGCTGATGGGTAACGAAAACTTCAGGGAGTTCGCCGACAAGCTGGTGAGTCAGCAGACTCCTGCATCGGTGAGTGCCATCGTCTATCAAGATGATGAGGCATCGCGTCAGATAGCGGAATACTGCGCTGAGAAGCTGCAGGAGGTCATGCATCGAGCGACTCGACTCACCCTGATAAGCGACGCCAAAATCGAGTCTGGTGATGCCGAGCTGGATGGTACCGCCGGGATTCTTGTTGTCGCAGCAGTGGTCGGGCGTGGGACCCGCCTCCTGTCGATAAGCCGTGACTTACGCGACGTCCACTCGGGAGCGCGCACATACTTCATCGGGGCCCAAATTGCGGAAACCGCAGCTCAGCTCTCCGCACTTCCGTTGAATCTCAAACACTCGGCTTCTGGGGCCGAAATCAGAATCGAACGATTCGCAGGCATCGCTGTTGGGCAAGATATTGCCGAATCGTTCGAGGAAGAGTTGCAGGCCTTCCGAAATATTCAACGACAGTTGGGTGACCCTTTCGCTGCTCGCCTCGAACTCCTCGCTGGCTCCGCGAGCGGCTTGGGGAACGCGGTCTTCATGGCGCGAGACGACAGCCTCGTTGAGGATATGCGACTCCGTCCAGATTTCGCGTACTGGGACGGGTTTTACGAGGAAAGGAACGACACAAACGCTGCTGTTCTGGCGACGGCCGGCGCGCTTCTCCAAAATGCTAGAGAGGGGAAAAAATTTGCGAGCGAAAGCGACCGGCTCGCCACCGACGCATTTCAGCAGGTCATTCTCAACCCAGAGAACTTTACGCGGTACAACGACGGCGCAATCCAGGCGGCACTTTTGCGCTGCGCGCGACCCAGCGAGCTGGACTACTCGCGAGAAGCGAGCGCCAGCCAGTTCATGTTGGACTTGCTAGCAAACATCTTCGAGCAGCATGACAGGCGACAAGGAGAGGCAGCATGCGAGTTTGCGTTCGCACTGTACACACGCAAATTGCGCCTTCAACAACAGCACCTTGATGAGCTGAAGGCTCGCATCCGGCTGAAGCTAGAAGGCACCACCCATAAACTTCGCCTGCTCCGCATACTGTTTGAATTTGACGCCATGCCGGCAAGCACGATTCTTCCCGACGAGTTCTGAAAACGCTGGGCCGGCATCATCACAAAGAAAAGGCGAGCCTCGCATCGTACGAGGTTCGCACGTTTCAGGGAGTTGTCGATTTCGCGAGGGAGACTGCGCTTTCGGACCGCGCATCGCGATTATCGGCGCGCGGCTGCCGATTCACACGAGAATACCCGTTTGGTCTGCGCCGTCCTTAAGCGAAACTATTAGAACTGCGCCGGCTCACCGGGGTTTTTTCCTGTGTGGACTGGGCCTCCAGGGGCGGGCGAGCGGGGACACCACGTCGACAGAAAAAAGACATTGATTTATAAGGATTTTTCCCGAATCCTTAAGGGAAACTAGCGCCTTTAAGTGAAACTATTCGAAGTTGCTAGGGGCTCCAGTGTCCTAGCTCTCCGCCGTCACGACGTTGCTGCCCACTTCAACCAGATGGCATAGCCCGTGCCTATTCGCCACTCACACTCAATCAGACTTACTTATTTACTGTATAAAAACACAGTTACACCCTATACTGCCGGACACCGGCTGCGGGGGCATTGGTCCTTTTTTGTGCTGATTTGTCGCATAGAAGCATCGAGAAAGACTCGACCACATGACGAAAGTATGGCTATTTCGTAGCAGCCGCAGGAAGCCCGATAAAATCGCAACCTAATTGAGAGGTCGAATAATGAGCGGTGGGCACAGCAAGATTGAGTGGACGGAGCGCACATGGAATCCGACCGTGGGTTGCACGAAAATCTCCAAGGGCTGCAAGAACTGCTACGCCGAAGGTATGGCGAAGCGTCTGCACGCAATGGGCACCCCGGGCTATGAGAACGGCTTCAAGCTGACCGTTCTGCCTAACCGCTTGGATGAACCGCTGAAGCGGAAAAGCCCGACGGTCTACTTCGTCAATTCGATGTCGGACCTTTTCCATCGCTCCGTTCCGGATGCCTACATTACGAAGGTTTTCGATTCGATTAGGGCGTGCCCGCAGCACACCTTCCAGATACTCACGAAGCGCGCAGAGCGACTGGCTACCTACTGCAGCCGTCGCGAAATGCCGGCGAATGCATGGCTCGGTGTGACCGTCGAGGACCGCCGGTACGGCCTACCGAGAATCGACGAACTGCGTCGTGTGGAAAGCGGCGTTCGTTTCTTGTCCGTCGAGCCGTTGCTCGAAGACCTGGGCACCCTGAATCTCGAGAACATTGATTGGGTCATTGTCGGCGGGGAATCAGGCCCGAAGGCGCGCCCAATGCTCGAAGACTGGGTACAGAACGTCAAGGTTCAGTGCGAAGAGCAAGGTGTGAAGTTCTTCTTCAAGCAATGGGGCACGTGGGGGAGCGACGGTGTGCGCCGCTCCAAGACCGCGAATGGCCGCCTTCTTGAAGGGCGCACTTGGGACGATATGCCTGAGCGAGTTTTGCTTACTTGACGACGCGTGCTAGAAGAAGTGCCGCTGCGGTGAGTATTCGATGATGTCGGTAGCGTTATATCGCTTAGACGGTCGCCGTGCTCGGTCTTCGTTATTCGTCACTACGATGGTGCCTGAGGAGTGCAGGCTTCGAAGTACCTTCTGCAAGCGAGCCTCGTCTGCGATTGTGTTCGAGATGTTTTTCGAAAACAGTTGCGCGACCGTAAGCGGCTGCGGCTCCTCTGACAATTTGCGACCGAGATCATCGGTCAGCGTTTCGATACAGCGTTCTTCCCCATTTCTATCGAACAGAAGAGACGACTGGCCGTTGTACTGCTCATCGCGCTTCGGGTTATAGCCAAGCATGAAGAGCCCGGGTTCAAGCTCGTGCCCGAACTCGCTTGAATGCTCCCAATGCAGCGACTTCATGACGTCGTGCGCCTTGTAGACTCGCGATAAGTGCACCAGCCAGTAGCTCCATGGGTTCGCTGAATCAGGCCGAACAAAGAACAATGTCATATACGGTGCCCCCGTCTCGGCTTTGATGCCATGGGCGACGTACCGTTGTAGCGCTGCACGACCAAACTGTGCCTTGATTTGTCCCAGTTGCTCCCACGGAATATATTCTTCAAGGTCAACCCCACGGACCGCCTTCCGGTTCGGCTCTCTGTTGCTGATGTATGTGAGAAGAGAATCGACATTGAAGGTCATGATGACCTCGGCGTTTGGTAGCTCCGTCATCAACCATCGAAGCGTGCTCATCGGTATGGCGTTGTAGCTGTACTGGTCAAGCAGAAATATTGCGCGCCCGCCACGGCGCCGCGCCTTGATGCGTTCGACGATTTTCGGAAGCTCGTCAAGGAAACCAGCATTTCGGACGGTCGTTCGCTGATAGTCCATATCCGCGATAGCCCCTTCGGCTCGTCGCTTTTCCAAATGGCGGCGAAGATACTCCGCTGATTCTGGCCGCTTCTCCACAAAGAAGAACTCTGCATCTACTTCACGTGGCGTACGGCGGCCAACGTTTAAGCGGGCGCGAGCCAAATGGGTTGCGCGCATCATCAAAGGTGGCGTGCCATCGACAGATTCGACCATCTCGCTGAGGTACTCCCCGCCACCGGCAAAACCGTCAACCAACGTCAAAGTTAGTTTGGGCATGGTCGGCAAAGACATCAGCGTCTCGATGTATTGCTGAACGTACTCTTCGACAATCGAATGCTTTACGGCACTATGCTGGTCGAGGATCGGCGGCCGTTGCCCGACTTGCCAGAGATACTTATCTTCTGTCTTAGCCATTCGTTGTGTAATGGGGGCTCTTGGTCTCTCGAAAGATTATCAGGTTTTAGTAAATATTTCGAAATAGCGGCATACTATTTCACCCCCATTGCCCCCCCAAAAACACGAGACACAAAGCGTGAACAGCAAACACGAAGACGAGGTGGCCATCGATCCAGCCGATGGTTTGCCGGTCATGAAGGTCGGCGCATGGTCCGAAGACAAGCACGTGGCGCTGTCACGCTACGTCGACGCCGCCCGAATGGCCCGTGGGAAGTGGCCTTACGCGTCGTTCATCGACCTCTTCTCTGGTCCGGGACGCGTCATGAACCGAGATTCAAGAACAATCTCGGACGGTGGAGTGTTGTCGGCATGGCGCATGTCGAAAAAGGGCGGCGCTCCGTTCAGCGAGATTTATATCGCTGATACGGACGTTGACAGCGTAGAAGCATGCGCAACCCGACTTCGCTCCGCTGGCGCCCACGTCCATGCATGGGTCGGAAAAGCCTCTGAAACCGTCGACTGGGTGCTCGACGCGCTTCCGGCAGGATTGCACTTCGCCTTTCTCGACCCATTCAACATCGAACATCTGGATTTCGAGATTATCCGCAAGCTGTCTTCGCGACGCAGCATCGACATTTTGATTCACTTCAGCGTGACGGATGTTCAGCGAAACATCGGTGCTGACTTTAATCTGACAAGCTCCAGGTTGGATGCGGCAGCGCCCGGCTGGCGCAACAACTTGCGGCTTGATGCGGTCCCCAAGCGGGAACAGGTGGGTGCTTACTTGGAATACTGGGAATCGCTTGTGACCGACCTGACGAAGATGCAGGTCGCACAGAGCAAGCCGCTGTTCGTCAATATGAACAAGGGGCCTCTCTACCGACTAATCCATCTTTCCCGTCATCCTCTCGCGACGAAGCTCTGGAATGACGCGGCGATACCCAGCTCGCGCCAACAGTCGCTGCCGGGGTTCTAAATCAATGGGGCTCCTCGCTCGTCGCAGGCCGAGCAGTCAATGGGTGGCACGCAGCCGCACTGACACCTTGTTCTGACTGTTCGTATCATGCCGTACTAACCACATACTTTGCCGTTGATCTGAAATCTCAAGGAACCGTCTAACCCGACCACAATAGCTGCCAATGGCCTGCTCCCCGTGTTTGGGACGGTGACGATGTAGAGTCCGTTTTCAAGAGGAGCAGCACCTGAAGAAGTCGGAGCGGAAAAGCAACAAGCTCAAGGGTCTGCTGGCGGAATCAATGCTCGACAACGCGGCACTGAAGGACTTGTTCGCGAGGGCAACTGCACCGCAGCCGCCCCCCCCCTCACGCGATGTACTTATTCTTGATGCGAATATCGCGCCCCTGAAACGGGCCGGTATCGTGATCGTGCACATGCACGATCACCTGCTTCGATTCGAACAGCCTCGATACCTCGCGAAAATCCTGATTCACGCGCTTCATGCCCGCGAACATCTCGGCATGCAGCACTGCGTCGTCGAGCTGCACTTGCGCGCTTCCTGCGGCCCGTTCAAGATGGACGTGCAGGAAGCTCGTCAAGTGCTCATCCTCGGTCGCGGCGAGCTGGAACGTGCTGATCGCATCGTGCAGCACCGGCGAAGCGGACAGAACCTGTTCGATATCGGACGGGAAAACTTTCGCGCCGTAGAACGGCACACTCGAATCGTTGCGGCCGTAGACAAACAAAAACGGGAAATGGCTGGTCCGCGACGCGAAGTCCGTCAGGCGCATGCCATGTGCCGACAGGCGCTTGTTCAACACCCGGAATTTATACGTCCCTCCCGAATCGCGAATGTTGTAGCGGATTTTCGGCGCGGCGCCGGACTGGCGTCCGATGGTCACAAGAAGTTCGCCGTCGGCATTCGTTTCGATCACGTAGTCGAGCGCGTTGTACTGGAAAATCATCGGCGGCGTCTCGCGGCCGAACAACTCGCGGCACAACTCCGGGCGGCTCATCAGCGCGCGCCGCAGACCAATCGTCGTCGGTGTCTCGACGCCGATGTTGATCTCGAGGTCCGACGCGCCATACGACGAAATGACCGTGCTTGCCTTGCGCAGCAGATGGTCGCGCAGCGCTTCCGACAACCCCTCCCCGCCAACGATGAAATCGATGTGATAAGGCGTCAGGTCGAGATCGCATTCGTCGACCACCGAACGGATAAACGGCGGGTAGCCAAATATCAGGTACTGATATTTCGGCCCGAACAGTTTCAGCGTGTTGATCAGCTTGGCCATGTCCGGTCCGATGGACTTCATGATGCCCACGTCGACGAGCGACATCGATACGTTCATGCCCGTCGCCCACGGCCCGAGCGCAAAGCAGTTCAGCAACATCTTGCCGGAGTCGCGAAACACTAGCTGATAGTTCAGTTGCAGGATGCGCTTGACGTCGCTGCGTTCGGCCGCGCTGCGCACCCAATTGTTGGGCTGGCCGGTCGACCCCGACGACTCGTCGATGACCACACCTGACTTTGGAATGGCTCCGCCATAGCAGCGCTGCTCGATCGAATAGCGCTTGATGTAGTTCTCCTTGGTCATGGCGGGCAGGTCCGCCAACCGCCACTTCCCGCCGGCCCGGTAGCCCTCGGCCTTCAGGAACTCGATGTACGCCGGGCAAGCCGTGCTCGCCTTGAGAAATGCCACGCGGGCGCGTATGCGGCCGACATAGGCCAGATAGGGCTGAAACACCGGTGCGTTGAGGAACACATAAAGGCGGCCGTCGACGCTGATCACGCGGCGAAGGAACCATAGCGTCCAGAGAATGGCCTCGAGAAACAGGCGATAGAGCGTATTCATGCGGATCTCGGAGAGTGGGACGGAACCGGCGCATCGACGAGGATATCGGCGAGCGCCCTGCGCTGGCTTTGCGGCGGCGTACGCGAGTAGCCGACCTTGAAAACGAGCCATGCCCTGTCTACCTGGGCATGCGCGTTGAACCACGCGGCGGCGTCAGGGTTCGTGACCAGGTTGCCGTACGGATGCAGATACAGGCCGAGGCTCGTCAGCGCCAGCCAGAAGCGCAGCAGGAAACGGCCCGACTCGATCGCATTCTCCGGGTTGAAGAAATCGCCGCTCAGCACGCCGATTGCGGGTACATGGCCCAGTTGCGCGCGATACCGGCGCTTGAAATAGAAACGCGTCGGCCTGAACGTCAGGATTTTCGACAGATGCGCGGAAAGCCAGAACTCCGCGCGCGACAGGTTCATGCAGCGCCAGTCGAGACCGTCGCGATGGCGGGTGGTCGAGCGTTCGGTGAAGCGAAACCAGGCGGTGATTTCGTCGTGGTAATCCGCGACGTTCATGTCGTGGAACACGGCGTCGATGTTCGCAGCGATGATCGGCTCGACAAGTCCGGCACCCGACAGGTGCGTATATCGATGTCCCCATTCGTCGGCCAGCGCCGCCAGTTGCGTGACCGCCGCGTCCGGTACCGGTGTCGGATCCATCGGAATGCGCGACGTGCGGCGTGCCATCATCAGCGCGGACGGGTCGTCGCGCGACACCCCGGCGTTGGCGACGAGCCGCAATGCTGAAAACGGAATCAGCCCCGGCGGGGTCGGCCGGGACAGGATGGCCGCGAATTCCTGCACCGGACGATGCAGTTGCCATTCGACACGCAAGCCGTGCGGTGCCGCGAGCAGATCGATCGCTTCGATGAACATGCCCATCGCGGACAACAGGAACGAACCGGTCGCGTCCTCTTTCGGCAGCGTGCGCGTGCCATCGACGAAAAGCTCGGCGCAATCGTCCGAGATCAGTTGCACACGCCACGGTTGAACGTTATGGGGCGACGGTGCATGTCGGGCAACGGACAGGATCGTGTGCCAGACGGAAAAGGCTTCAGTGGAAATCCCCGGCATATCTCGTGGCTTCCTTATTGTTGTTCGGCGGATTGCCGTTGTGCGCGAGAACCCGGTCCCTCTCAAGACCGGGGTTAAGCTGTGCGCATCTTACATGATGGTCAATGTCCCTTCACGCGTGCCCCGGCCGACCACAACTGGGAGAAGGGGGCTCGCCCCCCACTTGCCCGGCCGATCAAACCTTTCCTTACTTTGCAATGTCGCCCCAGCCGCGCTTCTCCGCCTCGCGAACCCGAAGCGACGCAACACCCCCTCGACAACGACATCCCGGAACATTGGTGCATGTCGCGCACGGCTGTATTGTTTCGACCGGCCGCCGACTACACCGCGGTCGCACGTACTCGTGCAGAGAATCGGCGTCGAAGCACGGGACATGCGTGCACGCCGGAAGCCGGTCAAGATCATCGCCTCGTCCAGGAAAAACGCTACTTCGACAGACGCAGCTTCTTCGACAGCACGACACCGCTCGACGGGCTCACCAGCCAGATGGCATGGATATCCATGTGCAACCTGGAGATTCTGGTCGTAATGTCCGTCGGCTCGTCAATGCTCGGATCGACATGCTCGATTTGTTCGGTCAGGTAAGGCCGAACCAGGCGCCCGGAAAAAACGAGTGCGAAGTCGCCATGCGTTTGGGCGTACACGGCGGGCGAAAGCCGCATGCGGCTACGAACCGTGGTCATTTTTCCTTTCCCGGACTCGAGTTCGATGATGTCGATCTGCTGGATGTACCCTTTTGCCTTCGCTTCGGGTGCAATCACCAGCCCTCGCCCTCGTGGCCCCGTCGTGACCTTTCTGAGCAGGATGTCCGTCCGGTCGTCGCGCTCTGTGTCGAACAGGTCGACGTCCAGCGTCAATAGGTGCCGCTGTGACTGGTACCTCAGCCCGTACCGCACCGGCACGACGAACGTCACGTCACGATCCAGATCGACGGCCGCCAGGTCGGGATTCGGGACATGCCGGCCGGCAGCGCCGGGGACCAGGCCGCGAACCCGGTTGCTAAACGAAGGTGGGATGGTGCTGATGTGCTGCTTCTTCAGCGCATCCCGAATTGCAACCGGGTCGTCGCCGACAATCGGTCGTGCGGGTGACGTGTCGTGATTGACAGCGGTCGCGATGCGCGTCGTGCCGTCGACAGCCTCCGCCTCTGCATGCGCCGCGATTGGCGCCAGCATCATCGTCAGGGCGACAACGCACACGAAGTTCGAACGACCCAACTTGGATTTCCGGTGAAACACGGCGAACTCCTGATTTTCTCGCAGAGCGGTCAACGACGAGCACTATAGAGTGGAATGATCGGCAACGCATCCACTGCTTGAATTCACCGATGGTCGGCTCATCTCATCGTAAGCTCATTGTCGGCCCGGCAGCAGGTCAACGGGCACACTGCCGTGTTGCCCGGGCGACAACAACCGACCGGAAGCGAGCGGCGGCGCACATGTCGGCATGTCGCCGCGCGACCAGTCCGGTGCCGGGCGGACCTTGACGCAAGTTCCGCCCGCCGCCCCCCATCAAAACACCGTATGCAACCCCACCCGCGCCACCGTCTGGCTCGCCGAACTTGAAGCCCCATTGGGATCCAGCACGCCATTGACCTGCGCATTCGCGCCGCTGTTCGCGCGCTGGTAGTCGGCCGAAACATAAACCATCGTCCGTTTCGACAACAAGTATTGAAGCGCCACGCTGAGCTGATGAGCATGGTTGTTGTTCACCGCTTCATTACCCTTCATGTACATGTATTTCGCGCCCAGCACGACGTCCGACCTGACGTGCCACACCCCGCCGCCTTCGGCCATCCACACCCCGGCATCGTTGAACAAATTCCGCACGGTAGTCACCAGCGCACTCGCGGTAACGACACCAAAGTCGTAGTGCATCCCGATGCCCCAGTTGCGCACGCTGGTCGACGGCACGCCGGGCGCCGGACCGTACTTCTCGTTCGTGTAAGCCGCGCCCACGCCAAACGCGCCCACTTCATAGTTCAACCCGGCGCTGACCGCATTGTCCGCGCCGATCGAACCGGCCACCCCGCCGAACGCATACATCACGCCGCCGGACAAACCCGCGACCGTCGGCGATCTGTATTTGACCGAATTCGCGATCGGCTTGCTGCCTGCCGTGCGATCCCAATCGAACGCACCGGTCGGATTGCCCGGCAGCGCAAGACGCTGGAACGGACCATTCCTGAAACCGTACAGCCCCGAGATGTCCCTCGCAATTGCACTCCCCTTGGAAAAGAGGGAATCCACCATGAAGTCGTACTGATTGCCCAGCGTGATGCTGCCGAACCGGTCGCTCTCGAGGCCCACGTAAGCGTTACGCCCGAAAATTCCGGACCCGATGATCGCGCCGTTCGCCATCGAGAACTGGTTCACGAGCGCGAACGTGGCGCGATATCCGCCGCCGAGGTCTTCGGTGCCGCGGAGGCCGAAGAGGTTGGGTGCGAATATCCCGTCATCGAATTTGACGTTCTTTCCGCCACCCTCGTTGCTGACATAAGAGATGCCGCTGTCGATAAGACCGAACATCGTCACGCTGCTCTGCGCCCATGCGCCCTGCGCTACGGCAAGAATCGCCACTGCTCCAAACCTGAGTTTCATCACGTCTCCGTCTTTTTATGGAAATGCGAGCCTGCCACCCGCTACGTGGCGGGTTCTCGCTCAATACTTCGCACAACAATGCCTTCATCCCGGCAGATATAACGACGCCGACAATATGATTAGCTTTACTGATTTATAAATTCGAAGATCGTCGCATGAAAAATGGATTGCCCCACCCACACCGATCAGAACACTCGAATCAAGCGCCTCGCCAGATAACCCATGCGGCAGAATCCACCTCGACAGCCACGGCTTCCAACGCCGAGCCAGAACACGGCCCGTCGATACACACACCGTCATCGAACCGGAACAGCGCACTGTGATGGGCACACATCAACACCTGCGACCGGTAGCAGGAAACATTGCCCGGCACAAAATCGAGCGGCACCGAGAAATGCGGACAACGATTCACATACGCCCACACCTGCTCGCCGCGTCGCACGACGATCACGGGACGTCCGATGCAAGCTTCGTCGACGACCCGCGCGCCGCCGTCAGGCACATCGGAAAAGCGGCACAGTTGCGTTGCGTCCACGATTCACACTCTCTGCTCGGGGTTTCCGAGGCTCCAGTCCCACGGACGCACTTCCACGCGCGAGAACAACCCCTCCTTCACATACGGATCGTTTCCGACGAATTGCATCACCGCATGGATGTCGTCGGCCTCCACGACGAGCAGCGTTCCGTTCATCGCGCCCCCCTGCGGGTCCAGCGTCGGGCCGCCGAGCCGCACATACACGCCGTGCTGCGAAGCCGCGCGCAGGTAGCTCCGATGACTGGGCCGCACGCGGTCGCGCACGTCGCGCATACCGGGCTGGTCCGTCGCAAACACCGCGAAAAATCGAGCCATTCGATCAGCTCCGGTCGAGGACGAAGTCGTACGTCGCTTCGCGGTACCGGCCGTTCAGGCCGATCTGACGGGCGAGCTCGTCATGCGCAGCGCGCGGGCGATATGCGACCATCAGCGACGGCTTCACGCCGAAGACGGCATCCGACTTCAGGTACGGGTCATCCTCGTCGAAAAGATGCGTGACGAGCGTACGGAAGCCCGGCGCGTCGATCATGAAGTGCAGATGCGCGGGCCGCCACGGATGGCGGCCGGTGGCGTCGAGCATCTTCCCGACCGGGCCGTCGGTCGGAATGGGATAGCTGACCGGCAGAATCGTCGTGATCGCGTAACGGCCTTCGGCATCGGTCCGGTAGCGGCCGCGCAGGTTGCCGTGCGGCTGCGCCGTGTCCTGCCCGGAATACATGCCGTTTTCCGCGGTCTGCCACACGTCGAGCACGGCGTCCTTCACCGGAACACCGTCGGTGGTCAGCACGCGCCCATGCACGACGACCGGTGCGCCCGGCGTGAGCGCCATGTTCTCGCCATACGCACGCTCGGGCATCCCCTTGATGTAGAACGGGCCGAATACCGTCGTCTCCGTTGCGCCGGTTGCGAAGCGATGGTTGATCGCATCGACGAGCATCGAGACGCCGAGCGTATCCGACAACAGGATGAACTCCTGGCGCACCACGTCGTCGCACATCTGCCCCGTCTCGGTCAGGAAGCGGATCGCCGCCATCCACTCGGCTTCCGTCAGTTCCGTCTCGCGCAAGAACGCATGAAGATGCCGCACGAGGCTCTGCATCAGCACGCGCAAGCGCGGGTTCGGCGTGCCGTCGAAGCTGGCGACGACCTGCTCGGTCAGCCTCGTGTCGCTGTCATGGTGGTCATTCGTCATGTCTGCCTCCCTTTTTGCTTCCAGCCGTTCAATGCGGCGCGCGCCCTTCCCACGCGTCCTGAAGCAGCGCACGAATCGCCGCGCGTTCGATCGGCCGCGGATTCGCATACGGGTTCCGGCATGCGAGGTCGGCCGCTTCGTCGAGGCCTTCCTGCGGCATCCCGATGTCGGCGAGCGCCGGCGCGATGCCGAGCTGCTCGTTCAGCCCGAACAGCAGCGGGCCGGCTTCGGCCGCATCGTTCCCGCCCAGCGCTCGCGCGACGCGGCGCAGCGCGTCGGGCGCGGCGGCATGGTTGTAGTGCGCGGTATGCGGCAACATGGCCGCATGCGTCTGCGCGTGTGGCAGGTTGAAGGTGCCGCCGAGCGTATGACAAAGCTTGTGGTGCAACGCCATGCCGACCGCGCCCAGGCAGGTTCCCGCGAGCCACGCGCCATACAACGCGCGGCTGCGCATCTCCTGGTCTTCCGGATCACGCACCACGACGGGCAACGCTTCGCCGAGCGCGCGAATCGATTCCTCGGCCATCAGGCTGATCACCGGGTTCGCGTCTTCCGCATAGAGCGCCTCGACGGCGTGCGCCATCGCATTGATACCGGACGCCGCCGAAATGCCCGGCGGCAGCGACAACGTCAACGACGGGTCGTAGAGCACGGTACGCGGCAGCACGCGTGCGTCGCGCCCGGTGCGCTTCAGCCGGCCTTCGGTGAGCCCGTAGATCGGCGTCATCTCCGAGCCGGCGTAAGTCGTCGGCACGGCCAGGATCGGCAGCGACGATTCGAGCGCAATGGCCTTGCCCAGCCCGATCGTCGAGCCACCGCCGATCGCGATGCAACAGTCCGCGCCCAGTTCGGCGGCCATCTCGCGCGCGGCACGCGCGACTTCGACCGGAACGTGCATCACCGCCTGTGCGCACACGCCGGCCGCACGCTCGCCCAGTACCGCCTTCACGCGGTCGGCGAGCGGCCGCTGCTCGGGCGTGGACAGGATGAGTGCGCGGTGCGCGCCGAGCGCCGACAGCTCATCCGGCAGCCTGGCGAGCGCGCCCCATTCGAACACCACGCGGGAAGGCGTGCCTTGATAGACGAAACGTTTCATGAAAGCCTCAGCGCTTGAAGTGCGGCGGCACGTTGCCGTCGACATTGACCCAAACTGACCGAGCTTCAGTGTAGTCGTGCATGGCTTCGAAGCCCATTTCGCGGCCATAACCCGACTTGCCCACGCCACCGAACGGGCTGCCCGGATTGACGCGCTTGTAGCAGTTGATCCAGCACATGCCCGCATTGATCTGCGACGCCATCTTGTGGGCGCGCGAAAGGTTTTGGGTCCAGAGGCCGCTGCCCAGCCCGTATTCCGTCGCGTTGGCGATGGCAAGCGCTTCGTCGTCGCTGCCGAAGCGCAGCACGGTGACGAACGGGCCGAACACTTCCTCCTGCGCGATGCGGTCGGTCGCGCTCTTCGCTTCGATGACCGTCGGGCGCACATAGTAGCCGTTGGCGAGCGCCGGATCTTGCGGCGCGCTACCGCCGGCGAGCACGCGGCCGCCCTGCTCGCGCGCGACGTCGACGAACGACAGCACCCGTTCGAGGTGCTGCTTCGACGTCAGCGGACCCATCTCGGTATCGGCGTCGAGCGGGTTGCCGATCCGGATCGACGATGCGAGCGCAACGAATCGCTCGAGGAACGCGTCCGCGATGCGTTCGTGCAGCACGAGACGCGAACCCGCGATACACGCTTGCCCCTGGTTGTGAAAGATCGCCCAGGCGGCGCCGTTGATGGCCGCGTCGAGGTCGGCATCGTCGAAGACGATGTTGGCGCCCTTGCCGCCCAACTCCAGTTGAATGCGCTTCAGGTTGCCCTGCGACGCGTCGACGATCCGGCGGCCGGTTGCCGTCGAACCCGTGAACGCGATCTTGCCGACGCCCGGGTGTTCGGCGAGCCGCTGGCCGGCCGTATGCCCGTAGCCGGGAACGATATTGACGACGCCCGCGGGAAACCCGACCTCGGCCATCAGTTCGACGATGCGCAACGTCGACAGCGGCGTGATTTCGGACGGCTTGAGCACCACCGTGTTGCCGGCGGCCAGCGCCGGGCCCATCTTCCAGCTCGTGAACATCAGCGGGAAATTCCACGGCACGATCTGGCCGACGACGCCGATCGGCGCGCGCTGCACATAGTTCAGGAAGCCGGTTTCGACGGGAATCACCGAACCCTGCAGCTTGTCGGCCATGCCGCCGAAGTAGCGGAAGCACGCCGCCGTGCGCGGCACGTCGAGCGCGCGCGAATCGCGAATCGGGTGGCCGGTGTCCAGCGATTCGAGCTGCGCCAGCTCCTCCGCATGGGCCTCGATCGCATCGGCGAGGCGCAGCAGCAGCCGGCCGCGTTCGGCTGCCGGCATGGCCGACCATTTCGGGAACGCGCGGGTCGCCGCTTCGACGGCCAGGTCCACGTCCGCCGCGGTGGCCGCGGCGATCTTCGTGATGACGGAGCCGTCGTGAGGATTCAGCACGTCGATCGTGCCGCGGTCGACGGCGTCAACGAAGCGCCCGTCGATGAAGAGTTGGGTTTGCATGAATCGTCCTCGGTGTATTGCTGAAGCGAAATCTGAAGCGCCGCTCAGAACGCGATCGGATACGGCGCGAGCTCGCCGCTCTCGTAGCGTTGCGGCAGGTCCGGCGTCGCGTTTTCCCAGACCAGCAGCATCGAACGCTTCGTCGAGTAGCCCTGGTGCCGGATGTCGGCGGGCATCGCGCAAATGTCGCCTGCGCGCATCGTGACGCGTGCCCGCGGTGCGCCGGTGTTCTTGTCGCCGATGTCCCACACGATTTCGTCGGACAGTTGCAGGAACCATTCGACGCGGTCGTTGCCGTGGAAGACCGGCAGGATGAATTCCTCGGTGGTCGGGCAAAACAGGCTGCGCCCGCACACCGACGTGACCGACGGATTCCACGTCACGTCCGAACGCGACAGGTACTTGAACAGGTTGAACGCGTGCAGCTCGCCTTCGAAGCCCGGCTCGACATGCACTTCCGGCTCGTCCTGCGCGACGTCGAGAAACGCGCGGTTGACCGGCAGCTCGTCGCGCAGCGGCGAATCGCCTTCGAGGCCCGGCATGCGGCGCGTCGCGATGCGCGTGCGCTCGATTGCCGAGCCGTTGTCGCCGTGCTTGCGCCCGAATGCCGTGCCCGTTTCCTCGGGCGCCGCGAACGGGTCGAATCCTTCGTTCGTCCAGTCGTGCAGCATCGCCTTGAAAGTCGCCATGATCGTCGGCGTTTCGAAGGTCTCGGTGTAGTCGACCCCGGCGTCTTTCAGGATGCCGTTGAAGGTGCCCGCATACATGTCTACCTTGCCGTAGTGATTGCGCGTGCCGAACACGTGATCGAAATTCACCCAGCCGTAGAAGAAGCCCCACGCCACGTCGCGCATCATCGCGCGCAGGAACGCGTCGGCCGGCATCGCATGCGTGCGCGTCTGGCCTTTCGCGGGCCAGCTGATCTTCACGAAATACTCATCGCGCTGAAACGCGAACTCGCCGAGCTGAAAGCGGCGGTAGCCGGTAACGGCATCGGCTTCCGTGGATCGCACCAGATCGGCGGCAAAACCGGCGGAGGGATCGAGGGTCTCGAGGGTGGCCATAACGTGTCTCCTGGAATATTCGAATGTGTGCGGTCGCAACGGTCAGTGCAGGCAGATATCGGCCCACTTCTCGACGGACAGCTCGCCGAGCACGGTCTGTACGAGCACGACGCCCGGCTTGCCGGCAACGAAGCGATACGCACAGCCGGCCGGCAGCAGCGCTTGATGTCCCTTGCGCAGGACGACGTACCCCATCTTGCGGCCGGCCGGCTGTGCACCGGCGCTGACGGTGCCGCGGCCCGAAGTCGGCGGCGTGTCGAGCTTGATGAATTCGATCCGGACTTCGCCGTCCATCTGGATCGTGAACTCGTCATGGGCGCACGCGAACCAGGGCGACTGGCCCTCGGTCCTCAACACTTCGATCACGTATTCGAGATTCTTGCCGGCGACGACCTTTTCGTAAGGGGCCGACTTCGATGCCACCTCGAAGACGTTCGAGAAGGCGTAGTGCTGGGCGCTGCCGCTGGTGATTTCGATCTCGCCCTTCCTGTAGCTGTCGAGCGAGCCAAAGACGGTGTGGAATGCCGCGTCGGTCATTGCTGTCTCCTGAGTTGAACTGCTTGTTGGATTCAACTCTAGCAGGCTGTTGAAATTGGGAACGGTGTAAACGGGCTCGAAGGGCGGTGCGTTAGAGATATCGTGTTCATGATCTTGAGCAGATGAGCCGATGCGTGGAATGGACGAGA
>NZ_JBFPFS010000070.1:0-26658 GCF_047978125.1 Burkholderia sp. LFS061 | reverse complement strand
GTACCAGACGCACCGCGCGCTCCCGCACTTCCGGGGAAAATTTGCTTGCCTTCTTGTTCATGACTCGATTCTCTCAAGAATACGAGCCTCCACAAAATCCGGTGCGGTTCAGGATACACAGTCCTACTGACGAACTATGGAGGGTCCGTGTGATTTGCACAAAAGCAATCCTACAGTTGATCCCAGAATCTCTAGGAGGGCGGAAATGACAAAGAAAAACGTACCGACTCCTACCAAACGCGTCAGCGAATCTCAAATGAATACGTCGAATGTTCGAGATGACCGCCGCAGACGTGCTCCCCATAGCAACAGAGTTCTAATGTTACTTGAGGAAATCCTACGCAATCCCGGCGTTGGGGCAGGCGATCTAAGCAAAAAATTCTCTATAGAGCGGGACGATGTAGTGAGCGCGCTTTGGCTGCATCTCCGCAAGGGGCGCATTCGGATCGAAAAAATCGGTAGGCGCGCTGGACCAGCGACTAATACCTACTATCCCACTTCGGATTTGGATGCCTATATCGCCGAAGAAAAGCGTTGCCGCGTAGAAGGAAAGCGACCTAAACGATGGCCTGCTTGGAGCCCATCGAAAGAGGCTGATTTTGTGAAGAGCTATCCGGATACCGACACAAAATCGTTGGCAGATGAATTCGGACTATCATTACCGAGCACGTATAAAGCGGCCAGAATATTAGGTTTATGCAAATCAGACAATTACATCGCTCGACAGTGGGCTAACGGGTTATATTTACTGCGCGATTACCCGATTCAACTTCTCGAAATCATGGTTCTACACGGAAAATTAAGGAAAACGATCCATGGAAAACATTGAAATGCTCCGCAAGCACTTATTTGCCACTCTGGAAGCGTTGAACAGTCAAGAGAAACCGATGGAGATCGACCGGGCGAAGGCCATCGCAGAGGTAGCTCAGGTGATCATCAATTCTGCCAAGGTCGAAGTCGAACACCTGAAGGTTGCTGGCGGCAAAGGGACTGGGTTCATCAATGCTCCAGGATCGACCACGCACCGACTCGGCGGTTAAGGATGCGGCACAGCGGGCTGTACGCCCGCTCCATAGTCGACAGCAAAGCTGAAAGTCTCAAACTACGGTGCCAGGCGATTTAACTCCTGCGCTACCCACTCCTCGAGGCGCGGCGCGCCAGCTCGAGGATCGCCTTGGATCTGCAGCAAGATTCGCGACGGAAGATCATGAAATGTCGGCTGCCCGTGGTGCGCAATTGCAGCTGCACCTTGAAGAGTTGGGATCAAAGCACCTGCCTGGAATCTCAGGCCGTCGGCTTGTCCGAGATGAAGCTTGACTGAATCGATGATTGCCTTTTGTGAACGCGCGATACCTACTAAGAGTTCAGCCAGTTGATCATTGGTGAGTGCCATCTTCGTCTCCCGCTTGTTTGGGTTCCGCTAGCATAGCGTCGGCCGGGTAGAGCTGCAGCATCGCACGCGCCGCCTCGACGTTCGACGTCGTCAGCCATCTCTGCAAGTTGTCCGGCATCAAGATCGCGATGACCGCTCTATTGTGGCGAGCAGATGCGTCATCGTTCCAGCATTGCGCTGCGCTACATCACGGTAGCAGTTGTTGAACACGACATGCATGTGAGCCGCCCGCCCCGCCATTCCCATGATCAACGCGGCAAGGTCACGAAGCTCGTCTTCGCTGTACTCGTAGTTGAACCGCTCGGCCGCCGATTCAGACCCGCTCCAGGTCGACGCGTTTCGGCCATGCAGCCGCACGATAGCAAGGTCGGGGGACGTCACTTCCCAAACCGAATGCGCGCGCTTTGTCACGCCTTCCGGCGCATCGACGATGACATGCACGATCCCGCGCTCTCGCTCCATCGCAAGCGTCGACGCACGATGCTTGTCGTCGAACCAGCTCTCGTGTCGAAACTCGAACGCGGTCAGTAGCGGGTGCATGCGCTCCGCGCAGTGCTCGACGTGCGCGACCGACTTCGGAGCGGCCGTCACCCAATGCGGGAACTGAAACAGCACTGCCCCAAGTTTGCCAGCCTCGTGCAATGGTCGGAGCGCCTCAAAGAAGCGCGCCCACAGCTCCTCGATGATCGGTGGCGGCACATTCTTGTAGTACAAATTCTTTTTGCCGGTGCTCGGTAGCTGGGCCTGCAGGTCCTTCGGGAAGAAATTTGGCTCGGTCTGGTGACCGGTAAAGAGCCGGAACGCCTTCATGTCGAAGACGAATCCCGGTGGCGTTCGTTCGACCCACAGTGCGCTGTTGCTCGCGCTCGGCATCGCGTAGTAAGACGAATCGACCTCGACAATGGGAAAGACGCTGGCGTAATACCGCAGGCGCGCCTCCGCGCTGTTGCAGCCGGGCGGATAAAAGGCGCCAGACTCGATGAGCGTCTTGTCGGTCCACGAAGCCGTACCTACGAGAATCGACATGGCTCTCTTCCCCGCGTCGGATCTTGACCACCATAGCTTATCTCGAAATATACTGTGTTTTTATACAGCGGTGACGACGTGATCAAGCCGCAGTGGGCTTACATCTGGGAGTACGGATTTCAGGGCGACAAGAACCGCCTGAGGACTCCGATCGAGCTCACGAAGCGCGAATTTGAGTATTGGATCGACAAGGACCCTAGGTCGGCGTTCCTCGGCACATCGGCGCCGATCGAGTCGACCAGGATCGATCGCAACCGCGTACCGCTCACGGATCCTCGGTTTAAGCTGCGGCCGGAGGTACCAGAATTTGACGCGCCAACCGACGCCGAGCTGCGCGCGCTATGGCGCGAGTACACCGACCTTCAAGTCCGATGGTTGATCCTCGAGATCCGCGCCCTTCGGAAATCGCTCGAGCGCGTCGAGGAGTGGTACGCGTACACCGACAAGAACGTCGCGAACAAGGGTGATCTCGCCGGCGCGCAGGGGCAGTTGCATCGACTGATGCATCTGCTGCGCGAGGAGATGAGGCGTGCTGGGATGCGGTAGTGCGTGACTGGCAGTCAATGCTCGACGAACTGGCGCCACCTCGGGTACTGCTCGAAGAAGCGCTCGTCGACAAACGCCAAGTACAGCGTCGGAGACGAACGGTTGGTCGTCTGCATCTGGGTTTCAACAGTCAGTTTAGGATCGACGCCGCTGGTGGCCGACCATGCCGACAGATCTTCGTTGAATTCGAAGACGTCTTCGCGTGGGATGCGCAATTTGATGGCGAACATGGGACGCTCCGAGTCACACAATCGCGTCATCATCGCGCAGCCCCGCGGATGTGAAAAGCCCCGCTCGGGGCGGGGCTACACAACGAACTCTTTCGGATCTTTCGCGCGAAAACCTCGCTTCCGGATCACCGTGATCGCTGCAATCTCGTAGATATGCGCACCATTACTTCCGACGGCCACCCTATTGAAGCCACAAGGCATGTTGATATGCGAATTGCCACACCGCAGATTGAACGTGTCTTGATCGCTCAACGCCTTGACACCTGGCATGTGCTGCGCGATCAATCTGTCAAACATCGACTCGATTTCTGCAATCGAAATCGGTGGAATGTTGCGCGGATCGTTCATACGATCGATGCTGAAGTGAGCCGTCGGCACAAACTTCAAATTATGTGCGGCAAGCTTAGCATTGACCCGCGCTTCCAACCCCGCCAAATCTTGTATTGTTATTGGCATGATGGTCACTTGGAGGCATACGCTACGAGCTCTCTCAACTTTGCGTTCAACGCATCGTTAGTATCGGCAACAAGCGTACCGACAAATCGACTATCGCGAAGCGTACCGATTCGGACATTGAATTCACGGTTGTCGAACGAATCGACAAACACAAACTGCCCCGTCTTGTCGTCGCGGAACGATGCGAAGTTTTCGCTCAGCGACATGCGAAAATCGAACATCGTATCTCTCCTTCTGCTGCGCCGTCCGGCATATGTATCATGAACGGCAGGTAGTAAATAAAACTTTAGTCCGGTTGTCTGTGTTTCGCCACACCAATAAACACCGATGCACGGACTGTAGCCGCAGAGTGGTGCTCGCCAGCAGAAACTCACGCAAGATTCGAGCCACTTCGACAGAGCGGCCCGAAATGGCGCTCCAGAGCCGCCCTCATCGGTTGGTCCCTGCACGTCTGAATTGATTCCCGTCAAAACGTGTCGCAAAAGTAACAACCCTTATTACTCTGTAAGGTTACTAGCGAGATAGTCGCCCCACCACTGCATCATCTTCCTGCGCTCGGGCAAGTACTCCGCATGGTTGTACGCCGCCCGAACGCCGTCGCGCTCGCTATGCGCCAGCTGACGCTCGATCCAGTCCCGATTGAAATTGTGCTCGTTGAGGATCGTGGAGGCGAGCCCGCGAAAACCATGCCCCGTCATCCGTGAGCGGTAGCCCATCCGGTACAGTGCGTACAGGATCGTGTTCTCGCTGATTGGCTTCTTGGAACTCGATCGGCTCGGGAACAGGAACAGGCTATGGCCGTTCAGCTCGCGCAGCTTCGCCACCACCTCGAGCGCCTGCCTCGACAGCGGCACGATGTGCGGCGAGCGCATCTTCATCTTCTCGGGTGGGATCCGCCACTCTTTCTTTTTTTCGTCGATCTCGGTCCACTCGGCAAATCGAAGCTCGCTAGTTCGGACGAACGTCAGTGCCATGAACTGTAGTGCCAGTCGCGTCTGGTAGTCGCCTTCGTACGCGTCGATCTTTGCCATCAACTCGGGCAGCTCGGCCTCGCTCACACGCTTCATATGCACGACGGTTCGGGTCTTCAGCGCACCGCGGAGATCCGGCGCAGGGTCGCGCTCTGCCCGGCCGGTGGCAATGGCGTATCGAAAGATGTGACTCGTTGTCCGGATCGCCTTGTGCGCCAACTCAATCGCGTCACGCGCCTCGATCTTGCGGATGACTTCGAGCAGTTCCGGCGCCGTGATCTCGGTGATCGGTCGCGCACCAAGCACCGGAAATAACTCGCGCTCAAGCAGCTTCATGATCCGGTCCCCGTGGCGTTCGCTCCACGCCCCCTTCCGCTGCTCGTGCCACTCACGAGCAATGGGCTCGAACGAGTTCGCGCGATCGAGACTGCGCTGCAGCTTCACGCGCTTCTTTTCGTGCGAAGGATCCAGGCCACCGCGGAGCTGCTCCTTGATCTCGTCGCGAGCCTTACGCGCGGCAAGCAGAGTCACTGCCGGATAGACCCCGAGGGCCATCCGCTTCTCCTTGCCGTCGATGCGATACTTCAATCGCCAGTACTTCGACCCGCTCGGCATGACCTCGAGGTACATGCCCTGGCCGTCGGCCAGCTTGTAGGACTTTTCGCGAGGCTTGGCCGCACGGATGGCGACATCGGTAAGGGGCATTTGAGCATGGGGGCATTTCGATGCCCCAGAACAGGAAAACTGCCCCCTACGATGCCCCCTGATTCCGTGGGTGTCAATGGGAAGTGATGGGCAACGCTGGTAGCAAAAAGCCCCGTAAGTGCTTGACTGACGGGGCTTTTTGGCCAAACATGGAAATACTTGGGAGTATATGTGGTGCGTGAGGCCGGACTCGAACCGGCACACCCTTGCGGGCGTCAGGACCTAAACCTGGTGCGTCTACCAATTTCGCCACTCACGCGCATTTTCTGTCGCCTGACCGCGCGGCACGCAAGATGCGTACTCCACGCGCCCGGGACCGCTCGGGACACTTCATGCCGGCCTGAAAACCGGCGCGCCCGATCAGGCGAGCGCGAGATTCTACCCGATCCGTGCGGCCTTGTCTCGCCCTGCCGGCACCCGTCGTGCAGCGGTGCTAGAATGCCGCGCTCGACGTTTCGGCACCGCGCCGCCGCGCGTCCCCCGAACCCGCCCCACCCGATTCCGCCCGTGAACTTCGACGACTACTGTCAGCAAAAGGCCGCCCCCGCGGGCTCCAGCGTCTATTACGCGTTGCGTCAGGCGCCGCTCGCCACGCAGCCGCGCCTGACGGCGCTCTTCGCGCTGCGCCGCGAGCTCGAGGAAACCGTCAAGGAAACCAGCGACCCGACCGTCGGCCACACGAAGCTCGCGTGGTGGCACAAGGAACTCGCGGCACTGGCCGACGCTCAGCCGTCGCACCCCGTCACGAAAGCGCTCGCGCAGCATCATCCGGCGATCGCCGCCGAGGCCGACGCGTTGCGTACGCTCGTCAACGGTTACGGGATGGACCTCGAACAGGCGCGCTACCTCGATTTCGCGAACCTGCAGCGCTACATCGCGCAGGTCGGCGGTACCTTCGCGTCGCTGGTCGCGCGCGCCAGCGCCGCGAACCCGGCCGACCCGCAGCCGTGGGCCGCGGACGCCGGCCGCGCGCTGATGCTCGCGCAATTCGTGCAGGAACTCGGCAACGACGCGCGCCACGGCCGCATCTACCTGCCGATCGACGAACTGCAGCGCTATAACGTGACCGCAGCCGATCTGCTGAACCGTCGCTACAGCCCGGCCTTCACCGAGTTGCTGCAATTCCAGACCGCTCGCGCGCGCGAAGCGCTCGCGGCCACCGATGCAGCGATCCCCGCCCCCGAACGCCGCACGCAGCGCACGCTGCGCGCGCAGATCGCACTGGCCGGCGCGCTGCTCGACGAAATCGAGCGCGACGGCTACCAGGTGCTGCACCAGCGCATCGCGCTGACGCCGATCCGCAAGCTGTGGATCGCGTGGCGCGCCGCACGCCGGCGCTGAACCTGACGCATCACGCCTTCAACAACGGCAGCGTGTCGAAGCGCTGCTGCAGCACGCGCGTCGCGTCGAGCCCCCACCACGGCCCGAGCACGGTCGCGTAGAGCTGGCGGAAATCGACCGCGACCGGCAGGTTGCCGTTGCCGTCGAGCCGCCCGAGCGCCGGCGGCGCGCCGTACAGGCCGCCGGCCACGCGGCCGCCCATCACGAAATGCGGCGCGGCCGTGCCGTGATCGGTGCCGTTGCTCTGGTTCTCGCGCACGCGCCGCCCGAATTCCGCATACGTCATCACGAGCGTCTGGTTCCAGCGCCCGAGTTCGATCAGCGCGCCGCGCATCGCGCTCATTCCTTCCGCAAACTGCTTGAGCAGCGCGGCCTGCTGCCCCGGCTGGTTCTGGTGCGTGTCGAAGCCGTTGAGCGTCAGGCGCAGCACCGCGACGCCATCCTGCGCACCGGGCCCGGACGCTTCGCATGCGGCCAGCACCTGCATCGCGGTCTTGACCGACGTGCCGAACGCGCCGGCCGGAAACGCCGTCCTGAATTCACGCATCCCGCCGCGCGGGCGCAGCCGGTCGGCTGCCTTCACGATGTCGTTCTCGACGTCGATGATGTGCGCAAGCGCCGGGTTCTGCTCGCGCAGCGACGACGGTTCGGCCAGCCGAGCCGCGCGGATGAACTGCGCGGGATTAACGAGCGCGATCGCGCGCGCGCCGTTCGCGAGCGGCCCCATCTCCGCGCTGCCGAGCACGACGCCGTCCGCCGCGAAACCGGGCGGCACCGGCGCCTGCGCGAACGTGCGCGTGAGCCAGCCTTCGTGCAGGTACTGGTCCGAACGCGACGCGGTATCCCAGATCTCGATCGAGCGGAAATGCGACAGATTCGGCTGCGGATAACCGACGCCCTGCACGACCGCGACCTGACCGTCATGCCACAGCGGCATCAGCGGCGCGAGCGACGGGTGCAGCCCGGTGTGCGCGTCAAGTTGCAGCACCTGCTCGCGCTTGATGCCGATGCTGCGCCGGAACTGGTAGTACAGCGGGTCCGCATACGGCACCACCGTGTTGAGGCCGTCGTTGCCGCCCTTCAGCTCGACGAGGATCAGCACGTTCGCATACCCGGCCGCCGGTTGCCTGCCGGCCGGCGCCACCGAGGCCGCCAGCGCGGGCGACTGCCACATCGACACGCCCGCCGCGGCAGCGGCGCCCGTCAGCGTCAGAAAATCACGTCGGTTCATCGCGCATCCTTTGGTTTGCCGCCCGGCACCTTTGCCGCACCGGCGCTCCGATTCGTCTTCGTTTGCATCATTTCAGTTGATAGGCCGGATCCATCAGCAGCGCTTCGAGATACGCGCTGCCGGTCGAATCCGTGTCGATCGCCGCGACCGGCGACACCGGCAGCACCGCGTGCTGGAGCTGAAGCTCGGTCGACAATCCCGCGATCGCCTGCGGCCGCGCACGATATTGCGCAAGCCAGCGTTCGAGATCGAAACGCAGGCCGCCGCGCGCGGGCTTGGCCGGCGCGCCGCGCATCCCGGCAGCGGACGCCGTGTCGGCCACCGGCATCGCTTGCGCACGCGCGTTCGGCGGCGCCATCGGATGCGCCGGCGGCCGCATGCCGGCCGTCTCCGTCGCGCGGAACAGTTGCTCGACGAACTGCTTGCGCGCGAGCAGCGTCGTGCTGTTGATCCACAGCGCGCCGCCCGGCCAGCCCTTCACGTTCGGCGGATAGAACAGGTTCTGCCCGAGCGTGCGCACGGTGTTCGCGAGCATCTGCGGATCGCCGTACGCAACGTCGAACAGCCGCACCGACCCGACGACGAACTCGGCCGGCGACTTGACGAGCACGCCGCGGTTGCGCGGATCCCAGAACGCGTCGGTCGACCACAGCGCGGCGAGCGCAGTGCGAATGTCGTAGCCGCTCGCGCGAAACCGCTCGGCCAGGCCATCGAGCACGCCCGCGTCGGGCGTATCGGACACGAACTCGCGCCACAGCTTGCCGACGACGAAGCGCGCGGTGCCGGGCCGCTTCAGCAGGATGTCGACGAAGCCGTCGCCGTCGAACGGTCCCGTCTCGCCGAGAATCGTCTTGTCGCCCGCGTCGTGCCATTCGGGCCGCACCTCGAAGCGCAGCGTATCGGGATCGATCGTCCAGCCCGTCATCGCACGCGCGGCTTCGGTCACGTCGTACTGCGTGTAATGCCCTTCGCCGAGCGTGAACAGCTCCATCACCTCGCGCGCGAAATTCTCGTTCGGGCGCCCCTTGCGATTGCTCGCGCCGTCGAGATACTGCAGCATCGCCGGGTCCTTCGCGACCGCGTGCAGCAGCGTGCCGAAGTTGCCGAGCGCCTCGCGGCGAAAGAGCGCGTTCTGCGCGGCCATCGTTTGCGGATAAGGCACCTTGTCCTGCCCCGACGTGAAGTGCCCGTGCCAGAACAGCATCATGCGCTCGGTCAGCGGCGACGGCGTCACGACCATCTCGTTGACCCACGCCGCACGCAACGCCTCGTAGCGGCGATCGCGCTCGCGCTGCTCGTCGCGCCGCATGTCGGGGGTCAGCGCCTGGCGCTGCGCGCGCGTCGGCGGCAGCTCGGCGATCCAGTCGGGCCACGCCGTGACGGGTTCGCGGCGAACGTTGCCGAGCGTGTCGGCCACGACCTGCGCGCGCGTCATGCCGACGATGCGCGCGACCTCGGCAGGCGCGGGAGAGAAACCGGTGCGGCTCAGGAAAAACAGCGCATCGTCGGCGTCGAGCGCCGACTGCATGGCAGGCGACGGCACCGGTGCGGCAGCGTTCGCTTTCATCGTCATGGACTCCCGGAACGCACCGGCGGTGCGGATGCCGGTACAACGGCAATCGGCAGGCGAAAGTTGACGGAAAAAGTGCTACGAATTTTTTCGGCGCGGCGTGTTCCGCGCAGGTCGAGGACGGCACGCGTCAGCGCTTGTACAGCTCGCGAACGGCGTCTTCGATGTGCTGGCGCAAAAGGTGGCGCTCCTCGGGCGTCATGTGCCCGTCGCGGCGGCGCTGTTCGAGATCGGGAGGCACGGCGGAACGGACCGTCGTCTCGGCGGCACGATCGGGCTGCTGCGTTTTGCCGCGCGGCAGCTTGCGCGACGGCGCCCCCTGCTCGGGGCGCTGCGCATACGCGAAGTTCGACGCATACGGACCGGCAAGCGCGATCGTCAGCATCAGTGCAATCCGGGCAGATCGCATGACCGTCCTCGCTTCTTTGGTCGATTTGTTCCCTTCGTCACGCGGCAACCGGCTACCTCTGGTACTTGAAAAACCCTGCGGAATTCGGGTGTGCAAAGATGAAAGATGGAATGCAGGGGAGTATCTACCGAACTTCGGCTTCGAGTAAAGGAATCTCTATAGCCTGCCTTTACTCGGCGCGACACTACGGGTAAATTTTGTAACCGACTGTAACGCGCGAAAATTCGCGGCCGTGCGTCAATTCCCATTCGCGATAAGATGCCGATCATGGAAACGAAAAACCCCTCCAAGATTCTCGTCGTCGACGACGACCCACGCCTGCGCGATCTGCTGCGCCGCTATCTCGGCGAGCAGGGTTTCAACGTATATGTCGCGGAAAACGCGACCGCGATGAACAAGCTCTGGGTACGCGAGCGCTTCGACCTGCTCGTGCTCGACCTGATGCTGCCGGGCGAAGACGGCCTGTCGATCTGCCGCCGCCTGCGCGGCAGCAACGACCGCACGCCGATCATCATGCTCACCGCGAAGGGCGAGGACGTCGATCGCATCGTCGGCCTCGAGATGGGCGCCGACGATTACCTGCCGAAGCCGTTCAACCCGCGCGAACTCGTCGCGCGCATTCACGCGGTGCTGCGCCGCCAGGCGCCGGCCGAACTGCCGGGCGCACCGTCCGAAACGACCGAGGTGTTCGAGTTCGGCGAGTTCTCGCTGAACCTCGCGACGCGCACGCTGACGAAGTCCGGCCAGGAAATTCCGCTGACGACCGGCGAATTCTCGGTGCTGAAGGTGTTCGCGCGTCATCCGCGCCAGCCGCTGTCGCGCGAGAAGCTGATGGAGCTCGCGCGCGGCCGTGAATACGAAGTGTTCGACCGCAGCCTCGACGTGCAGATCTCGCGCCTGCGCAAGCTGATCGAGCCGGATCCGGGCAGCCCGCGTTTCATCCAGACCGTCTGGGGCCTCGGTTACGTGTTCATTCCGGACGGCGCCGCCTGATTTTTTCTTTTCCGGTTTCGCCCGCCCACGGCCCGTCCCATGCGTATTGACCGGCGCCTCCTGCAGCTCGCGTTCGGCGGGCTGTTCTGGCGCACCTTCCTGCTGATCGCGCTGCTGATCTCGGTCAGTCTCGCCGCGTGGTTCCAGAGCTTTCGCGTGATCGAGCGCGAGCCGCGTGCGCAGCGCGTCGCGCTGCAGCTCGTCGCGGTCGTGAAGCTCACGCGCACCGCCCTGCTCTATTCCGATCCCGATCTGCGGCGCGCGCTGCTGCAGGATCTCGAGAGCAACGAGGGCGTGCGCGTTTACCCGCGCGAGAAAACCGACAAGTTCAAGCTGCAGCCCGACGAATCGCTGAATCGCCTGATCGAGCACGACATCCGCAGCCGCCTCGGCGACGATACCGTGATCGCGCAGTCGGTCAACGACATTCCCGGCGTGTGGATCAGCTTCAAGATCGACGACGACGATTACTGGGTCGCGCTCGATCGCGACCAGCTCGACAACGTCACAGGCCTGCAGTGGGCCGGCTGGGGGCTGTTCGCGCTCGCGCTGTCGCTGTTCGGCTCCGCGTTCATCACGAGCCTCGTGAACCGGCCGTTCTCGCGGCTCGCGCTCGCCGCGCGCCAGGTCGGCTCGGGCCAGGCGCCCGAGCCGCTGCCCGAGCGCGGGATGGGCGTCGCGGCCGACACCAATCGCAGCTTCAACCAGATGGTGCGCGACCTCGAACAGCTCGAGGCCGACCGCGCGCTGATGCTCGCGGGCATCTCGCACGACCTGCGCACGCCGCTCGCGCGGCTGCGCCTCGAAACCGAGATGAGCCCGTCCGACCAGGCAACCAAGGACGCGATGGTCGACGACATCGAGCAGATGGACCGCATCATCGCCGCCTTCATCGACTACGCGCGCCCGTCGCAGCGCAAGCCCGAGCCCGTCGACCTGTCGTCGATCGCGCAGGAAGTTGCCGCGCGCATAGCGAGCGAGGACGGCGTGGAGATCCGCACGCGGCTCGCGCCAAGCGCGGTCATCGAAGCCGACGAGACCGACATGCGCCGCGTGATCGGCAACCTCGTCGAGAACGCGCGCAAGTACGGCCAGAGCAAGCAGGACGGCATCTCGCGCATCACGCTCGAGACGCGCATATCGCACGCGCGCGTCGAGCTGTCGGTGAGCGACGAAGGCCCCGGCATCCCCGAAGATCAGCTGCCGCTCGTGATGCGGCCGTTCTATCGCGTCGACACCGCGCGCACCAAGGCGGACGGCACGGGCCTCGGGATGGCGATCGTGCTGCGGCTCGTCGGCCGCTATCGCGGCGCGCTGCGACTGCGCAACCGCAACCCCGAAGCGGGCCTCGAAGTCACGCTCGAATTCCCCGGCGCCGGCAAGGCGCGTGCGACCGCGTGACGCGCTCGCGCACGCTTCTCGCGCCCCACACTATCGATCCGGTTGAAAAAAACTATGAAGATCGTTAGTCAAAATCTATTGAAGCATTTTATTAATAGTGTTATAGTTTGCCGCATGCTGTCACACCATCGTTGCAGCACCGAGGTAGCTTGACTCAGCCTTCTTCCCAACTCATACAGGAGTATCCGCATGAAAACCGTGGGCGATAAACTCGAAGCTTTCACCGTCGTAGCCGCGAAGCCGGGCTTCAACAATCACGAGGAAAACGGCCAGTCGGCGTTCGAGACCGTCACCGAAGCGTCGTTCCCGGGCAAGTGGAAGATCATCTACTTCTATCCGAAGGATTTCACGTTCGTGTGCCCGACGGAAATCGTCGAGTTCGCGAAGCTGACGAAGCAGTTCGAAGAGCGCGACGCGATCCTGCTCGGCGGCAGCTCGGACAACGAATTCGTCAAGCTCGCATGGCGCCGTGAGCACAAGGACCTCGACAAGCTGAACCACTACTCGTTCGGCGACGTCAAGGGCGAGCTGATCGACCAGCTCGGCGTGCGCGACAAGGAAGCCGGCGTGGCCCTGCGTGCAACGTTCATCGTCGATCCGGACAACACGATCCAGCACGTTTCGGTGAACAACCTGAACGTCGGCCGCAGCCCGGAAGAAGTCCTGCGCATTCTGGACGGCCTGCAAACGGACGAACTGTGCCCGTGCAACCGTGCAGTCGGCGGCGCAACGCTGTAAGCGCATCGATGCACGAAGCCCGCGGCGCACGTCCTGCCTGCGGGCTTTTTTAACGGCCAACCCATAGGAGATATCAATGGAATTCATCGACTCGATTAAGGCACGTATTCCCGACTACGCGAAGGACATTCGCCTGAACCTCGACGGCACGATCTCGCGCTCGTCGCTCGAAGGCACCGATGCGGTCGGCGTCGCGCTGGCGGCGGCGATCGCGGCGAAGAGCACGGTGCTCGTGAAGACGATCCGCGAAGCCGGCGTGCTGTCGCCCGAAGAGACGAACGCCGTGCTGACGGCAGCCGCGCTGATGGGGATGAACAACACCTGGTATCCGTATGTCGAGATGGCCGACGACGCCGACCTGAAGACGCAACGCGCCGAGCTGCGGATGGGCGCGTACGCGACGCACGGCGGCGTCGACAAGCGCAAGTTCGAGATGTATGCGCTCGCCGCGTCGATCGTCGGCAAGTGCCACTTCTGCGTGAAGTCGCACTATGCGCTGCTGAAGAACGAGCAAGGGATGACCGTCACGCAGCTGCGCGACGTCGGCCGCATCGCGTCGGTGATCAACGCCGCCGCGCAGGTGATCGCCGCCGAAAGCGAGTAAACGGCTGCATGAGCGGTTTCGCCGCGCGACCGGCAGCCGTGCCGGAGTGGCGGCCGCCCCAAACGAAAATGCCACGCATCAGCGTGGCATTTTTCATTTCCGCAGCGCCACCGCGCGCGGAACGGGCCGCGCGCCGCCGCAACCGGGCGTCAACCGCCCTGCCTGACCAGCAGCGCGGCGGCCTGCGCCTCGATGCCCTCGCCGCGGCCGAGATAACCGAGCTTCTCGTTGGTCTTCGCCTTCACGTTCACGCGGTCGAGCGGCAGCCCGAGATCGGCCGCGATGTTCGCGCGCATCCCGTCGATATGCGGCGCGAGCTTCGGCGCCTGCGCGATCACGGTGCTGTCGACGTTCTGGATCGCGAAGCCGGCCGCCTGCACGCGGGCGACGCACTCGCGCAGCAGCACGCGGCTGTCCGCGCCCTTGAACGCCGCGTCCGTGTCGGAGAAATGGCGGCCGATGTCGCCGAGCGCCGCCGCGCCGAACAGCGCGTCGGTGATCGCGTGCAGCAGCACGTCCGCGTCCGAGTGGCCGAGCAGGCCGCGCTCGTACGGAATCGTCACACCGCCGATGATGAGGGGGCGCCCCGGGACGAGCTGGTGCACGTCGTAGCCTTGTCCGATTCTGAAATCCATGCGTGTTCCGATTGAGATGGGGTGAAAGTCAGGAAGCGTTCGCGGAGCGCGCGAGAATCGCTTCCGCGAGCGCGAAATCTTCCGGATACGTGACCTTGAAGTTGCGCAGGCTGCCCTGCACGACGCGCGGCGTGTGGCCCGCCCATTCGATCGCGCTCGCTTCGTCGGTCAGGTCGTGCCCTTCGCGCTGGGCGCGCAGGATCGCATCGCGCAGCATGCCGATGCGGAACATCTGCGGCGTCTGCGCCTGCCACAGCGCGTCGCGCGACTCGGTACGCGCGATCGCGTCGCCGCCGGCCGGCACGCGCTTGAGCGTATCGGCCACCGGCAGCGCGACGATGCCGCCGACCGGGTCGTCCTTCAGCGTCGCGACGAGCGTACGGATCAGCTCCGGCGTGATGCCCGGGCGCGCGGCGTCGTGCACGAGCACCCAGTCGTGATCGGTCGCGCCGAATTCGACCAGCGCGAGCAGCCCGTTCAGCACCGACGCCTGCCGCGAGCCGCCGCCGCAGCGGCGCACCGCGAAGCGCAGGCCCGCGAAGCGGCGCGCGTCGAAATGGGAATCGTCGGGCGCGAGAACGACGAGCGTCTGCGCGAATTCGCTGCACGCGTCGAACGCGGCGAGCGTGTAATGCAGGAGCGCGCGGCCGGCCAGCGTGCGATATTGCTTCGGCACGGCCGAGCCGGAACGGCTGCCCGTGCCGGCACAGGGAATCAGGGCGAAAAGTCGGGGAGTCACGAAAGGAAACGCCGGAAAGATGAAATCGAGAAGCGGATTTTATAATAGGTCTTTCGTCTCGACCGGCGCACCTCGATGCGCCCGTGCACGCCACCCCTGCCGTCCCTATGCCAGATAACGCTTCCACCCTGTCCGCCTCGCCCGTTGCCCGCGTCAAACCCGGCCAGCGCTTTGCCTTCGACGGCGCGCACGGTTCCGCCGACGCGCTCGCCATCGCCCGTTATCTCGCCGACAACCGCCGGGACGTGCCGCTCCTCGCGGTGATCTGCGCGAACGCGGTCGACGCGCAGCGGCTCTCGCAGGAAATCCGCTACTTCTCGCCCGATGCGCGCGTGCGCCTGCTGCCGGACTGGGAAACGCTGCCGTACGACACGTTCTCGCCGCACCAGGACCTCGTGTCCGAGCGGCTCGCGACGCTGCACGATCTCGGCGAAGGCCGCTGCGACATCCTGCTCGTGCCCGCGACCACCGCGCTGTACCGGATGCCGCCCGCGTCGTTCATGGCCGCGTACACGTTCGCGTTCGCGCAGGGCGAGCGGCTCGACGAGGCGAAGCTGAAGGCGCAGCTCACGCTGGCCGGCTACGAGCATGTGAGCCAGGTCGTGCGGCCCGGCGAATACTGCGTGCGCGGCTCGCTGATCGACCTGTACCCGATGGGCTCGCCGCTGCCGTACCGGATCGACCTGTTCGACGACCAGGTCGACTCGATCCGCGCGTTCGACCCCGACACGCAGCGCAGCCTCTACCCGGTGCGCGACGTGCGGCTCTTGCCCGGCCGCGAGTTCCCGTTCGACGAAGCCGCGCGCACGGCCTTTCGCAGCCGCTGGCGCGAGACCTTCGAAGGCGACCCGAGCCGCGCGCCGATCTACAAGGACATCGGCAACGGCGTGCCGTCGGCGGGCATCGAGTATTACCTGCCGCTGTTCTTCGACGAAACGGCCACGCTGTTCCACTACCTGCCGCAGGACGCGCACCTCGTGTTCACCGGCGATCTCGAAGCCTCGATCCGCCGCTTCACGGCCGATACGAAGCAGCGCCACGCGTTCCTGTCGCACGATCGCGAACGGCCGATCCTGGAGCCGCAGCGCCTGTTCCTGTCCGACGAGGATTTCTTCGCGTTCGCGAAGCCGTTCGCACGCGTCGTGCTGCCCGCGCAACCGGCCGGCGGCTGGGCGACCGCGCTGCCCGAGCTCACCGTCGACCGGCATTCCGACGATCCGCTCGCGTCGCTGCGTACGTTCGTCGAATCGTCGGGCAAGCGCGTGCTGCTGACCGTCGAATCGGCCGGCCGCCGCGAGACGATCCTGCAATTGCTCGCCGAGCACCATCTGCGGCCTGTGTCGAACGACCACTTCGCGGGCTGGCTCGCGAGCGACGAACGCTTCGCGCTCGGCGTCGCGCCGCTCGCGAACGGCTTCGCGGTGCCGGGCGAAGGCTATGCGATCGTCACCGAGACCGAGCTGTACGGCGCGCTCGGCCGCCGCGCGGGCCGCCGCCGGCAGGAACAGGCCAGCAACGTCGACGCGATGGTGCGCGACCTGTCGGAGCTGAAGGTCGGCGACCCGGTCGTCCACGCGCAGCACGGCATCGGCCGCTACATGGGCCTCGTGTCGATGGATCTCGGCGAAGGCGAGACCGAATTCCTGCATCTCGAATACTCGGGCGACAGCAAGCTCTACGTGCCCGTCGCGCAATTGCACGTGATCTCGCGCTACAGCGGCGCCGATCCCGACAGCGCGCCGCTGCACGCGCTCGGCTCCGGCCAGTGGGAGCGCGCGAAGCGCAAGGCCGCGCAGCAGATCCGCGATACCGCCGCCGAGCTGCTGAACCTGTACGCGCGCCGTGCGGCCCGCGAAGGCCACGCGTTCGCGCTCGACCCGCGCGACTACGTGAAATTCGCGGAAAGCTTCGGCTTCGAGGAAACGCCCGACCAGGCCGCCGCGATCGCGGCCGTGATCGGCGACATGACGAGCGGCAAGCCGATGGACCGCCTCGTGTGCGGCGACGTCGGCTTCGGCAAGACCGAGGTCGCGCTGCGCGCCGCGTTCATCGCGGTGATGGGCGGCAAGCAGGTCGCGCTGCTGTCGCCGACCACGCTGCTCGCCGAGCAGCACACGCAGACCTTCGTCGACCGCTTCGCGGACTGGCCGGTGCGGATCGTCGAGCTGTCGCGCTTCAAGACCGCGAAGGAAGTCAGCGCGGCGATCGCGCAGATCAACGAAGGCAGCGTCGACATCGTGATCGGCACGCACAAGCTGCTGTCGTCGGACGTGCAGTTCAAGCGCCTCGGCCTGGTGATCATCGACGAGGAACACCGCTTCGGCGTGCGCCAGAAGGAAGCGCTGAAGGCGCTGCGCGCGGAAGTCGACGTGCTGACGCTCACCGCGACGCCGATCCCGCGCACGCTCGGGATGGCGCTCGAAGGGCTGCGCGATTTCTCGGTGATCGCGACCGCGCCGCAGAAGCGGCTCGCGATCAAGACCTTCGTGCGCCGCGAGGAGGAAAGCGTGATCCGCGAGGCGATGCTGCGCGAGCTGAAGCGCGGCGGCCAGGTGTACTTCCTGCACAACGAGGTCGAGACGATCGAGAACCGCAGGGCAATGCTCGAGGAGCTCGTGCCCGAGGCGCGCATCGTGATCGCGCACGGCCAGATGCACGAGCGCGAACTCGAGCGCGTGATGCGCGATTTCGTCGCGCAGCGCGCGAACGTGCTGCTGTGCACGACCATCATCGAGACCGGCATCGACGTGCCGAGCGCGAACACGATCATCATGCACCGCTCGGACAAGTTCGGCCTCGCGCAGCTCCACCAGTTGCGCGGCCGCGTCGGCCGCTCGCATCACCAGGCCTATGCGTACCTGCTGGTCCACGATCCGCAGGCGCTGACCAAGCAGGCGCAGCGCCGGCTGGAAGCGATCCAGCAGATGGAGGAGCTCGGCTCGGGCTTCTATCTCGCGATGCACGACCTCGAGATCCGCGGCACCGGCGAAGTGCTCGGCGACAAGCAGTCGGGCGAGATCCACGAGATCGGCTTCCAGCTTTATACGGACATGCTGAACGACGCGGTGAAGGCGCTGAAGAACGGCAAGGAGCCCGACCTCACCGCGCCGCTCGCCGCGACGACGGAAATCAACCTGCATGCGCCCGCGATCCTGCCGGCCGACTACTGCGCGGACGTGCAGGAGCGGCTGTCGCTGTACAAGCGTCTCGCGAACTGCGAGCACGGCGACGCGATCGACGGCATCCAGGAGGAACTGATCGACCGCTTCGGCAAGCTGCCGCCGCAGGCGCACGCGCTCGTCGAGACGCACCGGCTGCGGATCGCCGCGAAGCCGCTCGGCATCGTGAAGATCGACGCGAGCGAAGCGGCGATCGGGCTGCAGTTCGAGCCGAATCCGCCGATCGATCCGATGCGGATCATCGACATGGTGCAGAAGCACCGGCACATCAAGCTCGCGGGCCAGGACAAGCTGCGCATCGAGACGCGCTCGCCCGATCTCGCGATCCGCGTGTCGACGATCAAGGAAACGCTGCGCGCGCTCGCGCCGAAGCAGGGAGCGGCCGCCGCGGTGCGCTGAAGGGCGCGGCGATGCTGCACCGCACCGCGCCCGGCGCAGGCGGGCCGACGTGTTTTTGAGTATGATTTTCCCATTCATCAGACGGAGTTTTGCCATGTCCACTCTCGACGCGACGGCGCCGTCCGCCGCAACCCAAGGCGACGCATCGCTGGTCGGCCTGCCCTGGGTCAAGCAACTGGTGTCGATGGACACGACGAGCCGCGTGCCGAATCTCGGCCTGATCGAAACGGTGCGCGACGCGCTCGCCGCGAAAGGCATCGTTTCGACGATCACGCACGATCCGCGCGAAGGCTGGGCAAACCTGTTCGCAACTGTGCCCGCGCACGACGGCTCGACGAACGGCGGCATCGTGCTGTCCGGGCATACCGACGTCGTGCCGGTCGACGGTCAGCAATGGGACAGCAACCCGTTTGCGCCGGAAATTCGCGACGGCCGCCTGTACGGCCGCGGCACCTGCGACATGAAGGGTTTCATCGGCACGGCACTCGCGCTGTTGCCCGAAATGCAGGCGACGAAGCTCGCGAAGCCGATCCATTTCGCGCTGTCCTACGACGAGGAAATCGGCTGCGCGGGCGCGCCGCTGATGATCGCCGACCTCGTCAAGCGCGGCGTGCAACCGTCCGGCTGCATCGTCGGCGAGCCGACCAGCATGCGGCCGATCATCGCGCACAAGGGCATCAACGCGTACCGCTGCTGCGTGCGCGGCCACGCGGCGCATTCGTCGCTGACGCCGAAGGGGCTCAACGCGATCGAGTACGCGGCGCGCCTCATCTGCCACATCCGCGACATCGCCGAGCGCTTCCGCGCCGAAGGCCCGTTCGACGAGCTGTACGACGTGCCGTTCACGACCGCGCAGACGAGCACGATCCAGGGCGGCAACGCGATCAACACGGTGCCGGCCGAATGCCGCTTCGACTTCGAGTTCCGCAACCTGCCGACGCTCGATCCCGAGCAGATCTTCACGCGCATCGAAGCATATGCGCAGCAAACGCTGCTGCCGCAGATGCTTCGCGAGCATCCGAATGCCGCGATCGAGTTCTCGAAGATCGCCGCGGCGCCCGGCCTCGACGCGACCGAACAGGCCGCGATCACGCAGCTCGTGCGCGCGCTGACGGCCGACCAAGACAAGCGCAAGGTCGCGTACGGCACCGAAGCCGGCCTGTTCGAACGCGCGGGCATCCCGAGCGTCGTGTGCGGGCCCGGCAACATCGAGCAGGCGCACAAGCCGAACGAATATGTCGAGCTCGCGCAGCTCGCCGGCTGCGAGCAGTTCCTGCGCAAGTTCATCCGCAGCATGTCGGTCGACGCGCACTGACTGCCTCCCGCCACGCCGGCCCGCGTGTGCGGGCCGGTCCACTCCGCCACCCGCCACGTCATGTCGACTGAACAGCAGGGCACTGCCCATACGACGATCGACGGCGAGCCGATTCCGACGCTCGACGAAATCGCCGCGCAGCATTTCGCGTTGTCGCCCTGGGTCGCGCGCACGCCCGTGTTCGAACGCGCCGACCTGCCGTCCCTCGAGGGCACGCACGTCAACTTCAAGTTCGAACTGCTGCAGGCGAGCGGCAGCTTCAAGGCGCGCGGCGCATTCACGCACCTGCTCGCGCTCGACGAGGCACGCAAGGATGCCGGCGTCACCTGCGTATCGGCCGGCAATCATGCGGCAGCCGTCGCGTATGCGGCGATGCGGCTCGGCAGCAGCGCGAAGGTCGTGATGTTCCATACCGCGAGCCCGTCGCGCATCGCGCAGTGCAAGCAGTACCGCGCGGAGGTCGTGCTCGCGGGCAGCGCATCGCAGGCGTTCGATCTCGTGCGGCGGATCGAGGCCGAGGAAGGCCGCTTCTTCATCCATCCGTTCAACGGCTATCACACGATCCTCGGCACCGCGACGCTCGGCTACGAATGGGCGACGCAGACGCCCGACCTCGACGCGGTGATCGTGCCGATCGGCGGCGGCGGGCTCGCGGCCGGCATGGCGACCGCGCTGCGGCTTGCGAATCCGCGCGTGCACGTGTACGGCGTCGAGCCGGAAGGCGCCGACGCGATGAGCCGCAGCTTCGCGGCGAATCACACGATCAAGATGAGCGCGATGCAGACGATCGCCGATTCGCTGATGGCGCCGCATACCGAGGAATACAGCTACCAGCTGTGCCGGCGCCACGTCGACCGCATCGTGACCGTGTCCGACGACGCGCTGCGCGCCGCGATGCTGTTCCTGTTCTCGCACCTGAAGCTGTCGGTCGAACCGGCTTGCGCAGCCGCGCTCGCCGCGCTGCTCGGCCCGCTGCGCGAAACGCTGCAGGGCAAGCGCGTCGGCGTGCTGCTGTCGGGCACGAACACCGACCCCGGCACGCTCGGCATGCATCTCGCGCACGCGAAACGGCAGCACTGACCATACGCCGGGCGCCGGCGAACCGACCTAGGGTTATCCCCAGATTATGTTGACAGCCCTGTTGATAACCCGCCGAACAAGCACGCAAGTGGTTGAGCGCGCAGCGTTTTGCGCGCACGAAGGTCGTCGGACGCGAAATGAGCAAATGCGGCCGCTATGGGCTGCAATGTGGCGGCGCCGCGCGCGGCCGCTGATCGCCGCCGTGGCGATCGCACTGCTCGCCGGTTGCGCGGCACCACCCTCGCCCGTCGCCGGCGCGCAGCCGGCCTGCACGCAGCCTGGCGCGAGCCGCATGTTGCAGGCCGACCTGCTGTTCGGACGCGACATCGCGGGACGCGGCCCCGTCACCGATGCCGAACGCGCGACGTTCCTCGCCGACACCGTCACGCCGCGCTTCCCCGACGGCTTCACGTACTGGGACACGCACGGCCAATGGCGCGATCGCGCGACCGGCAACATCACACGGGAACAGAGTTTCGTGATCCGTATCATCGCCGACGATACGCCCGACACGCACGCGCGGCTCGCCGCGATCCGGCACGCGTACGCGGAGCGGTTCCGTCAGGAGTCGGTCGGCATCACGTTCATGCCGGCCTGCGCGTCGTTCTGATTCGGCGTCTCCCGCTACCTGCCGGCAGCGCACAAAAAACGGGCGCCCGAAGGCGCCCGTCGCATGCCGGAACAGCGGCGTACCGCTTACTTGCTCTCGAACATGTCCATGATCTGCTGCTTCTCCTGCGGCGTGACGGGCGGCGGCGTGAGCCCTGCCGCGCCGGCCGAGCCGAGTGCGTCGTTCGCGCTGATCGCATTCTCGGCCGGATTGATGTCGACGTTCCCGACGAAGCCGTTGCCCGGCGTGCGATCGGCGTAGTACAGCTCGCCGTCGAGCGAGGTCAGGCCGTCCGGCATCGGCATCTGCTGCTCCGGCACGCCGTTCAACGCGGTGCGCATGTAATTCACCCAGATCGGCAGCGCGAGCTGCGCGCCGAATTCACGGCTGCCCAGGCTCTTCGGCTGGTCGAAGCCCATCCACGCGACCGCGACGAGCGACTGCTGGTAGCCGGCGAACCAGCCGTCCTTCGCGTCGTTCGTCGTACCCGTCTTGCCCTGCAGGTCGCTGCGGCCCAGTGCGTTGGTGCCCGCACCCGTGCCGGCCGTCGCGACCGTGTGCAGCAGGCTGTTCATCACGTACGCGTTGCGGCCTTCGATCGTGCGCGGCGCCGTGCTGCCCGCGATCACCGGCTGCGACTTCTGCAGTGCCTGGCCGCGCGCATCGTCGACTTCGGCGATCAGGTACGGATCGACCTTGTAGCCGCCGTTCGCGAACACCGCGTAGCCGGTCGCGAGCTGCAGCGGCGTCACGAGGCCCGCGCCGAGCGCCATCGGCAGGTACGGCGGCGTCTTCGCGGGATCGAAGCCGAAGCGCTGCGTCACGTACTGCTGCGCATACTGCGTGCCGATCGATGCGAGGATCCGGATCGACACGAGGTTCTTCGAGCGCTGCAGGCCGGTGCGCATCGACATCGGGCCGTCCGGCTGGTCGTCGTCCTTCGGCTCCCACGCGGTGCCGCCCGGCACGCTCGGCGGGAAGTACAGCGGCGCGTCGTTGATGATCGTCGCCGGCCCGAGGCCCTTGTCGAGCGATGCCGAATAGATGAACGGCTTGAACGACGAGCCCGGCTGCCGCCATGCCTGCGTCACGTGGTTGAACTTGCTCTTGTTGAAATCGAAGCCGCCGACGAGCGAACGGATCGCGCCGTCCTGCGGCGCGATCGCGACGAGCGCGCCTTCGACCTGCGGCAGCTGCACGACCTGCCAGCCCGTCTTGCCGTCCTTCAGCACGCGCACGATCGAGCCCGGCTTGACGCGCAGCGCGTTGTTCGCGCGGGGCCCGAGCGCGGCCGACACGAAGCGCAGCCCGGCCGGGCCGATCGTCGTCGTCGCGCCGCCGACGAACTGCACCTCGACCGCGTTCGGCGAGGCCGACAGCACGACCGCCGACTGCAGGTCGCCGTTGTCCGGGTGATCGGCGAGCGCATCGTCGATCGCCTCGTCGCGGTCGTCGCCGGCCGCGGGCAGGTTGATCGACGCTTCCGGCCCGCGATAGCCGTGGCGGCGCTCGTAGTCGAGAATGCCGCGACGCACGGCCTGGTATGCGGCTTCCTGGTCGGCCGAGTTGATCGTCGTCGTGACGGTCAGCCCGCGCGTGTAGGTTTCGTCCTTGTACTGCTGGTACATCATCTGCCGCACCATCTCGGCGACGTATTCGCCGTGCACCGCGTACTGGTTGCCCGGCGTGCGCACGTGGATCTCTTCCTTCACGGCCGCGTCGTACTGCGGCTGCGTGATGTAGCCGACCTCGAGCATGCGCTTCAGGATGTATTCCTGGCGCACCTTCGCGCGCTTCGGATTCACGACCGGGTTATACGCGGACGGCGCCTTCGGCAGCCCCGCGAGCATCGCCGCTTCCGCGAGCGTGATGTCCTTCAGGTCCTTGCCGAAGTACACCCGCGCGGCGGCCGCGAAGCCGTACGAGCGCTGACCGAGATAGATCTGGTTCATGTACAGCTCGAGGATCTGGTCCTTCGTCAGGGCCTTCTCGATCTTGTACGCGAGCAGCATCTCGTAGATCTTGCGCGTGTAGGTCTTCTCGCTCGACAGGAAGAAGTTGCGCGCGACCTGCATCGTGATCGTGCTCGCGCCCTGGCGCGCGCCGCCGTGCATCAGGTCGGCGACGCCCGCCCGCAGGATGCCGACGAAATCGACGCCGCCGTGCTCGTAGAAGCGGTAGTCCTCGATCGCGAGCACGGCCTTCTTCATCACGTCCGGAATGTCCTGGAAACGCACGAGGCTGCGGCGCTCCTCGCCGAACTCGCCGATCAGCACGTGATCGGCCGTGAACACGCGCAGCGGCACCTTCGGCTGGTAGTTGGTCAGCGCATCGAGCGACGGCAGTTGCGGCGCCATCACGACCAGCGCATAGCCGACGATCAACGCACCGACGATCGCCAGCGTGGCGAACAGGCCGGCGAACCACAGCGCGACGCGCGAACCGAACGTGCGACGGCCCCCGCCGCCGCTGCGTTGTGCGCGGCGGCCGTCGTCGCGATGGTCGCGATCGTCGTCATCGGGATAATAGGCCCCGGACGGCGAACGGCGCAGCGTGTAGTGGGGTTCGTTCCTGTCGGAAGAAGAAGGTGGTCGTTTGATAATTGGCATGTCGGAATGGCGGGCGTACGTGGCGCCCTCGGACGCATGCGGAAATGCAAGCGGATGGATCAGAGCGGTGCATCGAGATGCGACTGTCACGTCGACAGACCCCGCCGCGCGGCGATCCGTTCCCGCGACGTGACAGCGCATTTTAATGAAATCGACCGGGTGCCTTCGCGATTTTTTGTAAAAATTCCCGCAACGCCGTGATTTGCGGAACGTATTGTCGGCATCCTCGGCCTATCATGGGCACGCAATGCGGGGCGCGCGGCCGATTTTCTTTCAACCGCGAAAGGTTTGTCATCCCGATATGCAAGCCGCTTGAACTCACGCGTTTAAGCCGTATTTAAGTGAACCGGTGGTGTAATATCCGCCGGCTCACGCGGGTCGCAACCGGCCCGCGGCGGGCATTGCCGCGGTCACGCGGCGCCTTTCAACCACGGAGGATTTCATGTCGCTTTTCGACTCTGTTTCGCGCACGATCAAAGGCCTGCTGAACGATGCGGCCGATTCGGTACAGGATCCGTCGCGCGACGCACGGCAGATCGTGCGGGAGCTCGACGACAGCATCGGTCGTGCCGAGAATTCGCTGATCGAGATCGAGGCACAGGTCGCGACCCAGCGCAGCAAGCGCGATGCGGCCGACGACAAGGTGAAGAAGTACGAAGACGGCGCGAAGCGCGCGCTGCAGTCCGGCGACGAAGCGCTCGCGCGCGAGGCACTGGCCGCGCAGTCGAACGCTGAAGCCGAGCGCGACGCGCTCGCGGCCGAGCTGACGACGCTCGAGCCGTCGGTAGACAAGCTGAAGGGGCAGATCGCCGACATGCGCCAGCGCCGCAACGACCTGAACGCGCGCTCGAACATCCTGCAGGCCAAGCAGGAAATCGCGCAGGCGAAGGATGTCGCGGCAAGCGCGCTGGGCGGCATCGGCGGCAAGAACCTGTCCGAGGATTTCCAGAAGCTCGAGGACAAGGTCGCGCTGCAGAACGCACGCTCGGACGCGCGCCTCAATTCGGCCGACACGTCGAGCGGCAAGGCGCTCGACGACAAGCTCGCCGCGCTGAACAAGGGCCCGTCGGTCGAGGATCGCCTCGCCGCGCTGAAGAAGCAGCTCGACACGCCCGCGCAGTAACGGCAACCGCGCCGTCGCCCGGCCCGGGCGCGCTGCGCGAACCGATCGTCAGGAGACGGGCGCCCGCGCCCGGTTCGACCATGAAGAAATCCCTCGCCGCACTCGGCCTCTCGCTGATGCTGCTGTCGTCCGCCGCGTTTGCGGTACCGTCGCTGCAGCAGGTCGAGCAGTCGATCGCCCAGCGCGACTGGCAACGTGCCGACACGCAGTTGTCGCAAGTCATCGACGCCCATCCGAACAACGCGCACGCGCGTTACCTGTATGCGCAGGTGCTGGACCGCGAAGGCCGCGCGTCCGACGCGCTCGCGCAGCTGCAGCGTGCGAAGTCGCTCGATCCGCAACTGCGCTTCACCGACGCGTCGCGCTTCGCGCAGACGGAGTCGCGCATTCGTGCCGACGCCGCAAGCGTGAGCGGCAACGCGCCGTCGGCCACACAGGCCGGCACGCTGCAGCCGTCGCTCGCGCCCGCCGTCGCGCCGGCCGAAAAACACGGCCCGTCGACCGGCATGTGGATCGGCCTCGGGCTGATCGTCGCGGTGATCGCGCTGGTGCTGCGCTGGACGCTGCGGCGCGCGCGCACGGCCGACAACAGCCGCGCCGACGACGAACGCCGCACGCAGCTCAAGCGTGCGACCGACGTACTGAACGACATCCGTCCGCTGAAACTCGACGCGAAGCTGTCGACGGCGCCCGGCGCCGCGGCGCTGACAGGCGAACTCGAAGCGATCGAGACCGACGCGCGCACGCTCGTCGAGGCGCTGGCGAACGGCAAGAATCCGGTACCGCCGTACCAGGTCGACGAACTCGAACAGCGTCATGCGAGCGTGAAGGCACGCGTCGAAGGCCGACCCGATCCGGCCGCGCAACCCGCGCCGCCGGCGAACGGCAGCGGCTCCGTATACGCGCAGGAAGCCGATCGCATGACGGGCGCGCAGGGCCAGCCGTATCCGCAGCAGCCCTACCCGCAACAGCAGCCGCCTGTCGTGATCCAGCAAGGCGGCGGCGGTTTCGGCGGCGGGATGGGCGGGCTGCTGACCGGCGTGCTGCTCGGCGAGGCGATGTCCGGCGGCCGCGAGCGCGTGGTCGAACGCGACGTGATCGTCGACGGCGAGCGCCGCCGGCAGGAAACCGACCCGGGCTTCGACCTCGGCCACGGCGACGCGTCGAACTGGAGCGACAGCAGCAGCGGCAACGTCGATCTCGGCAGCAACGACGACGGCTGGACGGACGACAACACCTGACCTTCGGCGGCGCCTTCTCGAAGATCGTCGACTCGATCGTGAAAGACCTCATCATGCCGGTCATCGGCTTGCTGACGGGCGGCCTGGATTTCTCGAACAAGTTCGTTCTGCTCG
>NZ_JBFPFS010000069.1:0-28324 GCF_047978125.1 Burkholderia sp. LFS061 | reverse complement strand
CGTGCACGTCAACCCGGCAGCGGTCAGGCCGGCAGTCAGGGCGGCCCGCAGCTCGGGGCCGATGGCAGCAAAAAGCCGCGTGCTTCGGCGCGCGCACGTCAACCCGGCAGCGGTCAGGCCGGCAGTCAGGGCGGCCCGCCGTTAGGGGCCGATGGCAGCAAAAAGCCGCGTGCTTCGGCGCGTGCACGTCAACCCGGCAGCGGTCAGGCCGGCAGTCAGGGCGGCCCGCAGCTCGGGGCCGATGGCAGCAAAAAGCCGCGTGCTTCGGCGCGCGCACGTCAACCCGGCAGCAGTCAGGCCGGCGGGCAAGAGGTTGAAGGTGTGGGAAGCCTTCGATCGCTGTACGGCCGCAGACCGTATCTGCTCGGCAGGGTGGTGCGCCTTTTTAGGCAATCTGTCCGTGCTACGGCACACGCCGACCCACAACCCGAGAGACGAAAGTCTCTCGGGTTCCCCCCCTAATCCTTGGAGAAACGCCGTGTCGCTTCCGATCGCAACTGGTATTCAGTCAGCGCAATCGGCCGTATTTGCGACGGTCGAACATGCCTTGTCACTGGCCGGTCCGTGGTATTGGATCGTTCTGGCAATCCCGCTTTTTGTGGTGTCGGTGCTTCATCCGGTGCCCTGGCGGTTGCCGACGAACGATCCAACGTTCCGGGATTGGCTTACGTTCATCGGCCGGCGGGTTTCTGTAATAGCGCTCTACGTCTGGATCCTTTTCGTTCCGGCGCTGGCGTTTTTCCTCTACGTCGCGACCGCTGGATCGTCGTTCGGACCTACAGCCGCGAGCTTCGGCACGTGGGCCGGCGCACAGCTCGGCCGATATTGGCCGATCGTCGTTGGCGCGATTGTGTATGGTGCTGTCCTGCGTTTCGTGTGGGATAGGTACGCGACGCCGAAGCTGTCGCGCTTCTTGCGCGCGGTGCGCGTCAAGCAGGAAATCGACAAACTGGTCGATGCGCGCGACGAGATTCTGAGCCTGAAGGCTAAGAGCTTCGAGCCGGAAAAGTACTTCGTGTCAGGTCAGATTTTTTACGGACTGGACGATAACGACCAGCCGATCTATTTCGATCTGAAAGAGTTTCAAACGACCCATCATTTGGTGCTCGGGCCGAGTGACTTCGGCAAGGGCATCATCCTGCAACCGGTGTTTAAGCAGGTCATCCGCATCGGCTTCGGCGTCGTCTACGTCGATCCGAAAGGCGATTCATGGTTGCCGTACCTGCTGCAAAACGAGGCGAAGGCAGCGGGTCGGCGCTTCGTCTATCTCGATCTTCGGCCGGATGGAAAGGGCACGTGGCATCCGTTCATGGGCGGCAGCGCACGCGAGCGGCGCACGCGGATCACACGTGCATTCAACCTCGACAAGGCCGGCGACAATTCCGACGTTTACAAGGCGAAGGAGCGGGCGCTACTCGATGACGCGCTGGAGAATACGGATGCCTCTATCAAGGCCCTGTCGGCGTATGTCAGTGAGCGGGCGGACGGGGAACTGTCGATGCTGCGCGACTCGTTGCGCGAGTGGTCGCGCATCAGTACGTTTGCGCAATCGGGCAAGCGCAAGGGGCATTCGATCGAGCGATGCCTGATGGAAAACGCCGTCGTCTACGTGCGTGGCGACCTGCGCGATCCGGTAGTGAAAGAGGCGACGAAAGCCTATATCGCCGAGCTGACCGGCGAAATCGCGCGCTTGGCAGAGGTCCGCCCGGCACACGTCGTATTCGCCACGGATGAGTTGAAATTCATCGCCTGCGCCGAGCTGAACGAGGCTATCGCGACGATCCGGCAGCATCGGTGCAACATGTTCTTGCTCGGTCAGTCGATTGCAAACGTCGAAGCGCCGGACGATAAGCGCCTCGACGGTAAGGCGCTGGCGCAAGAAATTGAAGTCAACACGCCGATCAAATTCGTCTACCGTGCGGCCGATGCGCGCACGGCCGAATGGGCTGAAACCATGTCGGCCAAACAGCAGCTCTCCATCCTCCAACGTGAGGTGACAAAGACGAACGTACATGGCGGCGAAGTGTGGGAAGGGCAGCGCACGATCGGCACTCAGGAAGCGCCGATCATTTCCCAAACCACGCTGCTGAACCTTCCGCGTCGCGTCGGTATCGCCTTCATGCCGGGGCGGCTCGCAACGAAGATCTTCACCAGCCCGACGAAGATCGATAACAGTTTCGCGTCGTGGAAAGACCAGCCCGCCACGCCGGCCGCACCGGCCGAATCAACGGAATCGACAGAATGACAATGCGACAACTGCCCGTCACGACCGCGCCGGCCCGCCACGTCCTGTTTCACGGCAAGCCGTCGCAGATAATCAACCTGCCCGACATGCTCGGCGGAATTCTGGCCGTCGTGGTGCTCGAGATTGGCTTTGCCTACGCGTCGCATCGCTGGAATGTGTTGCCGGCGATTGCGATCGTGCCGGCGCTGGTGGTCGCGCTTCGCGTCGGCGTGCAGTACCTCCGCACGGCCTTTACGGAAGTCATCATTGACGCCGAACGGATCACCCGCCGGCGCGGCATTCTGAACCGCTCGGTGTCCAGTCTCGAGCTGTTCCGGATTCAGGACGTGACTTCACTGCATCCGTGGTGGCAACGGCCGTTTGGCGTCGGCACGGTTGTTGTGATGACGAGCGATTCCAATAACCCGGTGTGGTTCCTTCCCGGCGTCCCCGACGCCGAACAAATGCGCGACGACCTGAACCGGGCCGCGATCGCGCTGCGCGATCACAAGGGCATCCGCGAGTTCAACATGGGCCGAGTGTGACCCTCCGGGCGCACGGCCGGCACGGTGCTAGAACGGAAACAGGGATCTTTTGATCCCTGTTTTTTTGCGGCTGCGCCGGCTCAGAAGCCGAACGCGAGCTGTCCGCCGGGTTCTTCGAACTCGAGTGCGGCCGGCGTCGCCGGCGCGCGCGCGAGCCACGCCCAGCGCCGCTTACTGCCGTAGCGCTCGCGGGCCTCGGGATCGACCATGCGCCGGCCCTCGGCCAAGCAGGCCGAAAACACGGCGATCGCGACCTGCTCGACCGTCCGGCCGCTCTTGAACGTCTCGAAATGCGACTTGTAGCCGGTTTCGCTGATAAACGGCTTGTCGGCATCCACGACGTGGAAGGCGAAGCCGACCCGATACCGGCCGAACCCTTCGCCTAACTCCACGACGGCGCGCACGCCGGACACCGTAATCAGGAACTCGCCGCGCTGGCCCCACATCGGCACTGTTCCCGGCGTGGCGCTGCAATACTGCTCGACCAGGTGGCCGGCCGCGTCCGGGTTGGCGGCGTCGCGCGACCCGCGAAACGTTCCGCCGTTCAGCTTCCACACGACCGCTTCATACCGATCAGCCGCGGCGCCGGCCGCTTTCGCGTTCGCCTCGAGCACGGCCACGTGCATGGCGCCGACAGCGCAGAGCGCGGCGGCCAACAGGCCGGCGCGGTCTACCGGCAGCGTAGCGGCCAGCTCGGCGGCCTCCGTGTTCCGGTCGGCTATCGCATCCATGGGCGCGGCCGGCTTGCGCGTCTTCGCCATGTGTCAGCCCTCCACCTTGACACAGCCCAGCTCGCGCGGGCCAGCGAGCCGCGCGCGGTATCGCGCGCCGGCGGGCTTGTGCAGCATTTCGCGCTTGACGCACTCGATAGCGCGCTCGGCGGTGCGCGTGTGCGCGTAGAACGTCCGGTTGTAGGTCGGCCGCTTGGTCGGGCCGGCCGTCACATCGACAGCCCATTTTTTGAACTCCTTGTCGGCCCAATACGCGATAGCGTCGGCCTCGTCCTGAGAGAAGATGAAATGGCCCTGAGTCATGCCGTCACCATCGGGAAATCGTGATGAATGCGGCCGTCCAGCTCGCGACCGGCGGCCTTCTTTCCGACGTGTTGCATACCGGCTTGTGTCGGCCGCCATGCACCCCATTGCTTGAAAAGAAATTTCACGCCGGCCGTTTCGCATTGGTCACGCAGTGACCGCACCCATGCGGGCTGCATAGGCCGTGCACCCGGCCCGCTCTCCCCTCCGCAAATCACCCAATCAGGGAACAGTTCGGCTGGTATGTCGCCAAGCTCGCCGAGCATTGGCTCGACGCTCCAGAACGTCACACGCGCACTGGTGGCCTTCAGTTTTGGTGCGTCGCGCAGCATTTCGTCGCGGTTCACCAGCGTTGCGCCGAGCCATACATTCGGCAGCGGATCTGCCGGCCACATTGACCGCGCGTTGCCGATACGCTTCGTGAGGATCAGCCAGTCGAGGTTAGGCGTGGAGCCGACCAGCTCGAACAAATCGGCACGCCACGCGGCCGGAGCTTCGTTGTCGAACACGTCGGCAAGCGATGCGCAAAACACGCGCTGTCGCCTCCCATGCGCGGCACGGAATGCAGCGTGCTGTGCGTCCCACTTCACGGGTTCACGCCAGTTCGCCGCGCTTGTCCGCACGCGCGGCTGTCCCGTTCCCCACTTGGCGCGATGCAGGCGCGTATCCATTAGTTGCTCGGCGTAGCAGTGGTCACAACCGGCCGAAACCTTCGTGCATCCGAGCCACGAATTAAACGTGTGGTCGGTCCATTCGATGTCGCTGTTTTGAGTCATCGCGTCTCTCGCAATTGGCAGGGCCCGCCGTAGCGGGCCGACACTGGTTCACTCGCCGGACAGCAGCGCGTCGAGCTGCGGGCGGAGCCACTTCGCCGTCATGATGGCGTTCGGCGTCAGCTTGCGCACGTATGCCGACTTCCCGACCGGCGAGCGCGTCGGACTCCACACGAACGCGTTACGCTTCAGCAGATCGCGCACGGGCTTCTCGGGCTTGGCGTCGAACAGGAACACGGCGCGGTTGTCCTCGACGTCCTCGCGGTACGTGTAGCCCTGCCCCTGTTCCTCGCGGTCGGTGCGCTCGGCCATCTTCTCGAGCGCGGTGATGCGATCGCGCACGCGACGAATGTTCGCGCTGCTGTTGGTCAGCTCATACGAGGCAAAGCCGGCGCGGCCTCGGTAGTCCGGCCGGAACAGTGCGTCGATGGCGTCACGCGTGTAACCCATGCGCTCGAGGCCGGCGCGGTCCTCGCTGCGGATCAGCGCATTCGTGCGCTTCATGCGTTCGTGCCGTTCCTCCATTTCCGCGAGCTTCGCGCGCAGCTTGTCGATAGCTTCCGGGTCGTCGCTCGAGATACCGCCCTTGCCGACCGACGCGGCGCGGCGCTCAAGCTCGGCCGCTTGATCGTGCAGCGCGAACGCCTTCCCGAACGTTGCGTGTACACGCGCTCGATACCGTCGATCGCGGCCCTCGGAGTGGTGGCCGGCGAGGATCGGCTGACCGAACGGAATCGCCGACGCCATCGTTTTAGCGCTGGTGTAGTGCATGCTCGATGCCGACCGGGCGCGCTCGGCGCGCGCCTCGAGGCGGTCGCGGCGGGCTTGCTGCTTCGCTTCGTACTTGTTCACGATCCATCTCCTATCAGTGCGGCGGGCGTCGCCGGCCCGCCTCGGGGTTGCGGCTTACTCGCCGATCTTTCGCAGTTGCTCGAAATAGAGACGCGACGCCTTCGCCAGCTCGAGCATTCGGGCGTGGGCGCTGCCGTTCTTGCGCAGGTTCTTTGCGAGCGCGAGGCTCGCGGCGTGGTTGGTGCGGTGGTAAGTACTGAGCTTGGTAGCCATGACGTGCGCTCCCGCTCAACACCAAACGACGTGGCCGACCGGCCGGCGATAGTGGCTGCGTCCGTGCCAGAGGACGTATTCGGAATACGTGTCGTCGTGCGGCACGATCCACGTCGAAGGCACCGTGTCCGACCCGGCCAGCCGCTTAAAAAACAGCGTGGCGAGATACGCGGTGAAAGGGGCTGCGCTGTCCATTTCCAACCTCCCAAAAAGGGGTTTGCTGTCCGCTGACCGGAGCCGAAGATTCCGAGTCCCGGCGTGATCGGTTCGGTTCAGGCTGTGGGTGCCGACCGTCTCGTTGCCGCCGTCTGCCGTGAGTTCGTCGTCCCGCGACGGGGTTAGCCGGCCCGGTGCGGCCGTCAAGGGAGAAACCGGAGGCCGCAGCCCGCGCAGCGCAGCGAGCAGGAACGGGCGAGGATTTCAGCGCGCAGCGCGGCCCTTGATGGCCGTGCCGGGTTGGCTATGGTCGCGATATGGACGGCGAGCTCACGGCAGACGGCGTGAGGGCGTGTATCGGAGCCGAAGTGAACGCCGCGCGGCGAGCGCCCACGTGCGGCCGATAGGCCGCACCTGGCTAGGGGGTTGCGTTAGGGATTGACGCCCGAAGGGGCGAGACGCGCGGGCGCGGCTCGACGCGCAGCGCGAAAGCCCGACCCGGCGGGGTGTGCCGGGGAACGCTTGCATACGGGTTTTACTGAAGGGGGATATGGCCTAGAATCAGTCGCGTCGATTTGACGTTCTGCCACTCGCGGAACGTCAATCGACGCTCCCGAGTGGCTTTCTTTTTTTGGAGGCCACTATGCTGTTCAACGCGAAGTCGAACGTTTCGGGACACCTGTTCAGAGTGCATAAAGACGTTCTGTTTGATGGACGCCTGCCACTCTGGATAGGCTGCGTGAACGTCGATGGCAACGACATGGTCGCGGCGTCGGCCTCGATGCGGTTTAAGGATGACCGTCCCAACGGCGTCTTTCTCGCACTAGGCACGACCGATCCGCTGCAAGGTGGGTTGGGTTACCACGCGGAACTTGTTCCGACGAGCCCGTTTCCCGGCTCTGGTATGCGTGGATACCTGAAACACTACGATCGTGAGCTGGACGATCTGTTCGAGGTCAACTGTGTTTACGCAACGAACGCTGACGGTACTAGCCGATTGGATGTAACGATCAAGGCCGTTGGTAAGGAGCTTGCTCGCGAATGCAAGCAAGCTCGCTCGATGTTTTCGTGGGGTTGAGCGTGGGAGACGGCTTTTTAGCCACTGCAAAGGGGAAAGGCTTCGGCCTTTCCCCTTTTCTTATAGGTCATTGCTCCGAACCGGCGAGCGCTTTGTAAAGGGCGGTTTTTCCAACCTTTACGCGGGCAGCAGCTTCGCGGACGGTCAAACCTTTCGCGTCGATCAGTTCCCGTGCGCGGGCGAGCTTATCGGGCGTGACTACCGCGCGACGGCCGCCGCTGCGACCGCGAGCCTTCGCAACGGCTAGGCCGGCGCGTGTCCGCTCGCGGATCAGGTCCCGCTCAAAGTCGGCCAACGCGGCGAACAGATGGAAAACGAGGCGGCCGTTCGGTGTCGTCGTGTCGATGCTCTCGGTGAGGGAACGAAAGCCGACGCCGCGCTTTTCCAGCTCGGCGACTGTCTGCACCAGGTGAGGCAGCGAGCGGCCTAGCCGGTCGAGCTTCCACACGGCGAGCGTGTCGCCGTCGCGTAGGTACTCGAGCGCGGCGGCTAGTCCCGGCCGGTCAGCCTTCGCACCGCTAGCTACGTCCTCGAACACCTTCAGCGCGCCGGCGGCCTGCAACGCGGCACGCTGCATTGCCGTGTCCTGCTCCGCAGTCGAGACGCGCGCGTAACCGATGACCTTGCCGCCGACTAGATCGCGCGTGTAAAGGTCTGCGGGATCGATCATCGTCAATCCTCCAGAAGTTCCGGCCGCCACTCCTTCACGACGGCTTCGAACTGCGGCCCGTAGCCTAGCGTGTCGGGATAGCTGTTGGCGCGCGACGCAAGACGAAACACCACGCACATATCCTCCATGATGGTGTCGTCTACGCCCCATGCCGTCGTCAGGTCGTAGCTGCCGCACTGGCCGGCATTCCACCAAGCCAGCAGAAAGTCAGCAACGCGGCGACTCTGGCCGGTGTCGCCTCGAGCGATCGTCAACAGATTTTCGAGAGACTGCTTTTCGCTATTCGTCATTTGGTCGGGTTGCATAGTCGCTCCGCGTCGAGACGAACAGGGATTGTCCGCCTTCTGTCCGTTATTCTATTTTGTCCGCAAACCCGTTGACAAGCATTATTTGCGGACAGCTTGAACTATGGCCGGCAGACCACCGTTTAACGGACAGCAGGATTTCATAGCGGCCGGCGGCCGGCGCTCGAGCTGCGGACAAAAAGACGGCCGCGTTACGCGGCCGTGAAATGCTCCACCATCCGAGAACACCTGAGAGATTGCAGCGGAGCTAAGAGGCGAGGACGACGGATCAGGTTTCGTCATCGGTCGGCAGCTCGGCCGGGTCGATGCGAAAAGCTGTTCGGTCCTTCCCCGCGATCCATGCTGGTTCGCGGCCTCGGCCGCTCCATGTCTGACCGCTGACGGGATCGCGGTACTTCGGCACGGTCGGCTTGGTGATGTGTTCACCACGCCGGTAGTGGTTGAGTTCGTTCGAGCTGATACCCCATCGGGCCATCAGCTCGCAGATTTCATGCATTACGTTTCGCCGTGCGGATTGCTTCGATCGTTCGATTTGCCCGTCCAGTATTCTCAGCTCGGCGGTGAGTTGCTGATACGTCGCGCCTTTCACTTTCTACTGTCCTCCGTACTGGTTGATGGATTCGGTCAGGTCTCTTCGGCTTTGTCCGTGGCGGCGGCGTATACGTCAGGGCTGTTATTCGGGTTTCCCTGCGTTGGTGGTTTTCCACGTCTGGAACGCCTTGTCGCGCTTCATGTGCTGGATCAGTACGTTCTCGATGATGAAGTCGAGTGTTACCTCGGCCCCCATCATTTCCTGATACGCGCGCTGGTAGGCCAGTAGATCGGCATGCACGTGTTGCGACAGGTTGACCGGGAGCTTGGTCTTTTCCGGCTCGCGCTTCACAGCCGGCAAGAGAAGACGGGGCGACGAGCTACGGGCGTTTTTTTGCGTCATGGTGGCGGTTCCTTAGCCTTTGCGAGTAATGGTCTTGATGATGTTGAGCGGCCAGAGCCACACGTAATAAAGCCGCACGTCGAGGCGGCTATTCCAGTTCAGTCCGGCCATCGCTTCGGCCGGAACGACCCGGAGTGCGAAGCACGCGACGAAGCCGATCAGCACGTAAGCGCCGAACGCAAGGACGGCCTGATTGGTGACGGAGAGGCCAAGGCGCGGCATGCAAATACCCCAGAGAACAAGGAATCCGAACAGGACGCCGAGATTCACCAGGCGCACGCGCAACGCGCGAGCGCGACCCATATTGAGGTCGCGCTGTTTGAGGCGGTCCTGTTCGTTCTCGTCGGCGACGCGCTGCACGTGCTCCGGAAATGACTCGCCCTTGCGGCGGTTGAACAGCAGTGGCGCAATCCATTTGTACGCTTTGGTTGCGAACACGGCTGCGACCGCGAACAGAACCGTGTTCATGGTGATGGCGTGAATGGTTTCTCTCATAGAGCCTCCGTCATTGTTCGGCGAGTTGCTTTTTGTAAAGCGGGTCATACAGCAGCTCGACTACGTTCCAGTCCTTCATGTAGATGATCACGTCGAGCGTCGCGTGAATGGTGCGCAGGATCATGTCGTAGTCGAGATTGCGGCCGACCTCGGACGATTTAACGAGGTCGGCGATCCGCGTCGGCGTCTCGCCCGCGCTGTTGGAGTGCGTAGAGAAAATGCCGCCGGGGTGGCCCGTGTTGGCACTCTTGATGTAGTCCCATGCGGCATCGTCGCGCAGCTCAGTGAGGAAAATGCGATCAGGCGAAAGACGCATGCAGGTTTTCAGGCATGAGCGGGCCGAAAGCCGGCCCTCCTGTTCGCCGTATACGAGATAACCGACCTCGTTCAGATCCTCGGAACCCACTTCGTGCGTGTCCTCGAGGATCATGACTCGCTCGGTTCGTGGCACGTACTTCAGGAGCGTGCGGGTGAACGTCGATTTCCCGGAGCCCGTCGCACCGGCGACGGCGATATTCAGCTTGCCGGTCACGGCCTTCTCAAAGAACGCTACCGGGTCGCCCGTCCGCGATACTTCGTCGCGCAGCGCAAGCATTTCCTCCTCGAATGGCGTGAGCTTGCCGGCATCCACGTGCGTGCGAATCTTCAGGTGCTTGAAACGCCCTTCTTCGCGCAGCTCGGGCAAGGTTTTGTCCACTGCGAGGTGCTTACGGAAAGCGATAAGAACCGTGTCCTCGAGCACGGCCGGCGGCCAGCAAATGATGGCGCGCGAGCCGTCCGGCAACATCAAATCGTTGACCGGTAGGCGGGGCAAGCCGTTCGCGTTGCAAAGCGTGTCAGTCAGGCGCTCGAGGTACGCACGGGTCAGGAACGACAGGTCGTGAAAAACGCGGCCTTTGGTGGTCGCACAGACGAGCTGACCGAACTTGTTCACGCGCAGTTCGAACACGTCGGGATCATCAAAGTACTCTTGAAGCGGACCCAACGTCGAAAGCAACGAACGGTTGTTGAAATACTTGCTGTTGGTTGGTGCATTCATTTCGAGTCGCCATCCACAGAGAGCGTGTACACGTCACTGAAATCCAAATCGCGACGAACATAGATGCTGACCGCATCGCCCTGCTGGTCGTACAGCGTGGGCGGAATGTCGATCGTCGCGCGCAGCGCCTCGGTCGCGAGCTGGTTAGAGGTATTGGTGGTGTTGTCGAGGTTCAGATACGTGTTGTTCCCGCTGCTGCCGTTGTTGTTCGCCCGGTTCGCTGCGTACTGCAAGCCGGCCTGACTAACGTCGGAGAAAAGCGAAATCAACACTGCGGGGCCGAACCGCTGCCAAAAATGCGTATCGACCTGACCGGGAATGCCGGCACTGCCAAGCGCGTTCGTACCGGCGCTGTCAATGTTGACGATCGCATTGTCCGGATTACGCAACCGCGTCCAGAGCACGAAAACACGGTTTTGCCCTTGCTTCATGGCCGTCGCAAGCTCGCCATCGACGTGTGCGCCTTTGTCGATGAGCTTGACCTTGCCATCTGCGGAATAAACATCGCGGCTCACCTGACACGACACCTGACCGGGGACCGTGGTATCCAGTTCGGTTTTCGTACCGCACGGGATCATTTGACCGCTCGGCACCGTCAGGCTCGGATGCGCAAGCATCGCGGCCTTGGCCGCCTGAGGCCGTGTCGATGTGGTCTGCCGGTCGAACGCCTCACTGCTTGCGCTCACGCGCGTAATACCGGATGGCGTCGGCGCTGCCGGCTGCGCGCCGATGTTGCCCTGATCGCCGCTCGACTGCTGGTTGCCGCCGGCCGTGAGCTGCTGGCCGAGCCGGCGCGCGTTCGCCAGTTCCTCGGGCGTCGGCTGGTGCTGCTGGTTCGCATTGGCATCCTCGGGCGGCGTCGGCGCGCTCGCGGCCGTCGCAGCGCTCGCACCACTTGGCGCATTGGTAGCGGTCGGCGTCGTCCCGAAAACGCGATTCGGCAATGAGCCCGCGAACGTCTGGTCTTGCTTCTTCGTGGCGTCGGTGGTGGCCGCTGCGCTCGGCTGCACCGCCTTCCAGATAAGAAAGCCGATCAAGGCGACGCCGATCAGGGCAACGATGACGAGAAAAGGCACAAGGCCGGGTGGGGCCTTGCGCGCGCTGGCCGGGAGCTGTTGCCGGCCGTCCGGCACGGTGTAGGGCGTGTCGTTACGATCGGTCATTGGTTATCTCCATCGGTTTGTTTCAGGACGCGGCGAACGTATGGCGAAACGGTGCCGCTCGGACTCACTCCCAATGTCGGGTTGTAGTTCGCGTTCAACACGCCAATCACCTTGTCCTTTGAGCGAATGCGCCACACACGTGCGACGTTCTCCGCAACGATGATGTTGTGATTCGGGCCTTCGATGTGGACGTTCGCAGTGGTTTCCTTACCGGCCGAGTTGATATAGAAGATCTGCGGCAACTCGCCGTTCGCCGGGAATTTGAAATACGTGAAACGGAAGTTGTCCCACACGTTCACCGGGCGAATATCGTCGGTGCCGGGATCGTCGGAGCGCGAGTAGGTCATATTCACCATGCCCTGATCGGATGCGCTCGCAAGTGCATCCTTCACGCGCTGCGCGTTGCTTTTCGCGGCGGCGACCTTACGGTCGTCGTCCGGATAGGTGTAGTTCAGCGCGATCGTCGCCTGCCGCATAGCCCAGGGCGTTCGAATAAACGTCCCGGCAGTGTTACCGATCTGCCCGTTGTCAGTCCCGCGTGACCCGACGAAATGCAGCAGGATTTGATACGTGCGGCGATCGGTGATGAGCGTCAGGTTGGTGTCGCTGTTGGCCTGCATCGGCCAAATAATGATCTTGTTGTCCTTCTGAGAAAGACGCCATCCGCCCGGATCACCGAACGCATGGGTAACGTATTTCTCGCCGGGAGCGACAGTGATCGTCAGCGACAACCCGATCACGCAGTTGACCTGCACCGTATCGAGCGGGTTGTACACAACCGATTTGATGCGGTGATCGTAGGGCGAATCGGTTTTGGGGCCGACCGCCCACGCATATTGCGTGCTGCCAAAAAGCAGCGCGGCTACGATGGGGAGCGTTGCAAGGCGCATAGTCAGTTCTCCGTCGCCTCGGTGTTCGGCCGGAAGGCGGGCACCTGAAAACCGGCCGGGTTGATGAAGCGCTGCTTTGCCGTCATCAGCTTCGTGTCGTACTTGTACGCGACGGTCGCAATCCAATGCACAGTCGGCTCAGGTTCCGGCCGGTCGCGGAACTTCTTGGTTGTCGAGTAGCGAATGGTCGCAAGGCCGTGTTCGCGATCGAGAATGACCGACGACACCGCAACGGTGGTCATTTGCGAGTCGCCAAGCACCTTGTCAGGCGCTTTGTCCCCCGACCACAGCGCCTTGTACTGCGCCGCCACTTCGCCGGTGGCGGTCAGGCTAATGAAATCGTAATCGGCCTGTGCGGTGTAGTAGTTGTAGCTTTCGTGGTGGATCACGAACTGCGCGACCCAGTAACTATCGACGGCCTCGCCGAGCGAAGTGACTTGTCCCGGCAGCACGCTAACCTGTTGCAGCGCTCCGGTTTTCGGATCGGCGCTCATGATGTATTGGGCGATCGGCTCGGCGTAGCGGTAGATCGTGAAGCCGGCGAGCGCGAACCCGAAGAATCCGAACGCGATACCGACGATCCCAACTTGCCAGCCGCGCCGGCGGGACAGAAGAACCTCGTCCATTAAATCGACTTCAAGGCCCTTGCGCTCCGCTTTGTACGTTTCGAGGGCATCGGCGGTGATGGGCTTAGCGAGTGCAAACTTCATTGGGCGGGTCCTCCTGCGTTTTTCCACGTAGCCGACTGCGGGGTGACTCGGCCTTGCAGTTCTTCCGGAATGGATTTGTTGACCGTAACAAGGTGGCTCATGTCAGGTTCCGGCGGTGGCTTGAAGCCGCCGGCGCACCCGGTAAGAGAGATCAGGGCCAACACGGCCACTGTGAAGTAACGACGAATCATGGTTCCTCCCCGTATCGTTAGAAACTGCCGCGCGAGCCTTGGGAGCCTCGGGCGTAGCTGTAGCCGCTGCCGCCGCTCGCTGCACCGGCCGAGCTGCCGCCGCCGGCGCCGCTCGCGCCCGAACCCGAACCGCTTCCTGTACCGCTGCCGCTGCCGCCACCACCACCACCGCTACCACCGCCGCTGCTCGGGCCTGAGGCGGGAGTGCGCATGATCTGGCCGAGCTTCGTGCTGACGCCGCCCGTCAAGCGCGCGGCTAGGTCAGGCAAGGCTTTCAGGAGCACGACGGCCATAACCGTGATAATCCCGGCCGTGATGATCGCCAGCAGCACACCGGAATCAGGGTTCGGATTCGCCGCGGCCGAAATGGCGTTGTCGAAAAACTTCATGAACATGCCGAAGCTCATCGCGGTCATAGCGATGAGAACTGCGTAGTTGAAGACGGAGCCGAGCCAGTTCCCGAAGAAGCTGACGAGCGGCGGCGTCAACAACAGGAAAATGAATATCGGCCCGAAAACGACCGTGACAGCGAGCAGGAACTTGGCGAGCAGGACCGAAATCGCGCCAATGCCGCAGATAAGCACGGTGGCAATGATCACGACCACGCCGAGCACCAGCGCGACCAAGCCCTGTTCCGAAAAGATGCTCGCCTGCGCGAACAGGGTTCGCATGACCGTCAACGAGTGATCCATTGCGGAGTCGATCATGCTCGCGATCGCGCTCGAGCTGCTGCCGGCAGTCGAACCGTTCAGAAGCAACGCAGTGCCGAGACTGTCAGGGATCGATAAGGCCCAATTCGCAAGCGTTGCTGCGTACAGGCCGCCGGCCCCGGCGATACCTACGATGGCGTAGTACTGCAAGAACTTCTTGATGAGGTCGGACAGTGGCTCGCCTTTTGGCATCAGCATTGTCGCGACGCCATCAACGATCAGTTGAATCGTGAGGCCGATTCCAGCGATCGGAGCGGCCCAGCCGATAATGCGACTCACGTTGGACGCGACGATCTGCGTCGTCACTGAGTCCATGTACGTGAATATTTGTGTTACGCCGTTGTAGGCCATCGCCGTTCCTTCACTGGTTGGTCAGGTTCGGCGTGGTGCCACCGCCCCCGCCGTTCTTGTAGTACGACTTGCCGTTGATATAAATGTCGGATTCGGCGTTGGTCGCGTTCATGCACCCAGGCGTGACCGCTTTCGCGGCATCGTCTTTGCACTGCGCGACCATCGCTTTACGCTCGGCGTCGTGCTCCCGATACCAGCTCCGGGTGTGGCTTTCTTCCTGCTTGTTGCACGCAGCGAGGACGAGAACGGCGAGGATGAAGAGACTTTTTTTCATGTCGTGGCGTCCTTATTGGCCGGTGATGTTGGGTGCGGTGTTGGCTTCGCCGTCGTCGCCGATGAGATAGCGTTTCTGTGCGACGGCCTGCTGCTGACGCAGCAATTGCTCTTGCGACTGCTGGCCCATCGCCATCAAGGCGAGCTTGGCCTGCTCGCCATGAATCGCGCCCTGCGCTGTCTGGATGCGCGCTTGCAGGTCGAGAATCTGTTTCTCAGTGGTGGCCTGCCCGATCTGGTTCGTAAGGGCCTGCATATCGTTGAGCTCGCGCATCTGGTTGTTGTATGCCTGCTCGGTCATCGCGCGGTCGTAGGCCCCCTTTTCGTGGAGCTTCTGATTAATGAAGCGCAACGCGTCGCCGCGGCCCATGCCGCGAATCTGGTTATCGAACTGCGAAAGGATGGTCGACGCCGAACCGGAAATGCTCGAGCTGCTGTTCATTGCGTCCGAGTACACCTGCGACCAGTTTTGCGGCAGGTTGTTACGAAGCTGCGCAAGGCTCGTCGGCAGCAGGTTTTTGTAGTTGCCGATCGTGCCGGTCAGGGCGTCGTACTGCATCTTGGCCTGCTGGATTTGAGCCTTCATCTGCTCGATCTGTTGCAGGAAGTTGGCGGCGTTCTGCGCGAGCGAGGTGGGATCGGTCGTTACGATTTGTGCTTGAACGTTGCCGGCGCACACGGCGACGAGTGCGCAAACGATTGCGGTTTTTCTCAGGGTCTTCACGGCGTTGCTCCTTTAACGGGACTTCTTCTTGGGGACGACAGCGGCGTAGTACTTCGGCAGCCAGACGTTCGGATCGTCGGTGCCAAGGTCGCGAATCAGCTTTGCGAGCCGATCTGCGTTGTCCGGCGTGCCGGACAGGATGCTCAGTTCTTCCTCCATGCCGTCGAGCTTCATGACAGCGAGGCCGGACTGACCGGCTTGCCGGATGAGGAACTGCCGGCTGTTTTCGGGGATGGACAGGACCGCATCAATATCGGCCGGCGCGCACTTCAGGCCATGCTCGCCGTAGTCCTCGCGATCGGCGTCGCGGTTCTCAAGCAATGCCTGCGTCACCATCTGCTGGATGACGGTCTTGCCGATCGTGCTGGAAATGGCATCGTTCGGTTCCTGTGTCGAAAACACATACAGGCAGTCTTTCTTGCGGTCGTTCTTGATGCCGCGCTTGATTTCCCGAACCATGATCGTGTCGTCAAGGTATTGAGCGAATTCGTCAAAGACCTGGATGAACCGACGTCGGCCGTCGATGGTTTCGCGTATCCGGAAATTGAGATACATGAGCATCGGCGTGCGGGTGATGGGCGCAATCTCGTCCTTGCCAACGAGAAATTCCGTCAGGTCGAACGCGTTGATATCGTTCTTGGTGAAATCGAGCGTGTCGGCTTCGTTGTCGAACAACCAACCGTAGTCGCCGTTACGGGTCCACGGCTTCAGCATGGCCGCGAGAGTCGGCCGGACACTGGACGAACGATAGGGGTTATCGCAGTGCTCCATGACCGACAGAATCGAGCGATCCTGCATCGGGATATGCGACTTCAGGGCCTCCATTTCCTCCGCGCTCAAGCCTGCGTCGATCGGCGGCCCCATCACTGCATCAATGGCCTTGGAAAGCTTCTCTGCCTCGTCCAGTTCGAGGGGATCGCCATTGAGGATGATTTCGCAAAGCAGGCGCAACAGACGCTTTACGAATGCGATGTGGATACTTGTCGGTTCCAGTTGAAGCGGTTGCCAACCTGTTTCGACGCCTTCCCTCAGGACCGTGTAGTTGCCCCCAAGCGCTTTGACGAGCGCGTACATGCCGCGATCACGATCGTAGATCGCCATACGCGGATTGATCGAAAGCTCCGTCGAGAGCGTCAGCAATGCGTTGAGCAACGTCGTCTTGCCCGACCCGATCCGACCAAAGATGCCGGTCACACCGGGGGGACGTTTGCCAAATGACCGCTCATTCTTGGGCGTCGAATGGAAATTGAAGAAGATCGGCGACCCGACGACGCCCCGAAACAGCGCGATTGCACGGCCCCACGGGTTGTCCTTGGCTTTGCCCGTGATGAAGTTGTGGAACGACGAGAAACAGAACAGATTCCAGCTATTGATCGGCACCGGGCGCGGCACCCACGCGCTGTTACCGGGCATGCGCGTGTAGAACGCGGCTTCGGACGCCAAGCCGATCGTGCTAGACGAAACCGCGCACTGGTTCAACATCACCTTGGCCTGACGCGCGAGCTGCTGCGCACCTTCCGCCGTGTTGGATACGACGTGGACGACGCCGTAGTAGAACCCCATGATGAAACGGCCGCCGGCGAGGTGGTCGCGTGCGTCGCTGAGTGCCCGCGTCTGTGACACGCTCGGGTCTTTAGTCTCTTCCATCGAAAGCTGCTGGTTACGCAAACTGATTTGCGCGGCCTGCTTCGACATGCAGAAAAACACCTGCGAAAAGACGAACTCGAACGGCGCTTCCATCAGGAGGTTGAGCTGACCGGGTTCGGTTTCTTCCTCGAAATCGCGAATCTCCACGCCCGACACGAACAGATTGCGGTCTGACGTGCGAAGCTGAATCACGTCGCCAAACATCGAACTGACCGGGCGGTTGCTCATCAGGTAGTCGGAAATACGACTACGGCAAACCGGCACCGGCGACCATTCGCCATTGGCAAGGAACCCAAGCCACTCGAGCGCACGCGAGTAGACGTGCTTGTGCGCGGCCGGCACCGCGCGCAGCTCACGGACATTGCTGCCCGCCTTGTCGCCGGGCACGGCGGCCAACAGATCGCCCTCCGGATCGTCATCGGCGAAATCGTCGTCCAGCTCGTCGCGGGCCTCGTCCCCGTCCTCGATGATGTTGCCGTTCTTGTCCCGGTAGTACAGGCCCAACGGTTCGATGCCGTAGGACAGCATTGCGCCGGTCAGTTGCGTGGCAATGTCCTCGAGCGTGGCGATCGCGTTGTCTTGGCGCTCTTTGAGCTGCTCTTTCGTGGGTCGATCGAAGCGCGCGAGAAACTTCTGTGCAATGTCGCCGATCGGGTTGTAAACGACCGTGAGATACAGGTCATTGACCATGAGCGGCGTCTTGTCGAACATCGCGTCGTACTTCGCAGCGAAATCGCGCGCGAACTTGGTGCTGAACTCGCCCGAGCGCGGCATTTCGATTTCGTGGTGGTGCAGATGAGTCCAGAACTTGACGTGTTCATTCCCGATCTGCTTCGCCGCGTGGTTGAGATCGACGACCCAGTTGTACAGCATGTCATCGGTCGCGCTCTGGTGCGTGCGCCCGTTGAGACGAAAGACAATCAGGTACTCGTTGGCGAGTGTGCTGATAATCGTATCCGTCAAGTGCTGTGAGTACGGCACGTATTGAGAGAACGACGGTTCTTTCGTGAACTTCTTTTTGTCGCTGATATTTCGGATAGCAACGGCCATGCTATACCTCGCTCAATTGTCTCTAGTCACCGGGTCGGTGTAATCGACCGGTGAATAGCTGGACCCGCTCCAAAGCCCTGTAAAGCTCGAATCGATCCAGTTGCGCACCTTGGTTTTCATCCACACCCAAATGATGCGAAACATGCGATCGTCGTGCTTCGTGATGGCCCATTCAATCAGCCACAGAAACGCGAATATCCCGATCGCGTAGAAGTGGATCAGCATGAACGAGGCCCCCGTAAACATGGCGGTCAGGAGGAACACAGTGCGGGGGACGAATGCCCATGTCGGCACCCGCGTAGCCCCCTTGAAGAATGGAAATTTCTTGGCCATGTCGGATCAGGTCAAGAAGTAGCCCGTGAGTGCCGACGCCGAGCCGGCCACAACGAGGCCGATCACCGGATTGACCAGGTGGTGAATCTTGACGAGGTGCGCGATCAGGCCGACGCCAAGGCCGATGATGATGATTGCGCAGCCCAAGGGAACCCACACCATCAGCCACATGTGCAGCGAGTTCATGCCCGATGCGCCGGTATCGACGGCGAACGCTTGGGTTGCTGCGAGCGCAGTAGCGATGCCAACAGCGAAGCGTGCGGTTTGAATACGATTCTTCATCTTCATTACTCCAAGGTTAAGTTTTCGGATTCCCATTCGAAATCCGACAGGGACAGCAAACACTCCTTCACACCGACTTTCGTATCGATCCAATCGACCAACGCGCGCAGATCGGACCACGTTCGCGGCTCGAGCGCCTTCTTGACGCGTATCGAGCACGTGTAGTTTTCGCCGCTTGCGTTGCGCATATCGATGAACGGAATCCACTCGCGGGCCTCAATGCGATGGATCACGACACGCTCGATTTGCCACTCACGCAAGATGCTTTCGAGCTGGCTTTGCATCGCCAGATAGACTTGCTTTTTCATTGGCCTCCTTTCGTTGATGCTCGGCGGATGAACGCGCCGATTTCGGGATGGGCGAATGCCCCGTCCTCAACCTGTCCGGTTACTCCCTGCTCGCCTGACTGCGCGAACTGGTCAGCCGCCGGCCGGGTTTGGTTCTGTGTGGTTCGCGCTGCTGCAATCGGACGCGGCGCGATGGGGGTCGCGCTCGAGCTGGCGCCCGCCGCGTTCGGGTCGATAGGCCCGTCGAGTAGGGCCGGGATTTGAAGCTTGACCTGTGCGACCACGCGCTTGACGTAGCCGTTGTTAAAGCCCCGGCTTTGCGATCCCGTGTTGTAGCAAGACAGGGCGCGCTGCAAGGCCCCCTGCCCTTCTCCGACGACCTGCACCGCGCGCGCGTAGCAGTCGCCGAGAATCTGCGCAGACGCGCGCAAATTCGTGCACGGGTCCAACAGTTGTGCACCGGTCAGCCCAAGGCTGCGAAAATTGGCGGAATTGATCTGCGCATAGCCAACGTCATAATTCCATCCGCGTTGGTCGAGCCAGTCGATCGCCGCGCGGGCCTCCTGTTCGTTCCTCGGTTGACGCGGGAGGCTGCGGCCGCCGTTCACATTGATGGCGTACTGGTTGTTACGCGACTCAGCGCTGACGAGATACGCGACCGTCAGGGGGTGTACGTCCGGCGCGCACGTACGGGCCAGCTCAAGAATCTGAGGAGACAAGGTTGGCTGCGCTTGGCCCGCAAGGGGAAGCGTCAGAACTGGCACGAGAGCGAATGCGGCGAAATTATTCACACATCCTCTTACGTAGAAAACGGACAGAGTATATTATGGGATCGTGATCAGTGACAGGCAAGGACAAAAATGCAAACCGGCGTCTTGTCAACAGGCAGGATGGAACCGTGATTGAGTTCGTACCGTTCCCGTCGAAGACCGCACCAGGGGGTGAGCCGCGTTACCGTGACCCGGCAAATCCGCTCAACACATGGTCAGGTTGGGGCCAACGCCCCGCGTGGCTGGTGGCGTACCTCGATCGGGGACACAAGCTCGAGGAATTCCACATTCCGAACGCTGCGCCGATCACGCGGCCGAGTTATCGCGACCCGGAGAACCCGAGCAATACATGGTCGGGTTTCGGCCGGCGGCCGAGCTGGTTAATGAAGTACCTGAAGGCAGGACGGACGCTCGAAGAATTCGAGGTGACGGACGGAAAGAAGGGATAAAGCATGGGACGGGTCATTCCAATCGAGGCCGGTAAACACGTTCGCCGCGCGCGGCGTGTTGCCGCGCTGCGCGAACGCATCGCGCCGACGCTTGCCGGCACGGTTCGTCTTATTGGTCGCCTGTTGCAAGATTCCGCGTGGTTCGTTGCTGCGTGCGGCCTTCGTATGTTGGGCCGCTACGTCCGCATCGTTTTAACGTTTGCTCTCTTGGTTGCGGTCGCCGTGCTCTGCTTCGAGTTCGCGCATCACTGGCCGCACCCCCGTAGTGCGGTCGTCGCAGCCGTGGCGACGATCGCGGTGCTGTGCCTGCGTGAAGCGTTGTATCGACTCGAACGCCGAGCGCGGGAGTATTCCCCCTTCTGGAGATAACACTATGAAAAAGAAAACTGTCTCGTCGGCTCTCGCGCTTGTGCTTTGCGCATCCCTGCCGACCGCCGTATGGGCCTCGTCCTGCGACACCCTCGTATGCATGATGGGTAAGGCTACGGGCCAGTCCGGCGGCAGCGACTGCGATCAGGCCATCAAGGACTTCTTCTCCATCAAGCGCTTCCATCGCGGAGACTTCGATCCCGATCCGACGAGCAATGCCCGCCGACAGTTTTTAAACCAGTGTCCTGACGCGCAGCACGCAAACGCGGGCAACGTCGATCAAATTATCGGACTATTCGGCAAGGTTGAATGAAATAAATTGCAAGTTCTCCGTCGAACCTTTCTTCGGATGCGAGTTTTAAAACTGCGTCCATCTGGCCCCAAAACGACGGACAACAAAAAAGGGAGAGAAGTTGCCTTCTCTCCCTTTTTCACTTGCGGCGGCTAAAAAGCCTGCTCCCTACATCGGTCACGCGAACGGCTCATCGTCGCTCATCTCGTCACCAGCGGTCGCCGGTGCTCTGCGTTGCGGTGCTGCGCGACGTGAACGTGACTTGCTCGAGCTGCCTTCGGATTGTGCGCCTGCTGCCGTTTCCGATGCATCCGAATCACCTTCGCCGTCGCCCGTCCTGCCCTTACCGTTTCCGCCAAGCATCTGCATCTGGTCAGCAACGATTTCGGTCGAGTAGCGGTCCTGTCCGTCCTGCCCCTGCCACTTCCGAGTACGAATGCGGCCTTCGACATAGACCGACGAACCCTTTTTCAGGTACTCGCTGACAATCTCAGCGAGCCGCCCGAAAAACGACACGCGGTGCCACTCGGTCACTTCCTTGTACTCGCCGCTGTCCTTTTCCTTGTAGCGATCCGTCGTCGCAAGACGAATGTTTGCGACCGCATCACCACTCGGCAGATAGCGCACTTCCGGATCAGCGCCGAGATTGCCAACGAGAATGACCTTGTTTACCGATGCCATGATGAACCTCCCTCACAAAATGAAAAAGGCCATCCGGGAGCGTCGAGAGACGCCCCACGGATAGCGCGGAACGTCTCTCGACAGGGCAAAGGTAGGACAAAACAGCAAAATTCTCAAGCCCGATCCTACGTTTACGGGCGCAGTGTATTCACGCCGTTACGGTATCGGCCGGCACGCCGGCCAGCTCGACGTGCGCGTTAAACGCTGCCGTCAAGACATCGAACGCATGGCGAGCTGCGTTCCGGACGGCCGTAGACGGGCTGTCGAGCGACGCGCCTAGCAGCTCGGCCGCCGAGTTCACGAACCATATCGGCGTCGTCAGGACGCGCCCCGGAAACGCCTTGCTCAACGCGTCGATGTAGCGCTGCGCCGCCTGTTGCGCGTGTTTGTTGGTTGACCAGGCGGAAGGCAGCGCGAGCGCGTTAGGCATCGCCTGCATGTCCAGCGCAACGGCCTCGAGATCTTCCTCGGACGCGCGAAACGGCAAGACCGTTAGGTGCGCCTGCTCCGCCATCGCCTTGTCAAATGCCGGCCGGTTGCCGCCACCGTCCACGATCAGCCAGCCGTTAAGGTTGCTCTGGCTCGCCGTGAGGATCTGAGCGAGGTTGTTTGCGTCACGACCATCCAGCACACCATAGGGCCGGCCCTCAGCCTTCACACGGCGATGCGGATCGGTCAGGACGTATGCGGCCGGCTCCTTCCGGAGAATCGCGCCAAGGCCCATCAAATGAGACGTGGTGGTTTTCGTCGTGCCGCCCTTCTGGCCGCCGACATAGACGACGTTGCTCATACTTCCCCCTTTTCGAGAATTTCAAGCATGACCTCTTGTGCCGACACCATGCGCCCGAGCTGCCGGCTACGATCGGCCGCTGCGGAGACATAGCGCGCGTACAGCGTGCGCGTCGGCCGAATCGTCAATTGCATCGTGTCGGCCGGCTCTTTCTTCTCTGCGCCCTTCTCCGCCGGTTTCACCTGCTTTGTTGCCGTCCGCGTGCGCTGCCGCGCCGGCGCAGCTTCTGGCGGCGCAGCCGCTGCGGGCGCGGCTGCCACTGGCGCCACTGCCGCCGGGACAAGAGGCGACGCGGCGGCGGCCCCCAGACGAGCGGCTAAATCATCTACCCCTTTCGGCTGCTTCATTTCGTAACCTCACAAAGTTATAAAGCCATAACGTTATGACGCTATGACGCTATGACGCCATAGCATCACAAATGCTTAACCTCAAAGCGCTATCGCGTTAAAACGTCGAAGTGTCACAACTGCATAACGCCACACCATCACAACGTTTTAGCGCTATAGCGTTTTCACCTCCTAGCCGCGCCGATCATAGCGCAGCTAACCGCGAAGCTGCATCACTTCATAACCGCACAACTTCGAAACGTTGCAACTTCACAACTGCATAACATCGTACACCCACAACCTCACAACGTCAAACACTCACAACGCTTTAACTTTATAACTTCATAGAGCTATAACGCCGTAACGTTTTGACACAATAAAGTCACTTTATTCGTATGAGGGAGCGTGTACACGCACTCAATCTTGCTAAAATGAAGTCGTGTACACGTACTCATTTGGAGGTGGCCCGTGCAGCATCCGAATCGTGAGTCTTGGCTGAACTTCGTCGCCGAACGCATGGCTTCCATGTTCGAGGACCTGAACGCTCCGTTGCCCGATCGCATCCGCATTGCGATCGGTTTCACGTCCGCCGGCCGGCGTGGTCGCCGCATCGGCGAATGCTGGGACAACCGATGCAGCGAAGACGGGCATTTCGAAATCTTCATCCGGCCCGACCTGGCTGAATCGCCCGACATGATGCCGATGGAAGTCGCCGCGATCCTCGGTCACGAGCTGGTGCATGCGGCCGTCGGTATCGCGGCCGGCCACGGCAAAGACTTCCGCCGCGTCGCGAAGGGGATCGGCCTCGAGGGGCCGATGCGGTCCACTACGGCCGGCCCGCAGTTCCGGACGGCGCTCACGCCGATCCTCGCCGAAGCTGGCCCGCTCCCGCACGGTCGCCTCCGCTCACAAATCGAACGCGACGATCGCGACGACGACGAGACAAGCACTGCCCCGAAGAAGCAAAGCCGGCGGCACATCAAATGCCTGTGCGAACAATGCGGCTACACGGCCCGCACGTCGCGGAAGTGGCTCGATCAGGCTGGCCCGCCGCATTGCCCGCTGCACGGCGCGATGACGGTCGAGGATGCCGACGAGCTGGACGAGGAAACCGAAGACGCCTAACCCTGCCGCCGCACTCGCGTAGTGCGGCGCATCATATTTCCGTCACCGCGGTTGCCCTGCAGCTGCTCGACCGCGACCCGCAAACCCGCGTAAAATCAAGGCTCGCGCGATTTTCAATTACTGTTGTGCGCTGCCGCAAACAGGCGGCTAACGCCGCGAAAATGACGAGCCGGCCCCGCTCACGCGGTTCCGGCGGTGGTCTGCAAGGGGAGGGGGTACACCCGCGCCCGCCCGTGGATGGCTGCTCTGTCCACCCCGCAAGGGCGTGGACAGTCCCGGCCGCTGGCCGGGAACCGCACCCAACCACCGGCTCCCCGCGAGCACGCCCTACGGGCCTGACGCGCCGCTACGCGGCTTGCCCAAATGAGATAAAAAACCCTCAACCGAGCGCAACGGCATGCGCCCCTAAAAATCGGCGCTCTGAGCCGCTGACGATGCGAGGGTAGGCAACCCCCTTAGCCGACGCGCCGGAACGGCACCACGGGCCAGATTTCAAGCCGCAGACGCATCCGACCCCTCCGGCCGCCCCCTTATTGCAGACAATTTCGGCCCGCGCGAACCTCGAGGCGATTAGCCGGTGGCCCTCACCGGGGCCGGGTTGAGCGATCGTGACGGCCGGAGGACGGCTCGAGCGCGATTTATCCCGGTCTTAGCCGATGGCGGGGCTTGCCCCGTCAGCGGCTTAGACCAAGGCTCCACGAGCCTGGGTGAACGGTTGGGGTGTCGGGGTCGTCAAGGCGCGGAGCGCCGTGAATCCTCCGTTTTCGGGCCGCTCGCGGGCCGAAAATGGGGGGTGGATATAGCATCCCGCCGTTCGCGCCGCGAAACCGCGTATAGCAGAGACAAGAGCGCAGGTGCGCCAAATCGCCGGTTGCGCCTTGCCCCGTGGGCGCTCGCGCGATCGGCAAAGGGATCACCCTGTGTGATCCCTATTGGGCTCATCCAAGGTGATCCCTAAGCTCGTTGATGATCCCGCTTGGCTCATGTACAATGAGCCGACAGGTATCAACGGAGAGCCAAATGGACAAAAGCGTGATCCCGCAAGGTGGCGTCAATGATCCCAATAGGGATCAAATTGCGCAAGAAAATGAACGCCTCCGTACCGAGCTGGCGAAGCTCAAGCGCGGCGCGGTCAATCAGGGCTTTGTGCAGGTTAGCCGGAAGTACCTCGATGAGCTGGACGAGTTGGCCTTCCACTCGCCGGCCGCGCGCAAGCTGTTGACGAGCCTCGTCAAGGCGATGAACAAGCAAAACGCCGTGATGGTGTCTCAGGAATCGCTCGTCAAGCTTACGGGCCTGAGCAAACCCACGGTCAAGCGGGCCGTGGCGCTGCTGCGCGAACAGAACTGGATCGAGGTCGTCAAGGTCGGCACCGCAAACGTCTACCGCGTGAACTCGGGCGTGTTCTGGACCGCCCGCGCGGATGGCCGGTGGGCCTCCTTCAGCGCGGAAGTCATCGCGAACTTCGATGAACAGGACGAAGTGACCAAAGCCACGCCAACGCCGAAGCTGCGGCATATCCCCTACGTTCAACCGGACGAGGACGTTATCGTAGCCGGCGCTGAACTCGGGTCGGACGACCCGCCGGAACAGGCGCAACTGGATTTCCACCGCGCCGGGTAGCCGGCCGCCGGCTGCGCGCGAGCGCGCGCAGCTCACGGCGCCGGCGTCGTGCTTGCCTCGAGCGCCTCGAGCTGCTTCTTGCGCACATCGATGATTCGGCGCGTCACTTTCTCCATGATCGCCGGATCGGCGCAACACACGTCGATCATGGCACTCAACAGCTCGGGTAGATCGAGCTGCGGCCGGAACGCCGGGTATTTCTTCAACTGCTTCTTGGCCTCGCGAAAGCTATCGTCGAACACGAGGATAGCTTTCATGCCCGGCGTCGGCTCCTTCTTCTTCGGCACGACCTTCCGCACGCCGAATGCTTCCGTCGATTCCTCTCCGCGCCACTCGTCGGCCGTGAATGTCACGACGTTCGCTTCATTTTCCGTATCGCTCATTTGCCACCTCGGTTGCGGCGCGCGGCGTCGGCCGCGAGCCAGTCGTACAACGTGAAATTTTCGTCGGCCATCCGGCGCACGTAGGGCAGGGCACCAGGTAGCGTCAACGCCTCGGCCTTTCGGCCCGATCGCACCCACTCGCCGGTTAGGAATGCGACCAGCTTCCCGACCTGCACGCGAGTGGTGTGAAATCCCGGCGTCTGGTACAGCGATCGCACCAGCACCGGCACCAGCTCGTCAGCGCGCTTCGATCGCACGGTAGAGCGGATCTGATACCGCCACGCACGTTCCGTCTCGTCAGTCATGCGCCACGTCAGGCGAACGCCGCCGCCGGCGGCCTTCGCATGTGGAAGCTTCAACAGCTCGTAACCGGTGACGTGTACACGCTCTCCCTGCGATAGCGCGTCGCCGAGCTTTTCGAGCTTGTGCGCCTCGTTCTCGCCGTCGGTCACCATCAGGAACCAGTGCAACGACCCGCCGTGGTCGAGGTCCGCAAGAATCAACCGCGAATTCGCTTTGCCAAGGGTCTTTCGATAGGCGCGTTGGTTCTCGTTCAGGAACACGCCGTATCGCTCGCCGAACTTCACGCATAACGCCTCGGCACGATCAGCCTTGATCGTGCCTGACGTGTGATGGCGATAGCCATGCCGAACGAGGTCTAGAAGCCGCTGCATCAGCAGCGTTTTGTACCGGATCACGATCGGTTCGGTAGCTTTCATCAATTAGGGCCGCAACAAGGCATGTCAAGAAATGGATTCAGTGCTAATGCGGGGCCTTATGCCGCAAGGCATTCCAGTTATCCGGAATGCTCCGCATTCCCGGCTAATTATAAGAGATTCCGCGCGTAGCGCGAGCGACGATGAAATCGGCGCTACAATGCGCGTGCTGACCGCCACAAGCGGCCCTAGCACGCAAGCATCATCTGCGTCGCCGGGGCCGCCACAAGCGGCCAGCGATGCAGCACGAGGGCAACCAACCCTTGCAGTACCAAACCGGTTGCCCTCCGTGGTGTAAATCGCTCAAAGCGATTGCACGGTACAGGGGCAGCTCCCATTGACAGCAGTACGTCCGGGGGCTGACCACCCCCTGGATTCCATCACACCACCGTTGAGCTGTATGGCTCGAGGCACGGCTACCAACCGTGCTTAGACCGCTGAAGTCGTATGCGCGTAATGGCGCTGGTACGACTACGACGAGCGCTGGACGGTGTAACTCCGTCCTTCGACTCAATCCCCGAGAAACATGGGGGCGAGGTTGGGCGACACGGAAACGGGCATGGCGAGGAAATGCGCCATTGCCCTGTGTAACGTGAAAACGGGAGACGGCTTAGGCCGTCGTTAGCACCGTCTAGGGGCTGCGGGAAACCGTAGAACCTATGCCACACACGTAGGCTGCTGAGGCGTTCCGAAAGGGCGCAGGCGTGCAAGGGGAAACCTGGCGCACGCGGCACCTACCGGCGCAAGCTGGTGGGGTCGTTGTATAGCTTAAGCGTGTAAATGCGGCCGTAGAGGTCGCTATGTGGTGGGGCATCAAGCCTGTCTGAAGACGAAGCCGTTGACGGCACAACAGGTAAGCGAGCCGCTTTGGAATCTCGGGCCGCTGAAAACCTAATGGGTGAGAGGGAACACCTCACTGTTGTTGCTTGAGGCGCAGGCGTGATGCTCTGGCGCGCAGTTTGGCGTCAGTAACGTTGCACTAACGTGGGAATCCCTAAGGCCGATACCGGGCTGGTAACCCGGTGGCTATGGGAGGGAGATTGGATCAGTAGGGCCTCACGGCGCAAGCCGTGTAGTTGTTTGTCGCGATTCGTCTGAAGCGCAAACAACAGGCGCAAGCCTGTCCGAAAGTCCGAAGCGGTTGCAAAACGGTGTGTTTGCGGGGTGGTTCCCGCAGTGGAGTGTTGGAACGGGCGCGGCTGGTAACCGCGCCCGTCTTCGGACTGGTAATCCGGGGGTGTCCAACGTGCAATCAACCTTTTGATAGGGAGCGTGACATGGAAGCAAGCAAGGCAGTTGCCGGCCGTCAAGGCCGGATTCACCTCGGCAGCAGTCAGGCCGTTGGTCAAATCGGCTCGCAGTTTGGGGCTGGTGTCATCAACAAATCGCGCGCTTCGGCGCGTGCACGTCAACCCGGCAGCGGTCAGGCCGGCAGTCAGGGCGGCCCGCAGCTCGGGGCCGATGGCAGCAAAAAGCCGCGTGCTTCGGCGCGCGCACGTCAACCCGGCAGCGGTCAGGCCGGCAGTCAGGGCGGCCCGCCGTTAGGGGCCGATGGCAGCAAAAAGCCGCGTGCTTCGGCGCGTGCACGTCAACCCGGCAGCGGTCAGGCCGGCAGTCAGGGCGGCCCGCAGCTCGGGGCCGATGGCAGCAAAAAGCCGCGTGCTTCGGCGCGCGCACGTCAACCCGGCAGCGGTCAGGCCGGCAGTCAGGGCGGCCCGCCGTTAGGGGCCGATGGCAGCAAAAAGCCGCGTGCTTCGGCGCGTGCACGTCAACCCGGCAGCGGTCAGGCCGGCAGTCAGGGCGGCCCGCAGCTCGGGGCCGATGGCAGCAAAAAGCCGCGTGCTTCGGCGCGCGCACGTCAACCCGGCAGC
>NZ_JBFPFS010000068.1:0-28776 GCF_047978125.1 Burkholderia sp. LFS061 | reverse complement strand
GGCGCCGGCGGTCGCGTCCGCGCCCGCGCCGCCGCCGGCCCGCACGCCCGCGGCCGCCGACACCCACGAGGCGCTGATCCGCTCCGGCAAGTTCGACGCGATCCGCACCGCGGTGTTTGCGTCGATGAACATGTCGGCGGCGCTGATGAAGACGCGCGACGAAGTGCGCGCGGGCATCGAGCAGGTGGCGGCGCACACGGTCGAGCGCGAGCGACTGAAGATCACGGCCGGCGAGCAGGTGCTGATCGTCGACGCGATCCTGAACGACATGTTCGGCGTCGGCCCGATCGAGCCGCTGCTCGCCGACGAGACGGTCACCGACATCCTCGTCAACGGGCCCGACCAGGTCTACGTCGAGCGCGCGGGCCGGCTCGAGCTCACGTCGCTGAAATTCCGCGACGACGCGCACGTGACGAGCGTCGCGCAGCGGATCGCGGCGGCGGTGGGCCGGCGCGTCGACGAGAGCAGCCCGATGGTCGACGCGCGTCTCGCCGACGGCAGCCGCGTGAACGTCGTGCTGCCGCCGATCGCGATGCGCGGCCCGTCGATCTCGATCCGCAAGTTCGCGAAGCGCGACATCACGCTCGCGCGGATGGCGCATCAGGGCAACATCTCGCATCCGATGCTGCAGGTGCTGAAGGTGGCGTGTTTGTGCCGGCTGAACATCGTGATCTCGGGCGGTACCGGCTCGGGCAAGACGACGATGCTCAACGCGTTGTCGCAGCACATCGAGCAGCACGAACGAATCGTGACGATCGAGGACGCCGCCGAGCTGCAACTGCAGCAGCCGCACGTCGTCAGCCTCGAGACGCGGCCGGAGAATACCGAGGGGCTCGGCGGAATCTCGCAGCGCGACCTCGTGCGCAACGCGCTGCGGATGCGGCCCGATCGCATCATCCTCGGCGAGATTCGCGGCCCGGAGGCGTTCGACGTGCTGCAGGCGATGAACACCGGCCACGACGGCTCGATGACGACGATCCACGCGAACTCGCCGCGCGACGCCATCAGCCGGCTCGAGAGCATGGTCATGATGGCGAACGCGAACCTGCAACTGCTGTCGATCCGGCGCCAGATCGCGAGCGCCGTGCACCTGTTCGTGCAGGTCGAGCGGATGCGCGACGGCGTGCGGCGCGTCACGCGGATCACCGAGATCGTCGGGATGGAGGGCGAGGTGGTCATCACGCAGGATCTGTTCGCGTTCCGCCAGGAAGGCGACACGACGCGCGACGCGGTCAAGGGCGTGTTCGACGCGTCGTCGCTGCGGCCGGCATTCGCGCCGCGCGCCGCCTATTACGGCGTCGAGGACGCGCTCGCCGAGGTGTTCCGCCAATGAGGGCCGCCGACCTGTTCGCGGCAAGCGCGTTCGTCGTGATCCTCGGGATCGGGCTCGCGCTGTCGTCGCTGCTCGATCGCGCACGCCGCACGCCGGCGCAGCGTATTCGCGAGCGGATGCGGCACCTGTCGCCGTTGCTCGCGGGCCGCGATGCGGGCGCGTCCGCCGGCTCCGGCGTCGCGCTGTTCAACCTCGAACGCCGGCAGGGCCGCGCGCGCACGTGGCTGCGGCGCCACCTGACGCGCGTGCGCGCGGTGGGCGGCGAAGCCGGCATGCGGATCGTCGTCGCCAGCACGATCGCCGGCGCGATCGCGGCGATCGTCGCGGTGAAGCTGATCGGTCCGCCGGACTTCCTGCGTCCGCTGATCTGCGTCGTGCTGCCGCTGCTCGCGATGCGCGCCAGCTACCGCTCGCTGGTCGAGCGCTTCCGGATCCGTTTTCTCGAAGCATTCCCGGACGCGATCGACCTGATCGTGCGGGCCGTGCGCGCGGGCATTCCGGTCACGCAGGCGATCAGCACGGTCGGCGACGGCGCGGCCGAGCCGGTGCGCTCGACGTTCCGCACGATGGGCGACAGCCTGCGGGTCGGGGCGGATCTCAAGGACGTGCTCACGCAGGCGGCGGACCGGCTGATGATCGCGGACTTCTCGTTCTTTACCGTCTACCTGCTGCTGCAGCGCGAAACCGGCGGCAGCCTCGGCGAGACGCTCGACGAATTGTCGAGCATCATCCGCACGCGCCGCGACATCCGCCTGAAGACCCGCGCGCTGACCGCCGAAGGGCGGATCACGACGAAGATCATTTCGGCGGTGCCGTTCGTGATGATCGGCGCGCTGTTCCTCGTGAACCGCCCATATGTGATGCTGCTGTTCACGACGCACGCCGGCAACACGATGCTGACGATCGCCGCCGGGCTGCTGACGGTCGGGCTGCTGGCGATCCGCAAGATCTCGAGACTGGATACCGCGCGATGACGATGTCGATGCTGGCCGCCCGCGGCCTCGAACTGCTGCTGTTGCTCGCCTGCGTCGGTGTGGCGCTCGTCACGCCCGGCGGCGGCACGCGCCGGCGCATCGCCATGCGCGTGCAGCAGGCGGCCGGGCAGCGCGCGCCGTCGCTCGCGGCGGGGCGGCTGCAGCCGGGCGAGGTCCGCCAGGGCCTGACGCGCCGGCTCGCGCAGCTCGGCGAGCGGCTGCCGGTGCTCGACCCGATGCAGCGCGTGAAGCTCGGCCTGCAATTGGCGCGCGCGGGCTTTCGCGACCGCCGCGCGGTGTCGTCGATGATCGGCATCAAGCTGAGCTGCGGCGTGCTGTTCGCGGGCGTCGCGATCGTGTTCAGCCCGTACATTCCACGGCTCGGCGAATACTTCGTGATCCGCGCGCTGGCGATGATCGCCGCGTTCGTGATCGGCGTGATCGTGCCCGAGTACGTGCTCGGCGCGATGATCCGGCGGCGGCGGCGGATCATCGCCGCGTGCTTTCCGGACGCGCTCGACCTGCTCGTGATCTGCACGATGGCCGGCAACAGCCTCGCTTCGGGCATCCGGCGCGTCGCGCACGAACTGGCGCGCATCTGCCCGCCGCTCGCCGACGAGTTGACGGTGTGCGCGGACGAACTCACGCTGAGCGGCAACGTATCCGCGACGCTCACGCATTTCGCGACGCGCGTCGATTTCTCGTCGGCGCGCTCGCTCGCGACGACGCTCACGCAGTCGCAGCGGTTCGGCACGCCGATCACGCAGGCGCTGCGAACCCTGTCGCGCAGCGAGCGCACCGAGCAGATCGTCGCGCTCGAGGAAAAGGCCGCGAAGCTCGCGCCGAAGATCACACTGCCGATGATGCTGTTCATCCTGCCGACGGTCGGCCTGATCGCGGCGGGGCCGGCGGCGATCCGCCTGCTCGAGGTATTCAAATGACACGATCCGTCGTACGCATGTTCGCGCTCGCGGCCGTGCTGCCGGTGCTGGCCGGCGGCTGCGGCGCGCCGGGCGTCCAGACGCGGCCGGTGCTGTCGCACAAGAGCGACGACCCGCAGGCCGAACTGCGCATCGCGGACAGCGCGCTCGCGGGCGGCAACGTCGATCTCGCGTCGACGCTGTACGAGAAGGTGCTCGCGAAGCATCCCGATTCGCTCGCGGCGCGGCTGGGGCTCGGCGACGTCAACTATCGCGCCGGCGACCTGGAGCGCGCGCGGATCCTCTACGACGAAGCGCAGCGGCAGTCGCCCGCGGAGCTCGGCCCGCGGCTCGGGCTCGCGCGCGTCGCGTTGCGGCAGCGCCGGCTCGACGAAGCCGCGCAGCGCTATCGCGACCTGCTGGCCGCGCAGCCGAACCATCCGCTCGCGGCGGAAGGGCTCGGCACCGTGCTCGATCTGCAGGGGCGCCATGCGGATGCGCAGGCCGTGTATCGCGACGCGCTGCGCGCGCACCCGGACGCGCAGGGGCTGCGCATCGACCTCGGGCTGTCGCTCGTGCTGAGCAACCGGCCGCGCGAGGGCGTGAACGTGCTGCTCGACGTCGCGGGGCTGCCCGATGCGCCGTGGCAGGCGCGCCAGAACCTCGCGTTCGCGTATGGCGTGCTCGGCAACACCGATTCGGCGAAGAAGCTGCTGTCCGCGGACCTGCCCGCGTCGGCGGTGGCCGACAACCTGCGTTTCTACCAGGCGGTGCGCGCGCGGCTCGCGTCGCGCGGGGCTGCCGGCGGCGCGCCGCCGCTGTCGGGTGCGGCGCTGGAGTCGGGCGTCGCGCCGCCGGGAGCGGGGGCCGCAAAATGACACGCGGGGCGACGCTCGCCCGCCGCGCGCACGGCGTCGTGTCCCTCGAGTTCGTGCTGATGCTGCCGTTCCTGCTGATGGTGCTGATCGGCATCATCGACACGAGCCTGATTCTGTGCGACAAGGCCGTCATCACGAACGCGAGCCGCGAGGCCGCGCGCGCCGGCGTCATGCTGCGCGTGCCGATGCTGACCACGACGCAGATCGCCAACGTCGCGCAGACCTACATGCAGAACAGCCTGATCACCGGCGGCACACCGACGACACCGGCCGTGACCGTGACCCAGGCGAACGGCACGACGTCGGGCACCGCGCTGACGGTGACGGTGACCTACACGTATTCGGGGCTGGTGCTCGGTTCCGCGTTCAGCGCGCTGACCGGCCCGGTGACGGTCTCGGCCACTTCGGTGATGCTTTATGAATGACGCGGGCGACACGCGCGCTCCCGGCCCCGCGCGGCAGCGCGGCTCGATCGCGCTGTTCTTCCTGCTGTTCCTGATTCCGCTGCTGTCGTTCGGCGCGCTGGCGATCGACGTCGCGTGGGTGGCCACCGTGCGCAACCAGTTGCAGAACGCCGCCGACGCGGCCGCGCTCGCGGGGGCCGACGCGATGATGTCGCCGAGCGGCGGCGCGTTGAACTGGTCGCAGGCCGCGCTGGCGGCAAACGGCGTGATCGCGCAGAACTCGGCGGCCGGCGCCGCGCTGTCGACCGGCACGGTGACCACCGGCTACTGGAACGTGACGCGCAGCCCCGCATCCATGCAGGCGACGACCATCACGCCCGGCTCGTACGACGTGCCGGCCGTGCAGGTCACCGTGACGCGCGCGCCGGGCGTGAACGGCGGCTCGATTCCGCTGCTGCTCGGCGGGCTGCTGGGGATTCCCGGCGCGTCCGGCAGCGCGACCGCGGTGGCGGTGCTGGCCGCGCCGGGCGGGGTGGCGGCCGGCGGACTGTTTCCGATCGCGATCGACCAGTGCGTGTACAACCAGTACTGGAACGCGGCGACCAACCAGCCGCTGATCAATCCGCTGACGGGCTTGCCGTACGAGTTCTCGATCACGAACGGCCAGACCTACGGCACGCTGTGCATGGGCGGGCAGTGGACGTCGTTCCAGTCGACGGCGACCGACACGACGACGATGGGCGGGCTGATGGTGACCGGCAACCCGACGACGCTCAATATCGGCGACAGCATCTACCTCGCGACCGGCGTGAAGGCGACGCTCTACACGTCGGTGCCGGTCGGCACGACGGTGGTGCTGCCGGTCGTCACGCAGACGTCGACCAGCACCTACGTGCCGATCGTCGCGTTCGCGGCGTTCCACATCGACGTGTCGCTCGGGGGCTCTTACAAGTACATCCAGGGCCACTTCGTCGCCGGCGTGAAGATGACCGGCGTCGCGACCGGCGTCGGGCCATACTACGGCGTGTACGTGCCGCCGCGGCTCGCGCTGTGAGCGCCGGACCGCGCGCGGCGCAGCAGCGCGAGGAGAGCGGCGAGCGTCACGGCCGGGCCGATCTGCGGTAGCTGCAGCCACGGGTTCAGGTATTCGTAGAGCGGCAGCGCCCACATCAGCGCGATCGTGGCCTGCTCGCCGCGCAGCCAGCCGTCGCGCCAGCCGGTCGCCAGCATGCACGCGATCGCGATGCCGAGCCATGCGAGCTCGTAATGCCACACGTACGGGTTCGCCGCGAGCGTCGCAACCGCCAGCACCGCCGCGCGTACGCGGGTGTCGCGCGAGCGCGCCCACACGATGCATGCGGCCGCGATCGCGATCGCCGCGACGCAGGCGTGCGCGGCATACGCGGCGCCGAGCGGCAGGCCGGCGAGGCGAAACGCCGCGAACGGCGTCGGCGACGCGAACCAGAACATCACGCCATGCTCGAGAATGAGCGATCGCGCGAGCCCCGCGCTGGCGACGAACAGGCGCAGCGACTCGACGCCGCACACCAGCACGCTCAACGCGCCTAACGCGGCGGTGGCGAGCGCGGCCCATGCGATCGTGCGCCACGCGCGCGCGGCGACCAGCACGAACGGGAACAGCAGCGCCATCTGCGGCTTGACCGACAGCAGGCCGATGCAGAGGCCGGCCCACATCGGCCGCCGGTCGGCCCAGTAGACGGCCAGCGCCGCGCACGAAGCGGTCAGGAACGCGTTCTGCCCGAGCATCGCGGTGACGAACACGCACGGGGCGCCAACCAGCGCGAACGCGCCGACGCGCCGCACGCCGGGCGTCGCGCCGAGGCCCGACACACGCCACGCGGCGAACCCGAACACGACGATGCCGAGCGCGACGAACAGCGGATAGCCGATCGCAAAGGGCAGCAGCGCGAACGGCGTCACGAGCAGCAGGTAGGTGGGCGGGTACAGCCAGGCGACGAGGCCCTCGCTGCGGAAATACGGGAACAACGCGGCCGCCAGCCGCGAGAAGGTCGGGAAATCGTACGCCTGCCATGGCGCGCCGTGCAGCATCACGTACGACGCCGACCAGAACACCGAGTAGTCCGCACCCGGGCTCGCGATGGCGGTGCCGGGCGTGTAGCGGATCACGTACGCCCAGATCGCCAGGAACAGCACGTGGAACACGAGCACGAACGCGCTGTATGCGACGACGCGCCGGGGCGTCAGCCACGCGCGGACGGGGCGCTCCGCCGAGCGCATCGATTGCCGGGGAATGTCCATGCGCCGCTTGCCGGTTACTTGACGGAGATTTTCCTGGCGGTGTGGCCGGCGACCGCGGGCGTCGCCGGCCGGCGGCGCGCCGCGTGCACGCGCTTGAGCGGGAACTGCAGCAGTTTCGACGCCGGATGCGCGGCGGCATCCCGCTCGGCGCGGTAGCGCCCCCGCACCAGATAGACCGGGCGTTGCTTAGACTCGTGATAGATGCGGCCGAGATATTCGCCGATCACGCCGATGCCGACCAGCTGGATGCCGCCGATGAACAGCACGACGGAAATCAGCGACGCGTAGCCATGCACCGGGTTGCCGAGCAGCAGCGTGCGCACGACGATGAACGCGCCGTAGACGAGCGCGAGCATCGCGAACGTGAGGCCGACGTAGGTCCACACGCGCAGCGGCACCGTGCTGAAGCTCGTGATGCCTTCGAGCGCGAAGTTCCAGCGCTTCCATCCGGAGAACTTCGACCGGCCGCCGCTGCGCGGCGCGCGCGTGTATTCGACGATCGCGGTGCGAAAGCCGACCCACGCGAACAGGCCTTTCATGAAGCGTCTCCGCTCGGGCAGCGCGCGCAGCGCGTCGACGACCTGACGGTCCATCAGCCGGAAATCGCCGACGTTCTCCGGCATCTCGACTTCGGAGAGCCGGTTGTGCACGCGGTAGTAGAGCGCGGCGGCCAAGCGCTGCATCAACGGATCGCACATGCGGTCGGTGCGCTTTGCGGCAACGACCTCGACGCCTGCGAGCCAGCGCTCGATCATCGCGGGGATCAACGCGGGCGGGTCCTGCAGGTCGGCATCGATCAGGATCACCGCGGCGCCGGTCGCTTCGTCGAGGCCGGCGGTGAGCGCGGCCTCCTTGCCGAAGCGGCGCGTTAGATCGACGACGCGCACGCGCGGGTCGCCGGCCATGACCTCGAGCAGCCGGTCGAGCGTGCGATCGCGACTGCCGTCGTTGATGCAGACGATCTCGAAGCGGACCGTGTCGAGCGACTCGAGGACGGGCAGAGTTTCGGCAAAGAATGCGTCGATCGTTTCGTCTTCGTCGTGAAACGGCACGACGAGCGAGACCAGCGGCTTTCTGGCGTGCGTGGGCATGCGTCCCCCGAGAGATCCGGCCTGCGCTGCACCGTATTGATCCGGTTATCGTCCGCCGCAGGCCGGACGACAGGCGTTACGATCATTGTAGGCAGAAATCGACGATTCGTAATACCGATGCGCGGGTCGCGCGGCGGGCTGTTGCGCTGTCGACGCACGGCTTGCCGATGGCCGGCGGGGCGTGTGCAGGCGCCCGGACGAGGTTTTTCGATGTCGAAGGAGCGCGCGATGCAAGTTCAAGACCTGACCGGCGCAGCGCTGGACTACTGGGTGGCGCTGGCCGAAGGCCTCGGCGCGCCGTGCGTCGCCGGCGGCGCATGCCGGGCGATCCGCGAGACGGGCGGCGCGAGCGTGTCGTTCGCGCCGTCGTCTTCGTGGACGGACGGCGGCCCGATCGTCGAGCGGCTGCCGTTCGCCGCGTTCGAGCGCGACGGCGGGCATGGCGCGTGGCGGGCCGTGCTGCATCGCGCGGTGCCGGCCGCCGGCGAGCGCTGCACGCTCAACCAGTCGGGGCCGACGCTGCTGATTGCCGCGATGCGCACGCTCGTCGCGCCGACGTTCGGCGACGACGTGCCGGATCTCGACATGTCGAAACCGAGCCGAGCGTAGCCCGTCGCGTTGCAGCGCCCGGCGCTCGTTGCTTCCGGCGCCTCCTGCCTTCTATCCGGCGGACAGATTCCGGATCGCGATCGACGCGACATCGACGCGCCGCGGCAGGATCGCATCCGCCGCCGCGCGATCGGCGACGCGCTGCAGCACGTCGATGTCGGCGCCGCTGAGGCTGCGCTGCGCGAGCGCCGCCCGGCGCGCGATGTCGGTGGCCGCGTCGGGCGGCAGGCGCGTCAGCGACGCATAGACTGTCGCGTAGTCGGCCGGGTGCGCGAGCGCCCATTGGCCCGCGCGGGTCAGCCGTGCGAGCACGTCCGCGAGCGCCGCGCGCTTCGCGCGGTCGTCGAGCGTGTCGACCGGCGACGTGAGGAACGCGAGCCCCGAATTGATGCCGCTGCCGTCGCGGACGATGCGCGCGCCGCGTCGTACCGCATGCCCGTAGTACGGGTCGAAGGTCGCCCAGATGCCGATCCGCTTGGCCTCGAACGCGGCGAACGCATCGACGGGCAGCACGAAACGCACGTCGACGTCGCGCGGCGCGAGGCCGTGCTCGCGCAGCGCGCCGTACAGCTGATATTGCGAGATGCTGCCGCGCGCGGACGACACGACGACGGTTTGCCCTTTCAGGTCGGCGACGGTGCGGACCGGCGAGTCGGGCTGCACGACGATGCCGAGCGACGCCGGCGAGCCGACGCGCGTCGCGACGATCCGCAGCGAAGGATCGCCGAGCGCGGCAGTCAGCACGGGCAGGTCGCCGGCCGGCGCGAGATCGATCGCGCCCGCGCGCTGTGCCTCGAACAGCGGCGCGGCGCCCTGGAAATTGGCCCAGCGGAACCGGTACGGCGTGCCGTCGAGCACGTGCGCGGCTTCGGCCAGCGCGCGCAGGCCGCCGGCCTGGTCGCCGAGCACGAGCGTGACGCCCGACAGGTCGGCGCCGGCCGCGCGGGCGGGCAGTGCGATGCCGCCGGCGAGCGGCGCGGCGGCGAAGGCGGCAAGACGCTGCAGCACGCGGCGGCGTGCCGTGGCGGAAGAGGGGTTCATCGGCGGCATGTCCTCGGTGATCCGCGCGCGAGCGGCGCGGCTGCCGGGCAGGTTACGGAATCGGTTTCCGGCCGACAAACATCGAATCGTGAAATGCATATTCGCGCGGCGGCGGCCGGGGTGGCCGCTCACGACGCCCGACGCGCGCGGGCGGCTTACGCGGCTGGCGAAACCGTGCGCAGGAATGCCCGCACCGCCGGCGCCTTTTCGAACCGCCGATGTGCGAGCGCGAGCTCCGACATGATCGGCTTGCCGGCGATCGGCCGGTACACGACGCCCGGCAGCGACACGCAACCGGCCAGCGCATCGGGAATCACGGCGACCCAGCCGTTCACGGACACGCACGCGAGCACTGCGAGCAAGCCGCCCGGCCGCGCGGCGATCACCGGCGCGAAGCGGCCGCGGCGTGCGACTTCGAGCGTGCCGAGCTCCTGTTCCGGTACCGCGAAGCGCGCGTCGGCGAGGTCGGCCGCGCGCACGGCCGCCATCGATGCGTAGCGCGAATCGGCCGGCACGGCCGCGACGAACACGTCGCGCTGCAGCGTGACGATCCGCAGGCCGCCGGGCAGCGGCAGCGGCGGGCGCACGTACGCGAGGTCGAGCCGGCCCGCGTCGAGCTGGTTCGCGACGTCGTCCATCGGCACTTCGCGCAGGTTCAGCTCGATGCGCGGGTGTGCGGCGCGGAACGCACCGACCGTGCGCTGCAGCGTGCCCGAATAGACGGCGGACGATACGTAGCCGATCTCGATCCGGCCGAGTTCGCCGCGCTCGGCCAGCGCGGCGAGTTCGCGGCCGCGCTGCAGGTGCTCGAATGCGGCGCTTGCCTCGGCGAGATAGGCTTCGCCGGCCGCGCTCAGCGTGACCGCGCGGCGCGACCTGTGAAAGAGCCGCACGCCAAGCACGCGTTCGGCTTCCTGGATCTGCCGCGTGAGCGCGGGCGGCGCCATGTCCAGTGCTTCGGCCGCACGGGCGAAATGCAGGTGCTGCGCGACGCTCAGGAATGCGCGCACGTGACGGAATTCGAGCCGGTCCATGATTGCAATTTTCGTCAATAAAACAGCATCGGAGTGTCAATGACAGGCAATACCGGGAAAGCCTAGCATACGGCTCGTTCATCCTGCTCAGGAGTTGCCGATGTCCCAGTCCTCACCGGCGTCGCGCGCGACCGCCGCCCCGCACGCGGGCGCCCGCATGCCGGCCGCCGCGACGCTTGCCGTTGCGTCGGCGACCTGTTCGCTGATCGTGCTCGATACGAACGTCGTCGCCGTGTCGCTGCCGAGCATCGCGCGCGGTTTTCACGCGAGCTTCGCCGATATCGAATGGGTCGTCAGCGCGTACATGACCGCGTTCGCCGCTTGCCTGTTGCCGGCCGGCGGGCTCGCCGACCGCTTCGGGCGCAAGCGGATGCTGGGCGCGGGGCTCGCGCTTTTTTCTCTCGCGTCACTCGGCTGCGGCATCGCGCCTTCGGTCGGCTGGCTGATCGCCGCGCGCGCGCTGAAGGGCGGCGGCGCCGCGCTGCTGCTGACGGCCGCGCTCGCGGTGATCGCGAACCGCTTTCCGGATGGCCGCGAACGGGCGCGCGCGTGGGCGATCTGGGGGATGTGCATGGGGATCGCGACGGCGATCGCGCCGCTCGTCGGCGGCGCGATCACGCAATGGATCGGCTGGCGCTGGGTATTCCTGCTGAACCTGCCGGTGTGTGCGCTGCTGGCGATCGGCGCGCGCGCCGCGATCGACGAATCGCGCGATCCGCACGCGAAACGCGTGGACGCCGCGGGCAGCCTGCTGTTCGGCGCGGCGCTCGCGTGCGCGATCGCGGCGCTGATCGGCGCGCCGTCGCACGGCTGGCTGTCGGCCGCGACGCTCGGCCGGCTCGCGCTCGCCGCCGCGCTGTTTGCCGCGTTCATCGGCGCCGAGCGCTGGCAGGCGCGGCCGATGATCGATCTCGCGCTGTTCCGCCAGCCGCGCTTCGTCGGCGCCGTGCTCGCGATGTTCGGCTATGCGGCGTGCGCACAGGTGATGATGACGTTCCTGCCGCTCTACCTGCAGAACGCGTTCGGGATGTCGGCGATCGACGCGGGCCTAGGGATGCTGCCGTTCGCGTTCGCGATGATCGCCGGGCCGTCGCTCGGCGCGGCGCTTGCCGCGCGCGTGTCGTCCGGCGGCGTGCTGGCGGGCGGGCTTGCGCTGATCGGCGCGGGCAACCTCGCGACCGCGGCGCTGACCGCCAGCGGCGACTACCGGCTCGTCGCGATCGGCATGTTCGTGACGGGTTGCGGCGCAGGGATCATGAACGGCGATACGCAGAAGGCGATCATGGCGTGCGTGCCGCCGCACCGCACGGGCATGGCGTCGGGCATCAGCACGACGACGCGCTTCTCGGCGATCGTGACGGCCGTCGGCGTGCTCGGTGCGGTGCTGGCGGCGAGCACGCACGCGCGGCTCGACCGGCTGCTGTCCGCCGCGCCCGGCCTGCGCGCGTTCGCCGATGCGCCGTTCATGTCGAGCCTGCTGGCAGGCGATCTGGCGCAGGCGCTCGATCGCGTGCCGCCGTCGGCGGCCGGCGCGCTCGCACAGGCGGCGCCCGTCGCGTTCGCGAGCGGGTTTGCCGATGCGCTCACGGTGAGCGGCGTGCTCGCGCTCGTTACGTCAGTCGCAGCATACAAGTTGCTTGCGCAACCGATGCGCGATGCGTAGCGGAGCGTTTTGGGCATGCTTCGCGGTCGCCGCGCAGGGGGGCGCGCCGATCGATCCGTCAGGCTCGCGCGTTCCGTCAACCCTTCAACGCATTGCGATCGGCTTCGGCATCGTGCAGGTCGCGCGTCGCTTCGCGCAGCTTGTCCTGCTTGTCCGCGAGCTTGCGCCGGGCCTTCTCGACCTTGCGCGCGTCGCCGTGCGCCTCGGCTTCGCGCACGCGCGCCTGCGCGTCCCGCACGTCGCCACGAGCCTGTTCGACGTCGCGCTGCTTGTCCTGCACGTTGCGTTCGGCACGCGAAAGCTGGCCGGCGTCCGTGCAGTTTTCCTCGACCTGCGCGAGTGCGATCTGCTGGCGCATCAGTTGTTGCGTATTGCCGAACCGCTTCGCATGGTCGATCTGCGTCTGCAGCGCGCGGATGCGCGTCGCGCAATCCTGCGTGTCGGCGAACGCGGGAGAGTAGGCCAGCAGCACGACCGGTGCGGCCACGGCAATCAGGTAGGTTTTCATCGGCATGCCCTCGGATTCCGGATGACGCATTTCGAATGCCGTCATTGTGCATAGCGCGTTCGCCGCGAGTAAATAGGACGGGGCTTACAGCGGGCGCCGCCGCGCTGCATTCAGTGCGGCTTCGTTGTCGAGCGATGCGAACGCGTCGCGCGTGCGATGGGCGCCCCGCGCGTGCCGCCGCAGTGCGTGGCGCGACGCCGCACGGGCGAGCGCGACGTATCGGACGCAGGGGCGGCGGGCGCGTCGGCCGCCTGGATGGCCGCAACCGCTGCAACCGCCGGCAGCGCGGCCTCGGTGTCGAGCCAGCCGCGCGTCGCTTCGGCGATCAGCGCGCGCAGCCAGCGCACGCCTTCGACGCACGATCCCGATTCGTTCCATGTCATCCGGTACACGATATCGGGCGGTTCGACCGGCAGCGCGACGGCGGCGAGCGGCAGCAGCTTCGCGTAGTGCCGTGCGAGCCGGTACGTGGTGGTCAGGATCATGTCGGAGCGCACGAGCGCATGCGCGGCGAGTTCGAAGTGCGGCAGCGTGACGACGATTCGCCGCTGCAGGCCCACGCGTTCGAGCTGCCGATCGATCGCGCCGGACGCTTCGAGCCACGACGGCGTCGGGCACAGCTGCGGCGCTGCCGCGAAATCGGCGGTTGTCGTCGCGCCGCGCCGCGCGAGCGGGTGCGTCGCGCGCATCAGGCATACGACGCGGTCGTCGAACAGGTCGTCCTGCCGGAACCGCGACGAGCGGGCCGGGCGATTGTCGATCACGACGTCGAGTTCGCCGTCGGCGAGTGCGCGCTCGTCGTCGAAGCCGTCGCCGAGCGGATGGAACACGAGCTGCGCGTTCGGCGCGCGCTCGCGGAACAGCGCGACGAGCTTCGGCACGAACAGCACGTTCAGATAGTCGGGGCAGCCGATCCGGTAGGTGCGCACCGACGTGCGCGCGTCGAATGTCGGTTGCTGGATGCGGATGAAGTCGATCACGCGCAGCGCGTTGCGCAGCGGTTCGATCAGCCGCGCGCCGAACTCGGTCGGCACCATCCCGTAGCGGCTGCGCACGAGCAGCGGATCGCCGAGCAGCGTGCGCAGGCGCTTGAGCGCGGCGCTCGTCGCCGGTTGCGACATGTTCAGGCGCACGGCCGCACGCGACACGGTGCGCTCGGTCAGCAGCACGAGCAGGATGCGCATCAGCCGTGCATCCAGTACGTCGAGCACGTCCGTGGCGGCGGACGCGTCGCGGGGCGGGGCGTTCGGGGCTAGCGGGTCCCGCATGCCGATACGCCTCCCGGCGGCACAGAGCCCGAGCGCGAGCGCGACGCGGCAGCCGGCCGGCGGTACGTCATTTTGCGAAGGTTCCCGGCCAGCCGACGATCCGCTTCGGCCGCGGCGGCGCATACGTGCGGACCTTCGACGTCTTCAGCTTCAGGCGCACCAGCGACTCGGCGAGCGCGACCGATACGCCGTCGACGACCGGCACGCCCGTGCATTCCTCGATCTGCCGGTCGAGGTCGGTCATTCCGCCGCAGCCGAGGCAGATAACTTGCCACAGCGAACCGCCCGCGAAGACTTCCGTCCACGTTTTCAGGCCGGTCATCGGCTTGCCGACCGACATCGCGAGATGGCCGCCGGTGCGGCTGAACATCCACGCGGCGAGCGACAGCGTCGTGACGAGGATCACCGGGCCTGCGAGCCCCTCGTACTTGCGGACCATTTCCATCCCGTACGTGAGGATGCCGATCTGCACGAGCCAGATCGCGACGAACGTGATCCAGCCGAGCGTCGACAGCCCGAAGATCGCGTTCCCGTCGAATGCGGCGAGGCCCGGCCAGATCGCGGTGAGCAGCACGCGCAGCACGACGGACGCGAGATAGGTCTGGATACCGAACCATGCGATCGCGATCACCGCGCGGATCATCGCGGGCAGCAGCGCGCCGTAGATACCGAAGCTCATCCGGCTGATCACCGGGAACGGCACGCCGGTCTTCTGGCCCATGTAGCCGGTGAGGTTCATGAAGCAGTACACGAGCACCGCGCCGATCGCGAGCGACGCGAGCATCTGCCAGCCCGACAGGCCGAGCGCGAATAGCCCGATCGCGAACGAGTAGTTCGCGATGTTGTGCACGTCGTTGGTCCACAGCGCAAAGCTGCTGTAGCGGCCCCTGGTCCGGCCCTCGGCCTGGGTCGGCGCGAGGTCGGGGTTGTGCAGCCGCGGGCTCGGCGCGGGGGCGCGCGTGGCCGTGTCGATTCGATGCGATGCGTCGTCCGCGCCGGGCACGAGGCCCGGGCGGTGAGTGGCTTCCAGTTGCACGCCGTTGTCTCCTTCCGTGTGCGGGGCGCGAAACCGGCAGCATGTACACGCTGCGCCGGCCCGGCCGCCGTGGGCCTTATGTCCCGGATTTGTTCGCGAGTATGGGCGGCCGGCGCGATGAGGGGAAATTAAATATTCGGCTGGGCGTCATTTGAAAAATGAATGGAATGCTGTCGGCCGCGGTGCCCGGGCGGGGCATGCGAATTGCTCGTCGGCGGGCTCCATCCACATCGACATCAGCGGAGGTGTCATGCAGCGATATTCATTTCGTCATGTATCGCGAGCCGTCTTCGCCGGCATCCTGATCGCGGGCCTTGCGGCAGGCGCGGGTTGCCAGAAGAAGAGCGACAGCGGCGGGGCGAGTTCCGAGTCGGGCGCAACGAGCGGCATGTCGGCCGCGCCGTCCACCGCACCGTCGGGCATGCCAGGCAGCGGAGCGGCCGGAAGCGCCGCGAGCATGCCGGGCGCGGCTTCCGCGCCGGGCGGCGCGAGCGGCGGCTGACGGGCGGCTGAACGACTGGGAGGACGGCGCGCAAGCGCGCCGTTCGCGGATCGAGTGCCGTGCGGGCTTCGCACGTGCGCCGGGTGGCGCGCGCGTGTGTGGCGGTGCGCATGAAAGATTTGCAAGGACCGTTGTAGCGATTCCAGGACCGGCGGCGCCGGCTCGAGCCGCCGCACGCCGGCCGGACAGGAGGTGCGATGCAGAATGCGGAATCGAACGCGGACCCGCAAAAGCAGCGGGAACAGATCGAGAAGAGCCCGGTAAAGACGCCGGCGGCCGGCGACATGCCCGACGCGGCGACCCAGGCCGCCGAGGTGGCGCGGCGCCCGCTGACGCCGGAGGCGGTCGCGGGGAAAATGCCGACCGGCCTGCCGCCGATCGACGTCGGCGCGCACGCGGTCGACAGCGGAGACCCCGTGCGGCGCGCGGCCGGCCGGATCGTCACGCTCGACAACGCGAACATGGCGATGACCGACAACACGGTCGACGTCGACGGCAAGGGCATGGAAGCGGCCGCGGGCGCATCGGAGTGGCACGACAACGTGATCTATTCGAATGCATCGCTCGCCGACGCGGTCGATACGCCCGACGAAGGGTTCGGCGGGATCGAGAGCCGCCCGTCCGGCAACCTGCCGCAGATCGCGACGCGGCCGGGCTGGCGCGTGCGCCATGTCGGCGATGTCGATATCGCTGTCGAGCACGGCACCGGCACGCGCGCCGAGCATGTGATCCGTTTCGAGCGGGGCGACTGACGCCGAGGCTGGAGATCATCCGGCGGCCGGCGCAACCGCACCGGCCGCCGCGACCGTTTGGAGCCCTTACTGCGGGCCCAGCTCCAGTGCCGACGTATCGGCGTCGTTGCCTTGTGCAACGAGCACGTGAATGTCGTTCGGCGTCACGTCGCCGATCCCGCCCGACGGAATCGTCAAGAGCAGCCAGTCGGCGTTGTTGTTGATGGTGACCGGCGCGGTCTTGAGGATCGGTGCTTTGCTCCCGGCCGTCGTGACGATCACCTGATAACTGCCGCCATTGAGGTAGATCGAATCCTGCGTCGATGCCGGTACCGCGTTCTGGTAGGCCGCGCCCGCCAGCGTCGGGCTTTGCGTCGAGATGTCGGTGCCGGGCGGAACGACATATACGTCGACGTTCTGCGCGTTCGGCGACGCATTGAAGCTGCGCACGCGCGCCTTGTCCGACAGCAGGCCCTTGTTGTACGGATCGTCGATGACGGAAATCGCCGACGATTTGCTCGGCAGCGCGATCGTCGTGTAGTGATGGCCGTTCGCCGCGCTGAACGATTGCGCGGCGATGGTCGTCGTCGTGCCAGAGATGTCGTAGCTCGCGTTCTGCGTGCCCGAGTCGATGTCGTGATAGCGCGTCACGCCCTTGTACGCGACGCCCGACTGGTCGATCTTCGCGTTCAGGTAGTAGTCGAGGTTCGGCCCGGCCGGTACCGCGTTGATGAAGCGCGCCTGCGGCTTCGAGATGCCGAGTTCGGTGCCGACGTCGTTGCCGTCGCCGCCGCACGCCGCGAGCACGGAAATGACTGAGCACAGGGCCACCAGTGTTCGTATTGATTTCATGTCGTCCTCTCGTTCAGGGAACCTGCTGGCGATGCGGGAACGCCGCGCTGGTTCGCGCGGTGCGCAGCGCAGGTTGGGTGAAGGATGCTGTCCGCCGGGGAGGCGGGCGCGTGGATGGCGCAAGCGATGTGCCTGCGCGGTCGACGGAGGCGGGAAACCCGCGCCCGCGCGCGTGGGGGGGGCGGCGCGGGCGCGAAACGAGGAGGGCGTGTGGCGAACGAGCCTGACGCGGGCGGGTGTAAAAAAGACAGCGTTGCGGCAGGCGACGCGATGCGTCAGCGGTTCACGAGCTTTGCCGGATACGCGAGCGCGAGTGCGCAGCCGACCAGCATGCACGCGGCGAAGCCATACAGCCCCGCGCTTTGCGAATGGAACGTGTCGCGCAGCCAGCCGATGAAGTAGGTGCTGCCGAACCCGCCGAGGTTCGCGATCGAGCACGCGAACGCGATCCCGCCGGCCGCGGCGGAGCCCTTCAGGAACGTGGACGGCAACGCCCAGACGACTGGCATCGCGGCGGCCGCGCCCGCGTTGATCAGCGAAAACAGCAATACCGTTCCGAGCGTGCCGTGCGACGACGAGGCCGCGATCGCCAGCGCGACGGCCGACACCATGAACGGTACGACGATATGCCAGCGGCGTTCGCGCGCACGATCCGAACTCGCGCCGCAATACAGCGTGGCGAGCACGGCTGCGGCATTCGGGATCACCATCAGCCAGCCGATGTGATACGCGTCCTTCACGCCGGTATCGCGCAGGATCGTCGGTAGCCAGAAGCTCACCGCATACAGGCCGAGCAGCACGCACAGATCGATCAGGCCGAGCGCCCATACCTTCGGATCGGAGAAGGCCTTGCCGAGCGCATGGCTCTTGTTGCCGGACGGATCGGCGTCGAGATTCGTGCGCAGCACTCGCTTTTCGTCCGCGCTCAGCCATTGCGCGGATTCGATGCCGTTGGGCAGCCAGCGCAGCACCGCGAAGCCGAGCAGCACCGAAGGCAGCGCTTCGAGCAGGAACAGCCACTGCCAGCCGCCGAGCCCGTGCGTGCCGTCGAACGCGCGCATGATCCAGCCGGAGATCGGGCTGCCGATCATGCTCGACAGCGGCAGGCCGACCATGAACAGCGCGACGATCCGCGCGCGGCGCGCATCGGGATACCACTGCGTCAGGTACAGCAGCACGCCCGGCAGGAAGCCGGCTTCGGCGGCGCCGAGCAGGAAGCGCACGACGTAGAACTGCATCGGCGTGTGCACGAACATCGTCGCACCCGACAGCAGGCCCCACGTGATCATGATCCGCGCGATCCACAGCTTCGCGCCGACGCGCTGCAGCACCAGGTTGCTTGGGACTTCGAACAGGATGTAACCGGCGAAGAACAGGCCGGCGCCGAGCCCGTACACGGTATCGCTGAACTTCAGTGCGTCGAGCATCTGGAGTTTCGCGAGCCCGATGTTGATGCGGTCGAGATAGGCCGCGAAGTAGCACAGGCAGAAGAGGGTGATCAGGCGCAGCGTGACCTTGCGATAGAGATTGCCGTGGAGCGCGTCGTCGGGGGAAGCGGCGGCGCTCGGGTGTGCGGTAGACATGGGATTGCCCCTGTTCGAGTGTGACGGATGAATGGGTGGCCGATCGACGCGGGAGGACATTTCGCCGCGCACTGGAGCCTGTATATCACGGCAATTAAATAGCGTACACACTAGAAAATACCGAATCGCACAGGCATGAATCCGGCCGCTTGGAGGTAAGCGTTTGCGTGAGAAAAACCGTGTTTTTGATAGGGCTTTGGACGATCGAAAATGCGTGTGGAAATGGCCTGGGAGCGCGCGAAAGCGTGCACAAAATTCGTGCGTATGCGCTCAAAAGTGAAGTGTGTGCGCGAAAGCTTGTCGCAGCGCTCAAATGCACGTGGGGCAGCAGGCTCGGACGCGCGGGGCGACCGTTCGGCGACGGCATCGGCCGGTGATCCGCCGCTGTCAGGCGATCGTCAGGCGCGATGCGTGCCGGGCGCCGCGAATCCTGATGCACCGCAATGAAGCGGTCGCCCGGCCGCCGGCTGTGCCGAATTGAGGGTGTACACTGCTTGTCTTTCACTTGCATGCGGCACGGGCCTTTACTTTCATGGCGTCTTCCAAGGATTCCTACGACTTTCACGACCAGGTCGGACATCTGCTGCGCCGCGCGTATCAGCGGCACGTGTCGATCTTCCAGGAAGCGATCCCCGATTCGGATCTCACGGCCGCGCAGTTCGTGACGCTGTGCGCGGTCAAGGAACGCCAGGCGTGCTCGCTGAACGACATCGTCAAGGCGACCGCGATCGACCAGGCGACGATCCGCGGCGTCGTCGAGCGCCTGAAGACGCGTGCGCTGATCGAGGTGCTGCCCGACCCGAACGACGGCCGCAAGCTGATCGTGCGCGCGACCGCGACCGGCCTCGCGCTGATCGACCGCACGGTGCCGTTCGCGAGGCAGGTGACGGAGCGCACGTATGGCGCGCTCAATCCGGGCGAACGGGTCGCGCTGCAGTTCCTGCTGCGCAAGATGATGGAAGAAGACGGCGAAGCGTGATGCGCACGCGAGGCGCCGGCCGGGCCTATGCCGCGCCGGCGGTTGCGGGCGCAGCGGCGTCGTCGGCACTCATCAGCCGGCCGGCCTCGCGCAGCGCGGCTCGCACCGCTTCGGGCGTAAACGGCGGCGCGTAGAACCGCACGCCGGTCGCATCGAACAACGCGTTCGCGACCGCGGCAGGGCCCGGCACCGACGCCGATTCGCCCGCGCCGAGCGGCGGCTCGCCTTGCCTCGGCATCAGCACGACATCGACGTCCGGCACTTCCGCGAACGTCAGGATCGGATAGCTCGCCCATTCGCGCGACGCGACCTTGCCGTCCGCGAACCGCACGCGCTCCTTCAGCGTGCGGCTCAATACCTGGATCACGTTGCCATGGATTTGATGGCGCACGCCATCCGGGTTGATCATCGTGCCTGTGTCCTGGCCGACCGTCACGCGTTCGATGCGTATCTCGCCCGACACGCGATCGACGCTCAGGTCGACGATCCATGCCGACCACGCCGCGCCGAAACCGGGGAAGCGGCTGTGCACGTAGCGCGCATACGCGACGCCGCGGCCGCGCGCGAGCCGCGCGCCGTTGTGTTCGCGATGCGTGTCCGTCGTGCGGGGCGTCCAGCCCGCGCGGTCGGCCACGGCCTGCAGCAGTTCGGTCGCGCGCGGGTCCTGCAGATGGCGCAGCCGGAACGCGAGCGGATCGACGCCCGTCAACGCCGCGCATTCGTCGACGAACGCATCGTGCGCGAACGAGTTCGGCAACGCCGACACGCCGCGCAGCCACGACGCGCGCACGAGCGGCGCGAGATCCTCGCAGACGAAGCGGCGATGCGGGCTCGCGTACGGCGACACGGCCGTACGGTCGCCCATCTCGAACACGCGCGGCTCGGGCGCGATCGCGCCGGTCAGCAAGGCCGCGAGCAGCGGCGCGTCGTTCGACGGATAGCGCGTCGTGAAGTCGTAGCCGAGCAGGCGGCCGTCGCGCGTGACGGTGCCGGTCACCTGCATCAGCTGGCCCGCGCCTTTCGGTTCCCACAGATGTTCGTCCGCGCGCGACAACTGCACGCGCACCGGGCGGCCGACCGCGCGCGACAGCAGAAGCGCGTCGCCGCACACGTCGTCCGCGCCGTTGCGGCCGTAGCAGCCGGCCGCTTCCATTCGCACGACGTCGAAATCGGCTTCGTCGCGCGCGACGAGCGTCGCGAGGTCGTAGCGCAGCGACACCGGATTCTGCGTGCCGGACCACACGGTGATCCGGCCGTCGCCCGGTTCCCGGTAGTCGGCAAGCGCGCATGATGGGCCGATCGAGCCGTGCATCTGGAACGGCCACGCATAGGTGCGCGACAGCGTGATCGTGCCGGGCTGCGCGCGCGCCACGTCGACATCGCCTTCGTCGAGCAGCACGCGGCGCCTGGCCGGCGCGGCGGCGATGGCAGCGGCCGGCTCGTCGAGCGGCGGCAGCGCGGCATGCGGCCGCCACGTCACGCGCAACTGGCGAGCCGCGCGGATCGCATGTTCCTCGCGTTCGGCAACCACGCCGACGAAATCGCCGATCGCGACGACGGCCACCAGCCCCGGCACGTCGGCGACCGACGCGCGATCGACGTCGACGAGCGAGGTGCCGACGAACGGGCCGCTGTCGTGGCCCGCATACGGCGGCCGCACGACACGGCCGTGCAGCATGCCCGGCACGCGCATGTCGTGCACGAACGTGAGCTGGCCGGTCGCTTTCGCGGGCAGGTCGACGCGCGGCGACGACTTGCCGACGATCCGGTACAGCACGGGATCCTTCGTGCGCGTGTTCAGGTCCAGCGTCAGCGCGATGCGATGCGCGGCGACGAGCGCCGCAAAACTCGCCGTTTGCCCGTCCGCCGAAATGGTCCCGTCGTCGATAACCAGCCGCGCCACGTCGACACCGAACCGCTCGGCGGCGAGCGCCAGCAGTGCGTGGCGTGTCTGCGCGGCCGCGCAGCGCAGCGGCGTCGCGGAAATCTGGATCGTCGCGCTCGCGATGGTCGGGCCCTGGTTCGGTGTCGCGGCCGTGTCGCCGAGCACCATCGTCACGCGCGCGGCCGGCACGTCGAGTTCCTCGGCGACGATCTGTGCGAGCGACGTGCGGATGCCGGTGCCGAGATCGACGTGTCCGTTGAACGCGAGGATGCGGCCATCGTCGAGAATCGCGACGAAGACTTCGGGCAGCGCCGGCACGTAGGACGACAGGCTGCCCGGCTGGCCGGGCGCCGGCTTGACGGGCGGCGCGGGCGGGCGGATCACGGTCAGGCAGCCGTCGCGCACGAGCAATTCGGAACGGTTCACGGGGAAGGTGTCCTGTCGGGAGCGGCGCGGCCGGCGACGGTTGTGTCGGAGAGGGTTCGGGCGGCGCGCGTCAGGCCAATCTAGGCCGCCAAAAGCGCAGCGTCAATCGCGGGCGACGCATGCGCCGCCCGCGATCCGTCGCGATTCAGCGCGCGTGTGCGTGCACGGCGTCGATTGCCGCGATCGCGTCGTCGAGCGGCATCACGGCCGCGTATTTCTGCTGCATGTCGAACAGGTTCGCGTCGTGCGGCGCGATCGCGCGATCGCCGACGCAATCGGCGAGCACGAGCGGACGGAACCCGTGCGACATCGCATCGACCACGCTGGCGCGCACGCAGCCGCTCGTCACGGCGCCGGCGACGAGCAGCGTCTGCACCGCGCGCTGCGCGAGCCAGGGGCTGAGCTGCGTGCCGAAGAACGCCGACGGCACGGTCTTGCGCACGACGAGTTCGCCGGCCGCGGGCGTGAGCTCGGGCACGATCGCGCTGTTCGGATGGTGCTCGGTCAGCGTCGCCATACCGGGTACCTTCAGCGAGAACACGTTGTCGTCGCTGCCGTCGTCCGCATACACGATGCGGCTGTGTGCGACGGGCCAGCCGCGTTCGCGCGCGAGCGCAAGCGCGTGCGTCGTGCGCGCGATCGCCGGTGCGATGTTGCCGCCGCCGAACGTCGCGGGATCGGCGAAGCCGACCACGAAGTCGACGATCAGCAGGCCGATGTTGCCGTGCGGCGGCAGCGGCGTGCCGAAACCCTGCTGGCGATAGACGTTCGCTTCGGCGTGGTGGGAAAGATCGTTCATGGTGTCGGGCGCTCGTCGGTCACGCGGGTTGATCGGTCACGCGGCCGTCGCGCACGACGGTTGCGCCGTCGAGTTCGACCGTGCAGCGGCGCAGCGGGATGTCGATGTGGCAGGTGGTCGTGCGGTTGCCGCCGCCTTCGTTGTTCGGCCCGAGCGAGAACAGGAAGTTGCCTTCGAACGCGCGCGCGTCCATCCCGATTGTCGCCTCGCGGTCGTACAGCCCGAGCGTCGACCAGCGCGCGCGCGGCTGCAGTCCCCAGCCGATATGCGAGATCGCATAACCTTCGGGGTCGGCGAAGGTCTCCATGTAGTCGCGCAGCAGGTCGGCGTCGACGCCGCCTTCGATGCGCGTTGCGTAACCGCCTTCGACGGTCAGCGCGATCGGCTCGCTTACGTAGTGCTTCTGCGGCAGCAGGATGTCGCCGCGATCGATCACGATCGTGCCGTGTGCGGTGCGGTCGTTCGGGTAGGTCAGCGCGAAGCCGCTCGGCCAGTGATCCCAGCGGCCGGGCGCGTCGACGAAGCCGTATTCGGCGGTCGGCGGGAAGTCGCCGAGCGGGCAGGTGAGCGCGGTGCCGGCCGCCGACGTCACGCGCATCTCGCGGGCGGCGGCGATGTGCTTCGCGGCGGCGAGCACGCGCGTGCGGTCGGCCGGCGTCGGCACCATCCGCACGAGCACTTCGGGCGGCTCGACCGCGAGCAGGATCTTCGTGCCCGACTTCAGGATCTCGTGCTGCTCGGGCGAGAACAGCAGCGTCATCAGGTCGAGCACGAGGTCGCTCTCGCGCAGCGCGGCGATCGCGGCCTTGTTGCCGGTCAGCGGCGTCGTGCCGAGATACGCGAGCGGGTCGCGGCTGAACGCTTTCTCGCCGTTCACCGGCGGCAGGTCGAGCCGGTTGACGATCGCGCCCATCGATTGCGTCGCGATCAGCGCGCACGACAGCGTCTGCGGGTGGGTGGCCGCGCTCGTCAGGATCGTGACGGTCTGGCCCGGTTCGAGGCGCGACAGCGTGAGCACCTGCTTCCACGCGTCGATCAGTTGGGTGTCGCTGACTGGCATCGTCGGCTCCGGTAAGGGCGTGAGGGAAAGGGGATCAGGCCGCGAGCGGCGCGCCGAGAAAGCTGCCGAACGCCGCGTAGAAGCCCGGCGCGTTGTCCCACGGGATCATGTGGCCGGCGTCGGGCACGCGCACATGCCGCATCGACGGCATCGCGCGCTGCAGTTCCGCGACATCGTCGTCGCGCACCACGTCGCCGCGTTCGGCCGTGATCAGCAGCGATGGCACGGCCAGTTGTGTGGCGTCCGCGTGGAAATCGTCGGTATGGAATCCTTCGTAGCTCGCGCGTACCGCGCGCTCGTCGCAGGTATGCAGCCACTCGGCGCGCAACTGCAGTTCGGCATCGGTCCAGGTCGGGCAGAACGCGCGCATGCCTTCGGCGTCGGTGCCGGCGCGCGCGAGCGCCATCGAGTCGATGTACCACGGCAGCTTGCCCGGATAGTCGCGGCGGTTCGGGCCCGACACGGGCGGATCGACGAGCACGACGGATGCGAGCCCGCGGATGCCGCGCCGCGCCGCGCGCGCGGCGATCCGCGCGCCCATCGAATGGCCGACGAGGCTCGTGCGCGGCAGGCCGAGCGCGGCGACGAGCGCCGCGACGTCGTCGGCCTGCGCATCGAGGCTGTAGTCGAGCGACGGCGATGCTTCCGACAGCCCGCGGCCGCGCACGTCGAGCACATAGGTGTCGAATGCCGCGCCGAATGTCCCACCGACGAAACCCCAGGTGATCGCGGGGCTGGTGATGCCGGGAATCAGCACGATCGCAGGGCGCGATGCGCGCGCGCCGGTCGCGCCGCCGTAGCGCAGGTAGTGCTGGCGGATGCCGTTCGCGCGGATGTTCGCGCCGTACAGGAAAGTCGAGGGCATGAATGGACTCCGTTGGAAGGGCCGCGTTCAGTACGCGCCGGACAGCAGCGCGCCGGCGCCGGGCACGACCGGCTCGAGGTCGAGCTCGCGCAGCATCGCGTAGGTGGTCGCGATCGCGGCCGTGATCACCGGCTTGCCCGTCATCGCCTCGACCTTCGCGACGGCCGGCAGCGACGGCATCTGCACGCACGCGGACAGCACGATCGCGTCGGCGTCCTGGTACGGCAGCGTTTTCACGATGTCGGGCAGGCGCGCCGGATCGTGACGGCCGACGTCGAGGTTGTCGGGAATTTCCAGCGCGCGGTAGCCGAGCACTTCGAAGCCTTCGTTGCGGATGTAGTCGACCACGAGTTCGGTCAGCGGCAACATGTACGGCGCGACGACGACGATGCGCTTCGCGCCGATCACCTTCAGCGCGTCGACGAGCGCACCCGCGCTCGTCAGCACCGGCGCCTGCGCGCCGTTGTCGGCCGTGTGCTTCGTCAGGCGCGCCTGCGACACGCGGTGGTAGCCGTGTCCCATCGCCATGATCGCGACGAGGCACGCATAGCCGAGCACGTCGACGCGCGCGTCGCTCAGTTCGACCGCGCAGCGGTCGGATTCGGCATCCATTGCCGCCAGTTCCTCCTTGACGACCTTCTTCATCCGCATCCGGCTCGAGTGATACGTGAAGCGCTCGGGGCGGATCGTTTCGCGCAACCGCAGCATCGCGGGGATCTCGGTTTCCATCGTCGTGTTGGAACTCGGCACGATCTGGCCGATGCGGTAGGTCTTGCTCATGACGGGAGGCTCCGTGTCGGTAAGGGTGAGGCGGCACGCTGGCGCGAGATCGCCGGATTTCGAGCAGAGTCTAGTGTGTACATTTGAAAATGGCAATGGATCAAAATGATGCTCGGCACGTGTTGAGCGTTTGAGTACGTGGATATTCGAGTAATTATCGGTGTTTTCCCGAATGCGATTGCAGCGATCAACAATCCGCTTGTCCTGAATAAATTGAGTGTGTACGCTAAATAAACGCCATTCAATCCGCCCGTTCTCGCGCCGCGTCAGGCGACGGGCTCACGATCAGGAGATCCGCATGAGCACACCCCGTATCGCAATCATCGGCGCCGGTCTCGGCGGCACGGCCGCCGCGGCGCTGCTTCAGCGCGGCGGCTACGACGTCGCGCTGTACGAGCAGGCGCCGGCGTTCTCGCGCCTCGGCGCGGGCATCCACCTCGGCCCGAACGTGATGAAGATCATGCGGCGCATCGGCTGCGAGGACGCGCTGAACACGATGGGTTCGCATCCGGATTTCTGGTACAGCCGGGACTGGCAGACGGCCGACGTGCTCGCGCAGATCCCGCTCGGCGACTACGCGCGCAAGACCTACGGCGCGAGCTACCTGACCGTGCATCGCGGCGATTTCCACGCATTGATGACGCAGGCGGTGACGCCGGGCACGATCCGCTTCGGCAAGCGGCTCGCGGCGGTGGAGGACACCGGCGACGCGGTGCGCCTGACGTTCTCCGACGGCAGCGTCGAGACGGCCGACATCGTGATCGGCGCGGACGGCGTGAATTCGCGGATCCGCGAGCACCTGCTCGGCGCGGAGCCGCCGCGCTACACGGGTTATGTCGCGCACCGCGCGGTGTTCCCGGCATCGCTGCTCGGCAACAAGCCGTACGACATGTGCGTGAAGTGGTGGTCGGAGGATCGCCACATGATGGTCTACTACGTGACCGAGAAGCGCGACGAGTATTACTACGTGACCGGTGTGCCGCAGGCCGAATGGCCCGAAGGCGTGTCGATGGTCGACAGCAGCCGCGACGAGATGCGCGACGCGTTCGCGGGTTTCCACGCCGACATCCAGCACCTGATCGACGTGTCGCCGTCGATCACCAAGTGGCCGCTGCTCGAACGCGATCCGCTGCCGCTGTGGAGCCGCGGCCGGCTCGTGCTGCTCGGCGACGCATGCCATCCGATGAAGCCGCACATGGCGCAGGGCGCGGCGATGGCGATCGAGGATGCGGCGATGCTCGCGCGCTGTCTCGACGAGGTTGGCGCGAGCGACTACGCTGGCGCGTTCGCGCTGTACGAGGCGAATCGCGCAGCGCGCGCGTCGAAGGTGCAGCTCGTGTCGCACAACAACACGTGGCTGCGCACGAACGAGGATCCGTCCTGGGTGTTCGGCTACGACGTGTTCGACGTGCCGCTCGTCTCGCCGTCGCGCAACAACGTGGCGGCCGCGGCCTGACGCGCACGCGATTCCCGCGCCGGCCGGCGCTTCGCCATCGCGGGGATCGATGCGCCGGAACCCGTGTTTTTCGGCGTGTTATATGTCGTCAGGCGTGCGCCGGCGGGTGCCGGCCAGCGGCAGTGCCCGCCGCCGGCCGGCCCTCGGCCCGCACGCCGCATTCCGGATCCATTCATGTCCCATCCCGCTTCTCCGTCGCGGCCGCTGGCGTTTCGCGTGAACGGCACGCCGTACACTTTCGACGAAGCCGCGCCCGACGCGCCGCTGCTGCTGGTCCTGCGCAACGACTGCGCGCTCAACGGCCCGAAATACGGCTGCGGGCTCGGGCAGTGCGGCGCGTGCACGGTGCTCGTCGACGGGCAGGCGACGCGTTCGTGCGTGGTGCCGGCCGCCGCCGCAAGCGGGCGCGACGTCACGACGCTGGAAGGGCTCGGGTCGCGCGATGCGCCGCATCCGATCCAGCGCGCGTTCATCGACGAGCAGGCCGCGCAATGCGGTTATTGCCTGAACGGGATGATCATGAGCACGAAGGCGCTGCTCGACCGCAACCCCGCGCCGGACGATGCGGCGATCCGCGATGCGCTGCGTTTCAACCTGTGCCGCTGCGGCACGCACCTGGAGATCATCCGGGCCGTGCATCGCGCCGCACGCTATCTGCGGGACGGCGATGAAGCATGACCTGAGCCCGCCGGTCGAGCAGGAGCGCGTGACGACGCACGAGCCGCGCGACGAAGGCAGCGCCGACGTATCGAATACGCATCGCGCACGCTACGAATGGCCGGTCGGCGATACGCGCACGCACGCATCGCTCGATGTCGAAACGCGGACCGCGCCCGACGGGCGGATGACGAGCTGGCGCTATCGCGCGCAAGCCTCCGGTGCGGTAGCGGACGATCTTCGCGGTTCGACGGCCGAGGGCACGGATGCCGGCCCTGCGGCGCCGTTCGTCTACCGGCACGCGCAGACGTCGATCGAATTGGCCGACGCCGATCGCGCAATTCCCGGCCATGCGCACGTGTTCGCCCGCGAATCCTTCGTCGACGAACTCGCGGGCGCGTTGCGACGCGACCCGGTCGCGTTGCGCCTGCAGCATCTCGATGCAGAGCGGGATGCGGGGCCGCGCGAGATTATCCGGATGGTCAGCGAACGCGCCGCATGGGGCGCGCCGGTCGCGGCCGACGCGAACGCGCGTTCGCGTGTCAGCGGTCGCGGCTTCGCATTCGACGGCGCCGGCGTGCGTGCCACGCCGTCCGGCGACGAACCACCGGCAGCAGATTTCGCACGTGATGGCGACACGCGCTGGTCCGCATGGGTCGTCGATCTCGATGTCGACCGCGCGACGGGCGATGTCGCGGTGCGGCGCGTCGTGGCTGGACAAGGTGCGGGCAAACCGGGCGACGCATCGATGGCCGGTTTGCCCGCATGGCAGATCGAGGCGGCGATTTCGCGCGTGATGGGTGCGCGGTTGTCCGCGCGGCCTGCGCATGACGAGACCGATACCGGTGCGCAGCCGGACGCGATCGCGCATGAACTGGCTGCGTTCGACGACGCGGCGCATCGCGCGCGCGGCGAGTTGTCCGCGTACGATGCACGCCGGATCGAACAGGCGGCGGCACCGGCCGCGGCGGCGATCGCGAACGCGCTGTACGACGCGACGGGCGTGCGTTTTCGGGCACCGCCGTTCGATGCCGGGCGCATTCGCGCGGCCCTCGCGCAGCCGGCGCCGGTCGATTCCGGCGACGGGCTGCATGTCGCGCCGCGTCGCGCCTCGCGCTGGCGCCGCTGGCTGGCCGGCGGCGGCGCGGGCGGTGTGGTCGGC
>NZ_JBFPFS010000067.1:0-30974 GCF_047978125.1 Burkholderia sp. LFS061 | reverse complement strand
ATCTCGTCCATTCCACGCATCGGCTCATCTGCTCAAGATCATGAACACGATATCTCTAACGCACCGCCCTTCGAGCCCGTTTACACCGTTCCCAATTTCAACAGCCTGCTAAGCGATCGATTAAAAATTAAAATCGATGCTTGGGGCGAGCGGTGACACCTTCCGCCGGCGATCCGGCAGACAGGCCCCGGGCCCGGTTGATGGGCTCGGGCCGGTATGGCGAATGCACCTTGAAGACGTCGGCGTCGATCGGATGCCCGGCCGCATGACATCGCTCGACTATCAGGGTTCGCAGTTGCCGGACGTCGGGGATTGCTTTGTACTGGCGATGCTTCGCGCACCGCCGTGCAGGTGCGAATGCATTCCCGGGCGCTGTCACGTTGGCGGGGTGTTCGCGTAGCATGATGCGATGACGAAAACGAAATCGCTTTATCACGGCCACCGGTTCCCGTCGATGGTCCCCCCGCTACCCTCCTCGGCCCTCCGCTTCACCCTGCGTGGCCGGCGCCGTAGCGCCCCCCCCCCCCCCCCAACGCGCCCGCCCCATACCCCCTGGGGGCCGCCCGTTTTCGCGCCCCCCACCGCGTCACTTGCCGGCGACCGAAATCGCCGGCGTCGAGCGCGATTGCATGCGCAGCGTAAACCTGACGAGCGGCGCGGTCAGCGCCGTCGTCACCAGCGCGAACACGACGAGAATCGTGTAAACACGCGCCGGAAGAATCTGCATCTGCAGACCGATCGATAGCACGATCAGTTCCATCAATCCGCGCGTATTCATCAGCGAGCCCACCAGCATCGCGTCGTGCGGCGCAAGCCCGGTGGCGCGCGCACCCAGATAGCTGCCGCCGAACTTGCCGACGAACCCGCCCGCGAAAAACACCCCGAACCACAGCCATGAAGTCGCGTCGTCGATCGTCCCTACCGACGCATGCAGCCCCGCATGGGCAAAGAACACCGGCATCAGCACCAGCTTGACGAAGCCCTCGACGCTATCGTGCCAATCCTTCGCGACGCCCGGCACACGCCGCACGAACAGCGCCGCGGCAAGCGCGCCGAATGCGCTGTGGAACCCGATCATCGAGGTCGCCAGCGCCGACGCCATCACGAAGCAGAACAATACTGCCAGCCGGTCGCGCGAGGCATGCGCCGTCGATGCGAGCCGCGCGAGCGCCGGGCGGACCACGAAGCGCACCAGCAACGCGCTCAGCGCCAGATACACGAGCAGGCTGACGAGCATGCGCGTGAATGCCCAGCCCGGCCCGCTCGACAACGATGCGATTGCCGCAAGCAGCATCCAGCCGAGCGCGTCGGTGAGTATCGCGGCAGACATCGCATGCCTCGCGCCCGCCATCGCACCGAGCGTCAGGTCATCGACAATGCGCGCCATGACCGGCACCGCCGATACCGCGAGCGCGACGCCGCAAAACAGCACGTATTGCAACGCCGGTGCATCGCTGGCGAGCGCCCCCTTCGACACGACCGCCACGATCATGCCGATCGCGGCCGGCACGAACAGGCCGCCTGCCGCAATCGCAACCGGCACACGCCACCGGCTGCCGCGCAGCGTGACGCCGAGCTCCATGTGCAGACCGACCTGAAACATCAGCAACACCAGACCGACCTCGCTGACTTGCGCCATTCCCGACGGCGCACGCGGGCCGAACAGCACATCGTAGAAATCAGGTGCGATGACGCCGAACAGCGAAGGCCCGAGCAGCAGGCCGGCCGCGATCTCGCCGACGACCGCGCACTGGCCGAGCCGTTCGGCAACGCGGCCGCAAACGTTGCAGAGTCCGATCACGACCACGAGTTGTAGCAGCCAGATAGTCATGAAATGCCTCAGGAAAGTGCGACCGCCGCAAAGACGCGGAAGACGGACAAGCGGTTGACAGCCGTTCGGCCTCGACGGAGCCGGCTGCGGTATGGTTCGCGTACTCGTGCGATCGCAAAGGCATCCATCCTCAGACCCACTCGCCGGATTCGAAGGCATCCTGCAAGCCGATGCCTACGGCGGCTTCGACGAATTGTACGCAAGTGGCAAGATCCGCGAGGCTGCTTGTCGGGACCACGCGCGGATAAAAGACTACGAGATCCACGCGAGCATACCGACGGACGAGACCCACAAACTGCTCGAGACTCGCCAGGTTCGCGAGCGCCTGACGGAACGATGCGGCCGATACCGGCTCGGCTAGGGCTGCCGACTCACGCATTGCCGCTCACTCGCGGCAGCGCGGTCACGCGGTTGAGCGGTCACCTCGGCGACACGGTCGACCCAGCTCCGGTAGAACGCGCGGTACTTGAGCACGAGCTTGTCGTACCTGCTGTACGCGCCGCCGCCGTCCGGCTTCATCCCGTTCCAGATTTTGACGTCGTACCCCGCGGCCTGTTTGGTCTGCAGCCCGAACAGCACGTAGTCGGTCGCGCGACGCAGAGCGCCGCCCACCTTCTTGATCGAGATGAGCATGTGCATGACGTTCTTGCCGTCGCTCACCGGCGTCACGCACTGGAGCAGCTTGTATTTGACGTCTCCGTCCAGGGCGACGGTCATGACGCACCCGCCGGGGTATCCATCGAAGTGCAGGTTCATCTGCGACATGTCCATGCCGAGCGCGCGCGACAGCATGCCGAGGGGCCCGAAGTACCGGTCCACGGTGAAGTCGATCCCGGCACCGAACCACGCGCCCGCCCGCGCCAGCGACTCGACCTCCGGCCACTGGCGCCAGTCGTCGAAGAGCTTGAGCTCGAAGGCCGAGACCGGGAGCGCGTGCACGGGGGTCGCGTGCTGCGCGTCGTAGAAGTTCTCGACGATCCGCAAGACCGCCGTCGTCGTCTCGAACGCGAAGTGCAGGTGCATGAAGTCGCCGTTGTCGACGTCGGCCGCGGCGATTTCGGGCAGCGGGTGCAGCGGCTGCGGGGAGCCGTACCAGACCCACACGTAGCCGTACCGCTCGGCGGTGACCAACGTCGGCTGGCGCGCCCCGCGCGGGACGGGCTCCAGCCGGCGCACCTCCGGGCTGTGGCCGGGGATGTGAACGCACTGGCCCTGCTCGTCGTACCGCCAGTGGTGAAACGGGCACTGGATGCACCCGTCCTTGATCCGCCCGTCGGCCAGGTTCGCGCCAAGGTGCGAGCAGTGCCGGTCCATCACCACTGCCCGGCCCGTCGCGCCGCGCCACGCCACGCACGGACGGCCGAACAGTGTCAACTCCGCCGGCTTGTCCTTGAGGTCGTCCGAGCGCATCGCGACGTACCAGCTCGCGGCCACGCGCGTGGTCGCGTCGTACGCCGCCTGGGGTTGCTCCTTGACGCTCGGTTGATCGAATTGAATGTCGTCCATCGTTTTTTGTGTGGTCGTCGGTCGATTACTTCAGCGCCAGGCCGATGCGGGTCGTGATGTACGCCTTGAGCAGCGCGAACATCGGGTTGTAGTCGAAGTACTTTTTCACCTCTGCCGGCGCGCTGGTTTGCGTCCAGTACATCAGCTTCATCGCCGGCAGCAGGCTGTACTTCGAATTGTTGAGCTGCGGCTTGTCCCCCGTGATGCAGTACCCGAAGCCGAACATCGGCCTGGCGAAGTCTCGTTCGTCGATGAGGGCGTGAATCCGCGCCGCGGCCTCCTCGGCCGGCTTGCGCCTGGCGCTCACGGCCTCGACCTCGGCCTTGGCGTCGTTGAACAACTGGTAGTACTCCTCCATGTCCGCACACAGGTACCCGAGGTACGGCGGGTCGTTGTCGAGGTGATCGAGGTCGCCCTCGTCGCGCGACGCGCGGAACCTCGCGTGGGCTTGCACGAGCCGGAACTGCCCGAGGATCGTGCCGACCGCCCACAGCCGGTGGAACGCGTCCCACAGGCGGAAGTCCGAGAACGCCGTGTAGCAGCAGCTGACGAAGTCGTCGTTGTGATCCAAAAGCTTCTGCTGCAGGCGCTCGATGTACTCGAAGCGCTCGGGGGAGAAGTCGTCGTCGCGCAGCGCCTTGATGAGGCGCGCCGCGAGCGCGTGGATGGTCACCGCGGTGTTCTCGAGCCCCCGGGAAAAGAGCGGGTCGATGAACCCGTTCGCGTGCAGCATCAGGCAGTAGCGGTCGCCGACGCAGGCGCTCGACGAGAATTGCAGGCGGTCGGTCTTGACCCAGTCGCGCACCGGCACGGCGTCCCGGAACTGCGCGCCGATGCTCGGAAACCGCGCGAGGAACTCGTCGAATTCCTGCTGCGCGGAGATGTCCGTTTTCGGGTAGACACGCGGGTCGAGCTGCAGGCCGACGCTCACCAGGTTGTTGGTCGACCGCGGGTGGTTGTTGAACGGAATCACCCAGAGCCAGCCGCCCTCGAACATGTGGTGCAAGGTCCCCTCGTGCCAGCGCCAGCGCTGCCCCTTGACCTTGAAGATGTCGTCGAACGGCTTGACCCCGAGCATGTGCGTGTAGAGGCTGCGGGAGTGCGTCTTGAAGCGACACGGCTCTTCGCGGAGCCCGAACTTGGTCGCGAGCGGCGCGCGGGGGCCTCCGCAGTCGATCATGTACCGGCCGGTGAACCGTTCGCCCTGGGCGGTGGCCACCGCGACGCCGTCCTTGTCGGCGTGGTATTCGGTCACGTTCGTCTTCTGGCGGACCGTGCAGCCGTATTTGATGGCGGCTTGCAACAGGTAGGCATCGACGTCTTGCCGGTAATAATGGCTCTCCGGCCCCCACGGCAGCTCGGGAATCACGCACTGCGTGAACTCCTTCGGGTCGTGCTCCTGGCCGGGCTTGTGGAACACGAAGCCGAAGTTGCGCTTGATGCCCGTGCTCGACGCGACGTAACGCTGCGTCGCATAGAACGACGTGATGTGGTCGAGCTCCGGAATGCCGTAGCGATCGGCGATGATGCGGTTCATCAGAGACGTCTCGGGGATCGACGATTCGCCGATCGTGAACCGCGGGTGCGACGACTCCTCGATGATCAGCACGCGAAACTGTTGTTTGGCCAGGATGGCCCCCATCTGGGTGCCGGACATGCCCGAGCCGAGGATGATCACGTCGAAGTGGTTGCTATCGCGCCCGTTCGCGGGGCTCTTCTGAGTCATGGGGGCAAACTCTCCTTGTGAGATGGAACACATGGCCGCGCGCGTCAGGATTCGTCGAGGGCGGCGCGGAGGCGGGACCGCGCGGCACGCGTGAGTTCGAGTAGATCGCCGAGCATGCTGGGCGCGTACCCCCCGCTGCCGATCGTGGGGCCGCTTCGCCCGGCTTCGTACGTCCGCTCCGCCAACTTGAGGTGAGGCGCCCGGAAGTGCAGCAGGACCTCGAAGACCCGCTCGAGGGCCGCCAGCCCGGCCCCGACGGGTTCGCCCCGCACGCGGGCCGCTTGCGCCTCGTCGAGCGCGCGGTCGACGAGCGCCGGCCCCCCGGCGAACCGGGCGTAGACCTCCCTGAACGCGGGAAGCACATAGGGCAGGTACGTCTCCTTGAATTCTCGATAAGCCGGGTGGTCCGATTGCGAGCCCCACAGGACGTGCTCCAGCACGAAGAGGGGCATCTCTACAGCGCCGGGGCCGAGGTAGCTCTGCCCCCCGACTCGAATCGGTTCGTAGTACGGGCGGAGCTCGTCGTAGAAGACTTGCGGCGAGATGAAGCGGTAGGCGTAAACGATCGATTCGACCATTTTCTGAAGATAGGCCGCCAGCTCGACGCACCCTTGCTCGAACGCGGGCGACCGCAGGGGCACGTCGGACAGCTCGACGGTCAACGCGATGGCCGCCTCGAGGGACGCCATCGAGATGCGTACGCTCTCGAGCAGGTGCGCTTCGTCGCGGAGCCCGGTGTAGCTCCGCTGCGCGTCGGCCGCCGCGGGGTTCCAGACCGTCACATGCAGGAGCGTCTCGCGCGGCGGCAGGTCGGTCGCACGCGCCAGGTCGAGCAGCACCGGCTCGAGCCCGGGCACCGCGTCCACGGGCTCGTGTCCGTGCCGCTTGAGCGACCCCAGGAAGAACCCGATGTCCCGCATCGCGGCGGCGGCTTCGACGAAGCCCCAGCCGGCGGGCACACCGCGCGCCGGAAGGAACTCGCGCAACAGGCCGACGATGCCGGGCACATCCTTTTTACGGTTCAGGACCGGCAGCTGCAGAACGAGCGCTCGCGCCTGCAGCGGATCGCAGGCCGCCACTGCAGCGTGCGTGGCCGCGAATGCGCATACCCGGCTCGGGGCGCGCTCCACTACAGGACCTCCGGCGTCGCGAGCGTCGGCCCCGGCTGGCTGCGAGACAGCCCCGCGTCGCCCTCGCGCAGCGACCGCAGGTAGTCGTAGTTCGTCGGCAGGCTCGTCCGCAGACGCTCGGCCTCGCGCCGGATGCGGGCGAACATCGCCTCGGCCTTGTCGATCGACTCCGGCCGGTGCCGCAAGAGCGGCAGCGACCGGTCGGGCAGCAGCCCCAAGCCGGCAAAAATGCAGTAGTAGTTTCCGTTCAACCAGAAGTTCTTGAATTCGTAGTCGAAGGTCTCGTAGTACGTGGAATCGTCGAACGACGTGGTGGTCAGCGGCAGCCCCGCCTTGTAACGTTCAACCTTCTCCTTGATGGCGTCCGAGAGCCGCAGATCGTGCCGGTTCGCGAGCCAGAACGGCGTGTCTTCGCGCGACGTGGTGAAATAGTGCGCCTGGACGAAATCTCGGCAGTCGTCGAACATGTAGACGATCTCGGCGTTGAATGCGTCGGTCAACCGCGGGTCGAACGAGGTGTCGGGGAAGTGCTTCACGAGCTGGTAAAGCGCCGCGTAGATGAAGTAGATTCCCGTCGATTCCAGGGGCTCCAAAAAGCACGACGACAGCCCGATAGAGACGCAGTTATTGACCCACGCCCGCCTGTTGCGCCCGACCCGGAACTTGATCTGGTTGAGCGGCTGCTTGTCCGAGAGGCCCCAGAGGTCGAGGAAGTCGGCGGTGGCCTGGTCGCGCGACGTGAACTTGCTCGAGAAGACGTAGCCGCTGCCGAACCGGCCCAGCATGGGAATTTTCCAGGTCCACCCCGAGTTCATGGCGATCGCGGAGGTGTACGGCTCGATCCCCACGCGCGCGTCGTCGTTGGGCACGGCGCTGGCGACCGCGCTGTCGCACAGCAGGTAGTCGGACATGTCGATGAAGGGTTCCTTCAAGGCCTGGTTGATCAGGAGCCCCCGCATGCCGGAGCAGTCGATGAACAGGTCCGCCTCCAGCGTGCGCCCCTCCTTGGTGGACAGGCTGGAGATGTAGCCGCGCTCGTTCAGGTGAACGTCCACCACCTCGTCGACCACGCGCTTCACCCCGCGTTCGACGGCCCAGCGCTTCAGGAAGTCGGCCACCAGGTGCGCGTCGAAGTGCCACGCGTGGGCCATCTGGCGGGTGCCGTCGGGCAGGCACGGTGCCAGATTGCCGTCGAGCGCCCCGGGCTGCGGGTAGCACGCGTACTCCATCGGCTGCTGGAAGCCCTGTTCGCGCTTGCGCAGCCAGTAGTGGGTAAGCGGCACGCCGTCGCAGTTCGGCACGCTGCCGAACAAATGGTAGAAGTAATCGTCGCGCGAGCGGTCGGGAGACTTCCTCCAGTTCACGAACTTGATGGCGGCCTTGAATGCGCCGTTCACCTGGGGCATCCACTCCCGCTCCGGTATCCCGAGGAAGTCGAAGAACACCTTCTGCAAACTCGGGATGGTCGCCTCGCCCACGCCGATCCGGGGGATCGCCGCAGACTCGATGAGCGTAATGTTCGCCTGCTGTTGGAGCGCCCGGACGAGGTACGAGGCGGCCATCCACCCCGCGGTGCCGCCGCCCACGATGACGATATTCTTGATCGGATTGCTCATGACACGCTTCCCATAGGATTTAAAAACCGAATGGACTTCTGAGAGGGTGGTCAATTAATCGGCACCCAGAATAGGATGGCGATTAATTAAATCAAACTGATATGTTTGACAGGGTTTTGATTTTTTATCCGCCACATTTAATTTCGTCATCCCAAATCGGAAAACTATACGTGCCTAAAGGAAATAATTTCTTATTGGAGTTTTTTTATTTTTGAGCAATTTTATGGTTAGCGTTTGTTTATTAAACAATCCATATTGTTGCGGTAGATGTGGACAGCTGCGTTATCTTGGGTTTCGTAAAGCTCAATAAAAACGGCAATGGAAAGTCGAATTGTGCCGCCGAGCTAAACAGTTCAATTTTAGTCACATGAGAGGAATTGTGCGGAATTTAGTAACAAGAATCCTGATTGTGGGCGGGGGAAGCGCGGGATGGATGACCGTCGCCCACCTTTCCAAAGCGTATGGTTACAAGATAAAAATCTCACCGATCGAGTCATTCACCATTCCAAAAATTGGAGTGGTCGAGGTAACCATTCCGAATCTGCAAAAGGTATTAGCCATGCGTGGCATTTCGACGCTCATCTCATCGCCAATTACCTCGGGGATCTCGCGGTAAGTTGGGGTGTCGAGCATATCGAGCGCGAAGTCGTCGAGACGCGACTGAATGAAGATGGCGAAATCAAGCTCGTTGAAGCAACTGCCAGACTTCATCGGCAGCAGTGACCGTGCGAAGACCCGGCAGGGGCCGGCAATGATGAAAGCGGAAAGCGCGCCGGAGCGCGCTACCCACGCTGCTTTTCCTCGAAATACGGCTGACGTGCCGCGACGAGACGCAACTCGTCGAGCAACGCCGCGGCAGCACGCAACAGATCGTCGAGCGTGACGATGCCCACCAGTTGGCCGTCGTCGCCGACGACCGGAAGCCGGCGTATGCCATGCTGCCGCATGCGCTTTGCGAGCAGCCAGACATCTTCGTCGCCGTTTGCAACCGCGACGGGTTCCGACATGATGTCCCCGACGAACAGCGAGCCCGCCTCCGCGCCCGGGCTCACCACGGCGAGCACGATGTCGCGGTCGGTCACCATGCCGACCGGCAGAAGGTGCCCTTCCCGTTCACGCACCACGACCAGATCGCCAGCGTGCGCATCGCGCATCCGTTCGGCTGCCTCGACGACCGTGATCGTTTCGAAACACGTGGCGACATCGCGAGTGCAGAGCATCGCAGCATTCATGTCATCTCCTGGTTGTCCCGGGCAACGCGAGTCGTCACCGCGGTTCGGACATCCTGACCGTCGATCAACGTCTGTCCTGCTCCGAACCGATCAGGCAATCGACAGGTGATCGACGACTTCGCGCACACCCGGCGCCGGCAGGCGGCATCGAACACAAGCCGCCGTTCGCTCAGCGAATCATGATCGTTGGCTCCTTTTCGCATCCGGTAAAACAACGGTAGGCGCAGTACCGCAGGCAAGAATTGATGCAGGTCAGTGCAAAGGCCCGTGCGAGCGCGCGGTAGATGTCACGTTGATCGCGTGGCCCTGCTGGCGAGCAGGTCCGCGTGTCACCGTCGATAAAATCGATAGTACGAGTGGAGGTGTTGTCTCACGAAATCGGACAGCATGCGACGGATCCTGGCGCAGCACCTCGGACTGCCGGCCGCGCCCTATCCGGACACTCGGCCGAATGCACTCGCCGAACGCAAGGGCATGCCCCGTTCAACCTACGTCGACGCGTATCGAACGACGCGTCCGCACGGCGGATTCAGTACAGCAGAAACGCCGCGCGCGCTTGCGCGAACGCCGCCGCCTGCGTATCGACGACCCGTTCGATGTCGTCGAGCGGCCGCCCCGCTTCCAGCATGTCGGCGACCTCGCGCGAACCGACCGACGCGCGAATCGCGTCGATCCGGAACAGTTCGGGATACCGACGGTGCAAAACGAGCGCGAGTGCGAGCCCGATTTCGCCGGGTTTTGCCGCGCCGGGCAGTCGCGCAATGCGCACCCCCTCGCACGGCACGCCGCGATAGGGCCCTTCCGCCGGCACGAAGCGAACCGGCGCGAAGGTCGCGCCGAGCCGCATCGCGCGAAGATCGTCGGCGAGCGCATGGCCGTCGATCCAAGGCGCGCCGACCACGCCGAACGGCGTCGCGGTGCCGCGCCCGACACTGAGCGCCGCACCTTCGACGAGCCCCGTCTCGGGATACAGCGACAGCGCGCCGGCATCGCGCAGGTTCGGCGACGGCGGCACCCAGCCCAGCCCGGTGGCGTCGAAGCGCATCGCGCGCGCGTAGTGCGCCATCGGCACCACGGTAAGCGCGGCGCCGATTCGCAGGCGGTCATTGAACAGGCGCGCGAGTTCGCCGATCGTCATCCCGTGCTGAAGCGGCAGCGGGTAATAGCCGGTGAACGTGCGCGGCCCCGGGTCCGCCACCGGGCCGCCGACGACATCCGCGCCCAGCGGATTCGGACGGTCCAGCACGAGCACAGGACGATGCGCGGCCGCCGCCGCCTCGAGCGCATATCCAAGCGTGGCCAGGTAAGTGAAGAAGCGTACGCCTGCATCCTGCAGGTCGATCACCAGGACGTCGGCGTCGGCGAGCAACTCGGGGGCGATCCGGCGGCGGCTGCCGTAGAGGCTGTGAACCGTCACGCCGGTCGCGGCATCGATCGTGTCGCCGAACGTTTCATCGACGTCGGTGCCGAGCCCGTGCTCGGGCGCGAACAGCGCAACGAGCCGTGCCCCCGGTGCGTGCGCAAGCAGGTCGGCGGTGCGCGTGCCGAACCGGTCGAAGCCGCTGCGATTCGTGATCAGCGCAATGCGCTTGCCGGCCACGGCCGCGAATCCGTTTGCCGCAAGCATGTCGATGCCGGCCAGCACCGGTCCGTGCGATGCCGGCAGCCGGCCGCTACGGGCGACGGCCTCGGCCATCGCCGGTGCGCGCGTGGCGATCCGCGCCAACTTCACGGGCCCCGCTCCGCTCGATACGATGCCGAGCACCAGCTCGCGCAACGGTGCTGCAGTGCCGGTTTCATCGGGATACAGCCGGCTCGTCAGCACGACCGCGAAGCGGCGTGTCACCGGATCGATCCACAGCGCGGTGCCCGTGTAGCCGAGATGCTGCAGCGCGCCGATCGCGGGCAGCCGGTAGCGGTTCGCGACGAGCGGCGCCGCGACTGCCCAGCCGGTCGTGCGCAGGTCGCCTTCGGCATCGAGCGTGGCCGGCGTCTCGAGCGTCGCGATGCTGGCGCGGCTCAGCACGCGTGCCGAGCCGAGTGTGCCGCCGTTCAGCAGCATGCGTGCGAAGCGCGCGAGATCGTCCGCGCTCGCGAACAGGCCCGCGTTGCCCGCCACGCCGCCCATCGCGGCGGCGATCGGGTCGTGCACCCGGCCCCTGAGCAGGCGGCCATCCCGGACGACCGTGGGCGCGACGCGCGCCAGCAAGGACGCGGGCGGCCGAAACGCCGCGCTCGCCATGCCGAGCGGCGCGAATATGTGCATCGCGCACCACGTGTCGAGCGGCCGTCGCGACACGCGCTCGACGATCTGGCCGAGCACCACGTAGTTGACGTCGCTGTACCGTACGCGCGTGCCGGGCCGCGCATCGGGCGCCATCGCGACGATGTCGGCCAGCACGGCCGCGCGGCTGCGCAGCGCGCGAGACGACACACCGGGCGGCAGCCCGGACGTATGCGCGAGCAACTGCCGAAGCGTGATGTCCGCCTTGCCGCGCGCGGCGAACGCGGGCCAGTAGTGTGCGGCCGGCGTATCGAGATCGAGCTCCCCGCGCTCCGCGAGCTGCATGACGGCAACGGCCGTCGCCACGGGCTTCGTCAGCGACGCGAGATCGAAAACGGTATCGGCCGTCATCGCTTCGGCGGCCGCGCCCGCCACACGAAGGCCGCGGGCCACACGTACGCGCACACCGTCCGCATCGCCCGTCACGACGACCGCGCCGGCAAGATGGCGATCGGCAATCTCGGCGGCAATGACTGCGTCGATCGCGGCGGCCGGTAGCGCTGCGGCCGGGCCTGCTTCCGCCCGCGCACAGACAGGCACCAGCGCGAGCAGCAGCGCGCCGGTCAGCGCGGCAGCGCAGCGGGATCGTAGCGATTGCGCGGATTCCACAGCATCCATCCGTCCGTGCCGGCCGTATCGGCGGCGTCGACCTGCGCTCGAATCTCATCCGCATCGAATTCCCGGTGGTCGAACGCGTAGTCGCGAAACGCCTGCAGCCAGGGCCGAAAACGCACGCCGGCGAGCCCCGTGCGGTGCATCGCTTCGGTAAGCGAACGTTCGACGATCTCGCCCGGATGATCGGTGGGTTTGCGGCAGCCGGGCAAGCCCCACGTAAAGCCCGACGGGTACAGCATCGGCGAAATGTAGTCGACCACCCCGCCCAATGCGCCGAGCCGTTGCCCGATGTGCGTGTCATCCTCGTTCCAGCACACGTAGCCGAAGATGTCGGCCGACACATAAACGTTGTACGGCCGCAGCCGCTCGCGCGCCCCCGCCAGGAATCCCGTGATCGCGGCGACGCGGTTCGCTTCCGTATTGGGCTCGCTGAAGCGCAGGTTGTTCGCATCGGGAAAGCGCAGGTAGTCGAACTGGATCTCGTCGAAACCCAGCTTCGCCGCCTCTTCCGCGACGTCGAAGTTGTGTGCCCACGCCGCCTGCGCGGTCGGGTCGATCCATCGCAAATGCTCGCGATCGCGCCAGATCCCGCCGGCCGCATCGCGCACCGCCCAGTCCGGGCGGGCAGCCGCGAGCGGATCGTCCTTGAACACGACGATGCGGGCGATCAGGTACAACCCGCGCGCATGAAACGCGCGGATCAGGCCCGGCAGGTCGGCGACGCGCGGTGCCGGATCGCTTGCCGCGCCGATCGCTTCGCGTGCCGCGCTGCGATAAGGGGTCGTCCCGCGATCGCCTTTCACGTCGATCACGAACGCGTTGACGGCCGTGCGGCCCTGCAGCGCGAGCGCCGCGTCGCGCAGCGTACGGTCCGCGATGCCGTAGGCGGACAGGTAGACCGCTTTCGGACGCACGGGTGTCATGCGAATCGTATGCGTAATCCCGGCCGCCGTCAGTTCGACTTCAGTTCGTGCGTAGCCCGGCGCACGCACGCTCAAGCGTGTACCGGTCGTTTCGACCTCCAGCGAAAACGCTCCGTCGCCATCCGCGGTTCGGCTCACGCCGGACGCGTAGCCGATCGCACCGGCCAGCGGGCGCCCGTTCGTGGCATCGACGACCGTGATCGTCACCGGTGCCGCCTGCGCGGCGAAACCGGCGAGCGACAGCAGGAGGCACGCAATCAGGCGGTCAATCATGGCTTCCCCCGGCGGTTTGCAGCAATCCGTTCATGCATCGTGCGTCGCATGTATCCGTCATCAAATAGCGCGGCAGTGCCATTGCCGGGTCGGTGAGCCGAACGGGACGCGCATTGAGCGTGAAAGCGGCGACATAACCTTCGCGAGCGGCCAGTTGGTCGGTCTCGTCATCATGGACGCCGAATGGCCAGGCCAGCAGCCGGATCGGCTTGCCGGTTTCGGACTCGAGCCGTTCTCGGGAGCGGCTCAACTGGACGGACACGAAGCGCCGGTAGTCCTCCGCGGTGCGCCGGGCGCGCTCGGTGTGAAAATTCGGATGCCAGTACGTATGGGACTCGATGTCGACTCCGCCGGATGCGCCAAGCGCGCGCAGCTGGTCCCACGTCATCGCGTAGCTGGCGTTGGAGATGGCCGACGGATAGATGAACAGCGTGACCGGTACAGGGTGCCGGGCCAGCAACGGGCGCAATATTTCGTAGACGGAACGGTGACCGTCATCGACGGTGATCGCGACTGCCCGCGCCGGCACGGCATCCGTCTGGCCGCCATGCCAGCGCACCACGTCGGCGAGCGGCACGATGCGATAGCCGCTTGCCTCGATCGCATGCAACTGGTTGCGGAATGTCTCGGTACGTACCGTCATCGAATCCAGGCGCTCCGCTGCAAACCGGTGATAGACGAGAATCAGCACGCGTTGCTGCGCCGGCACGACGGCGTCGGCCGACGCAGCCGGCAGCACGCACGACAGAGCGAACAGACAGACGATCAAGCGGAAGACCATGGCGCACCTCGGGAAATCGCTGCCCTATTCTTCCCGATCGCATCGCGCGCTCGCTGAGCCAGGTCAACAACCGTTCGCACGGCGACGATACCGCGCACGTGTCCGGCGGCGTCCGTGTCAGGTTGCTTCGGCAACCAGTTCGGCATGAATCCGCTCGACATCGTCGCGTGTGCAAAGCGCCGTGCCGGGATGCTCGACCGAAGCAGCCGATGCCGCCAGCGCATAGCGGCACGCATCGTCGAACGGCACGCCGCGCCCCAATGCCCAGACCATGCCGCCGACGAAACTGTCACCGGCCCCCACCGTGCTGCATACCGTTGCCGGCCTGCCATGCAGGCGCAGGGTTCGATCGCGCGTGACGACCCATGCTCCGCGGGCACCGAGCGTCAACGCGACGATCTCGGCTTGCCCTCGCGCCACGAGTTCGCTCGCTTTCCGGCATGCCGACGCTTCGTCGAGCGGTTCGCCGGCCAGCACGCTCAGTTCGCCGAGACTGGGCTTCACGAGATGGATGCCGGCCTCGAGCGCTGCCCGCAGCGCGGGGCCCGCCGCATCGACGACAACCCGGCTGCCGTTTGCCTTTGCCGTCCGCGCGAGCCTTGCATACAGGTCGTCCGGCGCGCCGGGCGGCAAGCTGCCGCTCAACACGAGATAGCGTGGCGCGGGTTGCATGGCCTCGATGCGGGCCGCGCAGCCCCGCCACTCGGCTTCCGTGACCGACGGTCCCGGCGTCAGGAAGCGGTATTCGCGTCCTGTCGCGGTCTCGGTCACGCAAAAGTTTTCGCGTGTCTCGCCGGCGATCCGCAATCGCACGGTCGGCAGACGTTCGGTTTCGAGCAGCAGCGTCAATACGTCACCGGTCGGCCCGCCTGCCAGGTACAGCGCGACGCAGTCGCCGCCGAGCCGATGAATGGTTCGCGCGACGTTGATCCCGCCACCGCCCGGGTCGCGCCTCGGCCGCGCGCAGCGCAGCTTGTGCGTATCGACGATGTGCTCGACCGACGTCGCGACATCGACGGCAGGGTTCAATGTGACGGTAACGATATCGGTCATGGGGCTTGGTCGATAAAAGGCTCGATCCGCCGGCTTGCGCGACCGACACCGGCGTGACGATTTCCGGCAACCGACGCATGCCGGCCCTTGCGCCACCTTACGTTCCACAGCGGGCGCGGCGTTGACGGCGGTCAAGCAATGCCGCAAAGGCGCCGGATTGCGCTCGATCAACGATGCGTGCCGGCAGGCCCTTACAGTGAATCATTCGCCGTCGCGGAGCCTCGCCATGGACGAGCAGTCGCTTTGCACCACCGTGTTCGCCGATCGCTATGCGCAGCCAGGCGAAACATCGCACGGGGCCGTATTCCGGCGCGTCGCCCATGCGCTGTCGCTCGCCGAGCCGGCGGACGTTCGCATACAGGCCGAACGTGCGTTCTTTCTGAATCTGATGCGCGGGGCGATCGGCGCCGGCCGCATCCTCGCGAATGCAGGCGCGCAGACGGGCGGAACGATGGTCAACTGCTTCGTCCATCCACTCGAGATTCCGGCCGATATGCCCGTGCAGGCCGTCGACGCAGCGCTCGAGCGCGCGCTCGACGACGCACGGCACACGCTGCTGATGGGGGGCGGCATCGGCTACGACTTCTCGCCGGCGCCGCCCGCGGACGCGCACCAGCGACGTCTCGCAACCGAACAAGGCGTGTGCGCGGCAATCGACCGCTTCGATGCGATGTGCCGCGCGCTGCCGTTCGCCGGTCCGCGCCGGGGCGCGCAAATGGGTGTCCTGCGATGCGATCATCCGGACCTGGTCGCGTTCGTCACGGCCAAGCGCGGACGATCGCGCTGGCCGACGTTCAATCTGTCGGTCGGCATCACGGACGCGTTCATGGAAGCGGTCGCGCACGACCGGCCGTGGGCGCTCGTCCATCATGCGCCGCGCTATTGCGCGTCCGGCGCACCGTCCCGGCAGCCGGACGGGCATTACCTTTACGCGACGGTTCCGGCCCGTACGCTGTGGCATGAAATCGTCAACGCCGCGCGCGACAGCGCCGAGCCGGGGCTGCTGTTCCTCGATACGATCCGCGACGCGAATCCGCTGTGCGAACACGAGCGGATCGACGCGACGAACCCGTGCGGCGAGCAGCCGCTGCCGTCCTATGGCAGCTGTGTGCTGGGGCCGATCGACCTGTCGCGCTTCGTTCACCACCCGTTCGGCGTCGACGGCAAGCCGCGCTTCGACTTCGCGACGCTCGCCGACGCGGTGCGTATCCAGGTACGCATGCTCGACAATGTGCTCGACCTGACCGCGTGGCCGCTCGCCGCGCACGAGCGCGAGGCATACCGGAAGCGGCGCATCGGTGTCGGCGTAACGGGGCTTGGCGACGCGCTGACGATGCTGCGGCTGCGCTATGACAGCGCCGAAGCGCGCGCGTTTGCACGCGGCATCGTGCTGACGATGCGCGAGCATGCGTTTGCCGCATCGGCCGCGCTTGCCGCCGAGCGCGGCGCGTTTCCGGCCTACGATCCGGCCGCCTATCTGGCCGGCCCCGCGAACCGCATGCTCCTGCCGCTGAAGGTACATCACGCGATCGCGCGGCACGGGCTGCGCAACAGCCATCTGCTGTCGTTCGCGCCGGCCGGCAGCGTGAGTCTCGCGTTTTGCGACAACTGTTCGAACGGGATCGAACCGGCCGCCGGCCGGATGCAGCGTCGAATAGTCCGCACCGCGGACGGACGCGTCCGTCCGTTTCGCGTCGAGAATCACGCTTGCCGGCTGTTTCGCGAACTGCATGGCGACAATGTCCGGCTGCCCGACTATTTCGTCACTGCGGCGGATATCGCGCCGGCCGATCATGTCGCGATGCTCGCTGCGCTGCAGCCCTGCGTCGACGCAGGCATCTCGAAGACCGTGACGATGCCCGGCCAGTGTTCGCTTTCCCAGGTCGATGAACTGTTCTTTCTGGCGTGGCGCGAGCGGCTCAAGGGGATCACGGTCTTCCGGCCCGATCCGCAGCTCGCCTCGGTCGTCACCGATGACGCCGCGCAACAGCGCGACGGCGCCGTCTGTATCAACTGCTGAATGACACGATTGCCGGCCGGAAGCGTTCGGCAGATCGGCACGAAGCGGGCCAACCGTTCAGACCGAAGCGCCCGTTGTCGTCTCCGATTCTGCTTCCGCGGGCCGGCCCGGCGCGTCGGCATAGTCCGGCCCCGCAATGAGCGCCATCAGCATGTCGTGATCGATCGACTCGTGCAGCAGCAAGCACCGTGCAATCCGTTCGAGCGCATCGCGGTGTTCGCCGAGTGTCGCCGCGACCCGCGCATGCGCGTCGGCCAGCAGCGCGTGCACCTCCTCGTCGATCAGCTGCGCCGTGTGTTCGCTGCAACGACCGTCGCCCGGCGTCCACACGCCGGGCGCCCCGCCCTGCGATGCAGCGTCGTCGAACGTCGCCAGGCCGATCTTGTCGCTCATCCCGTACTGCATGACCATATGCCGGGCGAGCGCGGTCGCCCGCTCGAGATCGTTCTGTGCGCCGGTCGACACATCGCCGAACGCGATTTCCTCGGCCACCCGCCCGCCGAGCAATACGTCGAGCCGGTCGAGCAATTCGCTCCTGCGCAGCACGTAACGATCCTCGGTCGGCACCTGCTGCGTATAGCCGAGTGCGGCGATGCCGCGCGGGATGATCGACACCTTCTTCACCGGATCGCAGTGCGCGCGGCTTTGCGCGACGAGCGCGTGGCCCGACTCGTGGTACGCAATGGTCCGCTTCTCCTGCTCGTTCATCACGCGGCTCTTGCGCTCCATGCCCGTCATCGCGCGATCGATCGCCTCGTCGAAGTCGGCCATCCCGATCGCCGGTTTGCCAAGTTCGGCCGCATGCAGCGCGGCCTCGTTGACGACATTCGCGAGATCGGCACCGACAAATCCCGGCGTGCGCGATGCCAGCTCGGCCAGATCGACTTCGGGGGCAAGCTTCACGCGCTTCGTGTGCACGGCCAGAATCTGCTTGCGCCCGTTCAGGTCCGGCCGGTCGATCGCGATGTGCCGGTCGAAACGTCCGGGGCGCAGCAGCGCGGGATCCAGGATCTCCGGCCGGTTGGTCGCGGCCATGATGATGACGCCGGAATTCGCCTGAAAGCCGTCCATTTCGACGAGCAACTGGTTCAGCGTCTGCTCGCGCTCGTCGTTGCCGGACATCAAACCGACGCCGCGCGCCTTGCCGAGCGCATCGAGTTCGTCGATGAACACGATGCACGGCGCTTTCTGCTGCGCCTGTTCGAACAGATCGCGCACGCGAGCCGCGCCGACGCCGACGAACATCTCGACGAATGCCGAGCCACTGATCGAGAAAAACGGCACCGCCGCCTCGCCTGCGACCGCGCGCGCGAGCAGCGTCTTGCCGGTGCCGGGCGCGCCGACGATCAGCACGCCCTTCGGAATCTTGCCGCCGAGCCGCTGATAGCGTTCGGGTTCGCGCAGGAACGCGACGATCTGCTGCAACTCGGCCTTCGCCTCGTCGATGCCCGCAATGTCGCTGAACGTGATGCCGGTTTCCTGCTGCACATAGACGCGTGCCCGGCTTTTTCCCATGCCGCTCAGATCCCTTATCCCGCCCGGCCTGCGCATCATGAAGCTCCACACCAGTACGAAGGCGATCACCGGAAACGCCCACGTTGCAAGCGTCTCGATCCAGCTCGAATCCGGCATCCCGCGATAGCGGATGCCGGCGGCCGTCAGCGTGGTGACCAGGCGGTCGTCGGCTACCCGGTTCGTCGTGAAGCGCCACGGCGGCCCGGCCTTCTTCACGGCAATCGCGTCGGAGGCCGGCAGCATCGGGACGGCTTCGGGCATGCGCAGTGCGCCCGAGATCGACGACTGACCGATGTCCAGATCGTCGACGAGCCGCGCGTCGACCAGGCGGTGAAAGTCGCTGTACGAAATCGACGTCGTCTCCGGCCGGGACGTGAACAATTGAAACGCAACCAATACAGCGAGGGCGATCGGGATCAGCAGCGCGGAATAGTCGAATGTTTTCTTCATGGCGTCGAGCCTGCACGACGGGCGCAGGCCCGGTCATGCATCGTCACGTGTCCATTGCGCGCGCAGTATGTCTTCGCTGTCGCGATAGTTGAGCGCGAGATTGCCGTGATGCGCGTGCAGCAATGCTTCGCTCAGGCGCCGCACCATATGCATGCCCGTCGTACGGATGACGAGCGTATCGCGGGATTTCTCGATTTCCATGATGCGTTCGAGCGCATGTTCGCTCGTCTCCAGATCCGCCTGATGCTCGAGCAGTTCGAGGATCGCCGACCGGTGCGCGCGCAGGTAATCGCCGTGCAATACCAGTTCGCCCGCCGGTGCGTTTTCCCGCATGCGCTTGCAGGCCGGGCATTCGAGCTGCCGCCGGTCGAGCGGGGTCGCGTACCAGGTCCAGCGGCCCTCGTCGCAGACGGCGCCGCAGCCTTCGCAGATCCTGTCGCCCTTCGGCCGCTTCGGATCGCGATAACTGTCCTTCGTATGCGGCTGCATGCGCTTGTCGCGGCGCAGGTAGTTCCGACCGGGGCCGGAATTTGAACGGTTCATCGCTGTTTCTCCCTGTAGTGGGCAGTACAAGCAAGCCGGTCAGGCAACGGTGAGCCGGTCGACGACTTCGCGCACACCCCTCACCGCCCCTGCCGCGCCGCACGCGGCACGCTTTTCGGCCAGCGATGCGACCGTGCCCGTCAATGTGACGATGCCGTCGGCCGCGTCGATCGAAATCCCCGCGGATTCTCGCCGTGCGCGTCGCGCAAGCGCTTCGGCAACCCGGGCGCCGACGTCCGACACCGTATGGTCGGTACGCACCCGGATGCGGTTCGCCACGCCGACGACGCCGATCATCCGGCTCACCATCGCTTCCGCCGCACGGCTCTGGAACGCGTGATCCACTTCGCCATCGAGCGTCACGCAGCCGTGATCGACCTCGACGCGAATCTCGTGATCGCGTAACGCGTCCTGCCAGCCGAGCGCGAACGTGATCGCGATCGCCAGTTCCTGATCGGCGCAGGCGTTCTCCGGCGGGGCAACGTTCAGTTCGAGCACCAGCGCGCGAGCGTCCGCGACATGCAGTGCCGTTTTCTGCGCCTCGAGTTTCTGGGCCCAGCTGTCGACCGTGCCGCGCAATGTGACGATCCGGTCGCGGACGTCGACGTCGATCCGGCGCGCGTCGATCTCCGGATTCCAGAAAAGCGCCTGCTCGACATCCTGCTTGAGTGCTGCATCGGACTTCATCGCGGTCTCCCGTCGGCCCGTGTCGATCGCGAATCTTGCAATCGGATGCGTGCCGCACCGCATTCAGCATCGCGCATGGCGGCTCGGGCAGCTTGACGAGGATCAATCAACCGCGGGCTTGCCGCAGCGGTCGGCCGGCGGGCGACGCCTGAATGTGTCCGTTGATGCGGTTCGGTGCGCCACACGATCACGACACCGGATTCCACGAAAGCCGTGGCAACCGGAACGCTTCGCAAATTCCTCTTACGGTATCGGTGTTATCCAAGATGGAACACGGCATCGCCGCAGGTATTGAGCCAGGTCAACGGGTTCACCGCCGCGCCGCTGTAGGAAACGTCCTACAGCCCTTCCGCATCACCTACCTCATCTTCAATGCCGGCTGATTTCCCTGGCGCTGCGCGGCATCCATACTTCCCATCAAGAACAACAGACACACGTGCCTCCCGGCGCAAAGGCATCATCACCGTCGAGACCGGCGCATCGGTCTCCTGGCCCGTCCGGTGGGGTTCTCCCTTCACGAAGGCGGCAGACACCAAGGCCGCCAGCAATACAGCCAGCGCGATCCTGCCCGACAGCAATTCGCCGCTGCCCCACGAATTGGAGCCGATCATGGAGAGCCATGCCAATGTCTCGACGACCATGCCGTTGCGCCCGTTACGTCCGTTGCGCCCGTTCATCCCGCTGCGTCCCGTCGAGCCGGCGGACCAGCCGAAGCGCACCACGTCCCGATGTTCGACGTGCACGTTGCGTACCGTCTGCATGCCGCCCGATCTTTCGCCTGACGATTTCGCGCGTCTCGACGCAATGATCTGCACGACGCGTCACGTCAGGCGCGGCGAAACGCTGTTTCGCGCAGGCGATGTGTTCAACAGCATCTATGCGGTGAGAACCGGTTCGTTCAAGACCACCATGATGCATCGCGACGGCGACGAGCAGATCACCGGCTTCCAGATCGTCGGCGAATCGCTCGGGCTCGACGGCGTGCACACCGGCCACCACAACGGCGACGCGATCGCGCTCGAGGACAGCACCGTCTGCATCATCCCGTTCGGCCAGCTCGAGCAGATGTGCCGCGAAGTGCGGGCGATGCAACATCACGTGTACCAGATGATGAGCGGCGAAATCGTCCGCGAATCCACGCTGATGCTGCTGCTCGGCACGATGACCGCCGAGCAGCGCGTGGCCGCATTCCTGCTGAACCTTTCCACGCGCTTCAAGGCACGCGGCTACTCGGCCGCGGAATTCGTGCTGCGGATGACGCGCGACGAGATCGGAGAATATCTCGGGATGAAGCTCGAAACGGTCAGTCGCATGCTGTCGAAGTTCCAGCACAAGGGGCTCGTCGCGGCGCACGGCAAGCAGATTCGCATCGTCGATTCGGACGGCCTCGAGCAAATCTGACCTCGCTGCGGTTGCGTCGCACGCAGGCTCCCGTGGCTCGCCGACCTCCGTACACCGGAAACCCGACAGGCTCGCGCATGAGCGTTCCTGTTCAACCGACGAGCAAGGCTTTGTCGGACCCTGCCCGGATCGCCGACCATGTAAAGCGCTTTCGAGTCGGGTCGATCGGCTGGATCGGCTGGATCGGCTGGATCGGCTGGATCGGCTGGATCGGCTGCGTCGTGCCTGTGCCGCCGACGGCCGCACGACGGCACTCGAAGCATGCCGCTACCCGTCGAATGCGGCACATCTTGCGACGACGCAACCGCCGGAGACTCATTGGCCGTGCCCGCCCAGTTTCCGGATCACCTCGTCATACCCGATTTCCTCCGATTCGGCGTTGCATCCGTTGGCATGGGCAAAGGCGCCGGCCACGAGCGTTCCATTGACATGCGCAGCGTCATCGGAATTTTCGAAACCATCTTCCGAATCGAACGCGCGTAGCCGCAGCTGTTCATACTCATTTCGATTGCCGCAACCGAACGTCACGCGCCGGCATTGGCCGCCGTCGTTCCAGTCCACGTAATACATCGCATCGCGCCGCTTGATGCGATCACCGGGTTTCAGTGTGCGCTCGTAGACGCGCGCGGTGGAATCGCTCGCTTGTTCCTCGCGGCACGTCATGTCGAGCCGGTCGTAGAAGCCTTGCGCCTTCACGTGCGAGGTCAACTGCATGCGAACCTTCTTGTCGTGGCTGACGCCCTCGGTCATGCGCTGCACGGCCTCGTTCAGGATCCGTATTCCGAGCCCCTTTTCTCGCGCTGCCGGCGCCACGCACAGCACATGCAACTCGACTTGCTTGGCGATGTCGGTCGCCTTCTTCCGCGACTCGTCCGTCTTGAAGGTTTCGTAAGCGAATACGCCAACCGGCGTCGCCTTGTCATACGGCGTCGCGCCGTTCGCGCCAGTATCCTTGCAAAGGTATCTCGTCAGTTCGGGTTGATTCGGCCTCGATTTGACAAAGAGGTCGGCGCCTTCGCGCTGCTGCGTATGCGGGTCGTCGTGGAGCGGGTAATAGTTGCCATACAGCCAGTAATCGTCGGCGCGGGCCCAGTCCGGCCGGCACATCCTGTTGACGATCGTGTCGACGCCGCCGTTGCTTTCCAGACGATGCAGGTCTTTTCCCCATGTGCTGTTCAACTGTTTGCCCGTTTTCACGGTGACAGGCCGGCATTCGATTTCCGCCGATGCGTGCCGAGGCATGGCCGCGCTCGCCACCGTCACCGCCACCGCAATCAGCACGCCCTGCATCGATACGCACTTACCCCAGATTCGCGTCTTCATGATGTTGCCCTCCGTTGGTTGGTCTTTGCTCCATGCCGCACGCTCACAGGCACATCGCTTTTTTCGCGATCGCCCATCGGTGCATCCGGTCTTCGAGTCCATTGACACCGCCGTTGATGCGCCTCGTCAGCGACACGAAATCGCCCGAGTCGGCGATCAGGTTGCAACCGTGCCGTTCCCACCACCAGGCCGCCGAGCGCGCGGCCAGCGGTTCCCGTTCGAGGAGTTCGGGCTGGCGCTCGAGATCGGCACCGAGTGCGTTGCCGCATTCGCGGTAATTCGCGCGCCCGGTGATCTGGATGAGCCCGCGTCCGAGGAAGCGCCTGCCATCGCCCGCCTGGACGTTGCCGAGTTCGGCGGCCTTGCGCGACGGCGGCTCATAGGCGCGCTGTGCAGTTGTCGGCCCCCACAGCTCGCGCGTGAGCGTGAAGCCGAGCGTCTCGTGGCCGGTCTGCGCGACGAAGGCCGCGATACGCCCGGGGGTCGAGATGCCGAACTCGGCCATCGCGGCGGCAAGTGCCGGATACCAGCGTTGCGCGAGCACGGCGGATACGGCGGCGGCGGACTGGAATTCATCGGGTGTCATCGCGTTCCCCTTGCGAGGCATGGGCGAGCGAGGCCGCGCCGGACGCGCTCGGCGGTGAGGAAACGGTCGAAGCAGTCAACGCGGCAGCGTCGTCCACCTCCGAACGCGTCGGGCTGCGCGGCGAAGGCGGAACGTTGCGATGCGCAGCCGGCCCGGTTCGTTGTGATTGCGCATCGATCGCGGCGACGATCGCGCGCAGCGACTCCGGCTTGACGCTGACTTCACCTGCGAACGGACGGTCGACGGCAAGCACGAAGAAGAACGCGAGTCCGAGCGTGAGCGCCCAGCTCGCGACGAGCGCGATGTTGAAGCGCGTGCCCGGAAGGATGTAAAGGAGCAGAAACGACACGACACTCGCGAGCAGCACCACGCCCCACAGCGTGGCCGGCATCGCGACGTCGAGCGTCAGCAGGCGCTGTTCGCGATGCTTGGCCATCTCGTTGACGCGTGCGAGCACCTCGCCGAGCAGCACGCGTTGCCGCTCGCTGCGCGGCTCGATCCGGTTGGCCATGTCGAACAGGCGATCGAAGCGGGCCGCCGCCTGCGCATCCGCACTCGCGTGCTGCTGCATCGTCGGCCACTCGTAACGCACGACACCGTCGAGATAGGCGCGCAGCGCGCCCGAGGCGGCGTCGGCGACCGGATCGCCGAACGCGGCGAGATCGCGCGACAGCTCGCCGGCCGCGGTCGCTTCCGCATCCACGGTGCGCTCCGCGCTGTTGTACGCGTCCCACACGCTGATCGCCGAAAACGCGACGAGCAGCGAGTTGATCGTCGTGATGACCGACACCATCGTGATCGCCATCGCTCGCTGCTCGGGATGCACGTCGACCGGCGCGATGCGGCGGAACAGCGCGTAGCCGGCCAGTGCGGCCGCGACGGTCGCGGTCACGATGAAGAGCCCCATCAGCCATGACGGCCAGTTGTAAAGAAAGAGCATGGTCATTCCCCGATTGCATTTGCGCCGTCGTGACGGCCCGTGCGCGGCGCGTCTGCCGACAGCATTGCGCGTGTGAATTCGGCAAGCCGCTGCTTGACCGCATCGGCCGGCATCCCCGTTTCGAGCGATTGCTGAAGCCGCAGCAGATCCGCCGCGAGTTCGCTTTGCCATTGCACGCGCTCGGTTGCCGCATGGGCGCGATGCGCTTCGAAGGTCGCTTGCGCGGCGGCCGCGGTGTCGCCGCGCACGAGCGTCTCGAGCGTTTCGACGAGCCGGTGCAGCAGCCGATGCACGGCGGTCGCCGAGAAACCGCCGAGCATCGCAAGCGCCGGCTTGCCGAAGCTGCGCGTGCTTGCGCCGTCGTACAGGTGCGGCGGCAGCAGCTCGACGAGAATCAGGCCCGCGATCACGCCGAGAATCAGCCGCGCGCCGTACGACGCGTCGTACTTCGGGTCGTATGTCGAATTCGCGACGTAGCGATGAGCCTGGAACAGCGTTGCGAATGACGCGCCGAGCCCGGCGCAGAACATCAGGAACAGCGCATTCCACAGCAGCCGGGTGCCGTGCGAATCGAGAAACCCCTGATCGATGTTCGCGACCGACACTTCCGGCGACAGCGACGTTGCAATCACCGCGACCAGAAACGTCGCGGCGGAGAGCGTCAGCGCGCGGATCAGCGGTACCGGGCCGAGCCACGCGAAGCGCGAGCGGACGCGCAGTTCGCCGTCGAGCAGCGTGACCGCCTGCGGCGTCGCGGGCGCGATCGCGACCGCGAGCCGACGATGAATCGCGGCAAGCGCATACGATGCGCCGTGCACGGACGACGCATCGTCCGCCGCGGATTCGGCCGCGGCGCGCGACGCCGCGACCATCAGCATCGACAACTGCGCGATCAGATCGGGCGCCACCGCGATTCCGTGCTGCAATGCGTAGCGCGCCATCGCATTGCATTCGATTTGCAGCTGCCCGATCAGATCGCGCCTCGATGCGGCCGTGTTCGTACCGTCCGCTTCGGGCGGTGCGTCCGCCGTTGTCCGGGACCATGAACGATGCGTGCGCATGACGGTTCTCCACGATGTCGGCGGGCAGCGCGCGCTACAGCCGCACTTCGTCGCCGCAATTGCCGCCCGGCGCCAGGACCAGCATGCCGCCCTTGTCGCGATATACGAATACGTCGGACCAGTCGCGCAGCCGGTAGCGCACTTCCGCGAGCCGTCCGTCGGGCGAGCACAGGAACTGGACCGCCTTGTCCGCGCCGAGGAAGAAATCGTGCAGTTGCGCGTTCTTCAGCTCGTCGAGCCGCACCACCTTGTTGTCGTGCTCGTTCAGGTAGCGGCCGAGGTTCGTGAGGCCCACTGCACGCGCCATCGCGGCAAGCTCGGCGGCGTAGCCGGCGGGCGCGTAGCCCGTGCAGCTCCCGTACCGGTTCCAGTGCTGCTGGAATGCATCGGCGCTCGCAAGCGCGATATACGGCGCGGCATCGTCGGGCAGCGTGTCGGCCGGAACAGCCGCCGTGCCGCAATCGCGCCGAGGCGTATACAGGCCGATCGCCGTGATCCGGATCGGTGTGCCGTCGGCGTCCTGGCGCGCGGACGGCGGCTGGCCGGTCGTGCATGTCTGCGCGCCGTCGCCGCCGACGCACGAGCCGAGCTTCCAGGACAGCGACAGCGTCCAGTCCTGCGCGTGTGCGCCGGCGCAGGTCAGAATCAGGCTGGCGGCGCAGGCCGCCCGGGTGATGCGCAACAGGGTCGACATGTCGAATTTCTCCTTGTGTGTGGCGACGTGCGCCGGCCGACGGAATCGGCCGGCGATTGGCGATCGGCGATCGGCCGGCGCGGCTCGCGCGCGGTCAGCGGGCCGCCTGCTGCAACAGCTGGCGAAGGTTCTGGATGCGTGGCAGGCCGGCGCCGAAGCGATTCGCGACGTCGTATTGCACGATCGGCGTGCAGATCATCCGGATCAGCTGAAACAGCGCGGCGACGCGCTCCGGCCGGCGCGGCCCGAGATGGCTGGCGATCTGCGGATCGCTCAACAGCAGCGCCGCGAGCCCCGTGATGTGCGGCGCCGCCATCGACGTGCCGGATTCGGCATTGAACGCCGACCCGGGCACGGTCGATACGACGCCGACGCCCGGCCCGCACACGCCGATTTGCGGACCGTGGCACGAGAACGTCGGCGCGAAGAGGCCGTCGGGCGTCGCAGCCTGCGCGACGATCTGCGTTTGCTCCCACGTGTTGCCGGGCAGCTCGCGCTGCAGCCCCAGCGCCGATACCGCAAGCACGTACGGCGACGAGGCCGGGTACTGCACCGGGCCGCCCGAATTGCCGGCCGCGACGATGCATGCGACGCCGGATTGCACGGCCTCCATCAGCTTCTGCTCGACGGCGAGCGACGCCTGCGGCGCGCCAAGGCTCAGGTTCACGACGTCGATGTCGTGGTCGATGCAATAGTCGAGCGCCTGGATCAGCGTACTGAACTGGCCGCCGGGAAAGATCTTCAGCACATGGATCTCTGCGTCGGGCACGAAACCGCGCATCGCCATCTGCGCGTCGGCAGCCTGCGGACTGATTCGCGCGGCGATCACGCCCGCGCAATGCGATCCGTGGCCGATCACGTCGTCCTTCCAGGTATCCGGGTTCTGGTCGTTGGTCAGGTCGGCACCGCGCAGGATATGGTTCAACAGCGGATGCGACGCGTCCGCCCCCGAATCCACGATCGCGACGCGAACGCCGCGCCCCGTCGCCGTGGCGGGAAGCTCGTCGAGGCCCATCAGGCGCTGCCCCCACCCGAGCGGCGCACGCGGCGGCACGTTCGGGTTCGGCTGGGACAACGGCGTGAGCCGCACCACGTTCGCCTGATCGCTCGACAGCAGCGGCGCCGGCAAATAGACATTCCAGTACGTGTGGGGCGGTCGCACCGCCAGCGACTGGAGCGGCCCGGGCGCCATCTGCGCGACGGTCAGCGTCGTTTCGCCTCGCGCGTCGGTGGTGCCGCTCACCGGGAAGCCGTCGCCCGCGAGCGTCACCGGCACGCCGGGCTCGGGCTGGTCGTTCGCTCCCAGCACGCGGATCGTCACCGGGCGCAAGATCATCGACGCGATGGCCGCCTGCGGACGAAGCTCGGCGCCGGACTCCTGTTGCGGCTTTTTCCCATAGCCGAGCGGATGATCCTCCTCGACGATCATTCCCGGCGGCGCCGTCGCCTGCAGCACTTGCGCGTTCGCGGGATCCATCTTGACGACATACGTGTCGGTCGCTTCGTCCGGCCTCGCCGACATCATCTGCGCGTTCTTGTGGCTGTTGATCACGCGCACGACCTCGACGCCGGGGAGCCGGCCGACCGCGTTGTCGAGGTCGTGAGCCGACATCGGCGTCACGGCCGCCTGACGTGCGAGCACGCCGCGCCGAGGCGCGATCAGATACTGGCGCTTGCCGCTCGTCACGTGGACCGCTTCGCCGGCCGAATCGGGCGGCGTGACGTCCGATTCGGTAGCCGCGTTGTCCGTCGGCATGACTGCCGCCTTCGCGGCGGCGGGCTTCTTGTCCTTGTCCATCGCAATCTCCTTCGCGGCGCGGCAATCGCGACGCGTCGCGGGGTTAGTCGGTCAAAAGTAACGGGCGCGCATCCCGACGCGATCGGATCGTTGCGCGACGGGCGTCCGTCGGGTGCGCCACCGCGCGGTCACGCACGGTGGCGCAGGTCTTCAGTAGCAGCGGTCAGTGGAATGCCGGCTGGGCAGGCATGACGGAGAACGGCAGAAAGCCGCCGAGTTGTCCGGCGACGGAGCCGACGGTGGGTGCGACCGACTTCAGGATGTCGCCGAACACGCCTTGTGGCGCAAACGCTGCTTGCGGCTGAACGGCAAACGGCAGCAGGCTGCCAAGTTGGCCGAGCAGTTCGCCGATCATCGGCGCGGCGGTACCGACGATGGCCCCGCCCACGCCCTGCGGCGCGAACGCTGCCTGGGGCTGCACCGCGAACGGCAGCAGGCCGCCGAGCTGTCCGGCAACGGTGCCGACGGTCGGCGCGACCGACTTCAGGATGTCGCCGAACACGCCTTGCGGTGCGAACGCTGCCTGCGGCTGCACGGCAAACGGCAGCAGGCCGCCGAGTCGGCCGAGCAGTTCGCCGATCATCGGCGCGGCGGTACCGACGATGGCCCCGCCCACGCCCTGCGGTGCGAACGCTGCCTGCGGCTGCACCGAGAACGGCAGCAGACCGCCGAGCTGACCGGCAACGGTGCCGACGGTCGGCGCGACCGACTTCAGGATGTCGCCGAACACCCCTTGCGGCGCGAACGCAGCCTGCGGCTGCGCGGCAAACGGCAGCAGGCTGCCAAGTTGGCCGAGCAGTTCGCCGATCATCGGCGCGGCGGTACCGACGATGGCCCCGCCCACCCCTTGCGGCGCGAACGCAGCCTGCGGCTGCACCGAGAACGGCAGCAGACCGCCGAGCTGACCGGCAACGGAGCCGACGGTCGGCGCGACCGACTTCAGGATGTCGCCGAACACGCCTTGCGGTGCGAACGCAGCCTGCGGCTGCACGGCAAACGGCAGCAGGCCGCCGAGTCGGCCGAGCAGTTCGCCGATCATCGGCGCGGCGGTACCGACGATGGCCCCGCCCACGCCCTGCGGCGCGAACGCTGCCTGCGGCTGCACCGAGAACGGCAGCAGACCGCCGAGCTGTCCGGCAACGGAGCCGACGGTCGGCGCGACCGACTTGAGGATGTCGCCGAACACGCCTTGCGGTGCGAACGCTGCCTGCGGCTGCACGGCAAACGGCAGCAGGCCGCCGAGTCGGCCGAGCAGCTCGCCGAGCACCGGCGCCGCGGTGCCGACGATGGCGCCACCCACGCCCTGCGGCGCGAACGCACCTTGCGCCACGGTCGACGCGTAAGCCGGAATGTGTCCCGTGACCGTGTGCGGTACCCCCGGCAATGCATGGTGTACATGAGTCATTTTCAAGTCCTTGATCGAGAGGAAAGAGACGGCGCACAAGCCGCAGGCGGTGCGTCGTGCGCGCCGTTCACATGCCGGCCGGCGATGCTTCCATCGACTCAGGACGCGTGCGTCGAAGCAAACATCGGAGGAATCGGCAGGTCAATTCTGCGAGTCGGGTCCTGCCGGCTCCATTCGGCAAATGCGGTATGCGTCGTTGTCATTGCGAGCAGGACGGCGGAACGGAAAATGGTTCGGTGAGCCAGCCGGAAAGCACGGCCGTATGGAGCAGCGCGCAGATATTGGTGGAGACCGTCTTCCCGAGAAGATGCGAGCGATGCTTGCGGGCGGTCTGGTCACTGATGCCCAGTGCACGGGCGACCTGCTTGTCGCTCATGCCGGCCGCGAGCAGTTTCAGGACCTCGCGTTCGCGCGGCGAGAACGGGTCGGCACGACGCGGGGCGCCGTTTTTTTGAGCACGTCAGGAAAGAGAATGAAATAGCGAATGGTCAGCTGCGCGGATTTCCGGACGCCGAATTTGTTGAGCAGATTTTCACGATGCTTGCGCGCGGTTGATACGGAAAAGACCAGTTCGGCCGCGATTTCACGGTCGGTCAGGCCTTTCGCGACCAGGCCCAACACGACTGTCTCGCGTGTAGTGAGTTTCAAGATGGATTCCCCGTTGACCCTTGAAAGGGCATCCCCTTTTCGTCACGGGAGCGGTGATCTCCTTTGAATTTTCATGACAACCTCACCGGCGACCGGACTCCTCCCCTTACGCACGCGACATGCAAAGGTGGATGCGCTCGAGACTGCAGTGATATTTCCGGCCGCCCCTTTATGAAACGAATTTGCCGCGAGTATTCATGTCTGCTCGGCGGTCAAGGCAACACTGCTCGGATTATTTGAATTCGGGCGATCGGAACGATGCATCATACGCCCGCCATTCGGCTTTGCATGATGATTGATATTACTGATTGAATTGACTCAATCGGCGTGCATTAAATTATGAATTCACAGGTGAATTCTTATTTTTGTTTATAATTCACGCAATTCAACACAAATGAGAAATTCTCGGTTATTTAATTACAAACCGACGAAATCGAATTAGACGAATGAAAGCTACCGGGTCGAGGATTTGCGCTGGGCGTCTTCGTCCTTCCGAGTCGATCTTTTTTCGTTCGCAGATGCCCGCGCCCGCCAAAGGGGCGCTCGGACGGCCCTGTCTTGGCTTCGTCGAGTAACGCGGAGAGCGTGAGAATGTGAGTCGGTGTCTGCGAGCCACCCGGAAGCGGGCGCACCCGCGATCAACTTCCCGGCAGAGGTGAAATCATGCGGTCGGCTTGCGATTGCATGCAACGTCGACGCTGCATGGCAGCGTCTCCAGGCAAACCGGGCTGTTGCGCGCCTCGCCTGAGATGTGCAACAGGCGACCACCCGAGAAACTCGCTATTCCGCGGGCGGCTCACCTGCACTACGCGTAGAAATATAAGAGACGGTTTCAAAAAGGCTGTTTGGGGCTGTTAACTTGTGCGGCGAGCTGTTAACCTCAGGCATCGGAACAACCGAGGCCGAGGAGATGGGCAAGCCGATCATCGACGA
>NZ_JBFPFS010000066.1:0-33187 GCF_047978125.1 Burkholderia sp. LFS061 | reverse complement strand
GTGGCGACTTCTTTGAGCGGGTCGCTCGATCGCGTTAAGGTGCCAATCTCGGCGATCGAAGAGCAGCGAGCGTATGCCCGCGCCAATTTCCTCTGCGACGTCGTGGCTGTTTTGGGCTTCGTCGCCGCAACGGCGATGGCGTGTTACTTGTGGCGGCCGCAGCGGTTCCTCTACTGATCGCGACGGCTCAGTGCCTGGGCAGACGCATCGTGCCAAATCAGGGAATTTTTGATTGCCCCGATCATGACCTGCAATCCAGTGCGGGTGTTTTGTTGATCGTCGAGCTGCGTGAGCGTTGCCTCTAAGTTGGCCACCAGTGCGGTGCTGCTCATGACGCCGGCAGCCTGTAGATGCGCAATGATCGCCAGCAGCACGATACGTGATGCCTCTCCCAGGTCCCGCTCGACCGCCGCAATATCCTCCACCGTGAGCAGCCGCTCGTTGATTTCTCGCATCGTCAACGGCGGCTCCTCCGCGAATAATCGCTTTAGAACACTCCTTTCTTCATTTCGCATAGAATTCCTTGCATAGATAAGTCGTGCACAACATCAATCGTGCACGCCGAGTTTAACGGACGAGCGCAATGCTCTGAATGCAAGAAATTTCTCGTGATTTCCACATCGACTCTCGCAAAAATCCATATCGCCAAGCAGCAACTGGGCATGGATGACGACAGCTATCGCACGATGCTGCGCTCTGTCGCAGGCGTGTCCTCTGCCAAAGACCTGGACGCGGCCGGCGCTACCAAGGTCATGCGTCATCTTGAACGTTGCGGATTCAAACCGGTCCATTCACATGGACGCCGACCGCGCTACACACTTACCCGCGAAGCGCAGCTCGGCAAAATCGAAGCGTTACTCACTGACGCAGGTCGCCCTTGGGATTATGTGCATGCGATGGTCAAGCGAATCTGCAAGGTCGACGCGATTGAATTCTGCGACAGCGAAATGCTCGGCAAGCTGATTGCCGCGCTTCAAATTGATGCAACCCGGAGGAAAGCGTGAACTTCACCGACGTAGAAGATGAACTCCCCGACTTCGTTCGGTTGCTGGTCCGCCTGATCGGTATGCCGAAAACCGTCATGCTGATCGAGAAGCTGGGCGGCACGACGTTTCCGGTCGCCAAGCGCCTGTCGCGCCAGGGCGAAGTCCGCTATCAACTTCTGGCCGAGGTGGTGGGCGTCGAGGCGGCCGATCGCCTGACCGAGCACTTTGGTGGCGAGCCGCTGTATATCCCGACGTGCGCGAAGGCGGTCCGTCTCGCTCGTGATCGCCGCATTCGCGCCGACTTTGACACCATAACGCGCGAACACAGCTCGCTGTACGCAGTGGTCAAACTGGTCCAGCGCAACAAATTATCCGACCGGCAAATCTGGCGCATCCTGAAACAGGAAGACCCGCCGTCGAGCCGCCAGGTCTCACTGTTCTAGTCGCGCAGAAACCCACTCCATGAACCCCGCCTCGGCGGGGTTCATGCTTTGTGACTGACGTCTGTTGCCTATGGCGACAATCGCCGGCCACCTAAAGTAGTGCCATCGAATACGCACTCCCATAAAACGATGGCACGAATCTCTGCACTGGAAGCCGGCGGACACAACGTCGTCGCCTTTCTCGACATGCTCGCCGCAAGCACGCACTCGACGTGGGTGCTCGATAACAGCGACGACGGCTACAACGTGCTGGAGGGCTCGCACGGCCCGATCGAGCGCGAGCACGTGTATGTCGCGCAGCGGCTGCTCACGTTCCGCACCTATGAAACGTTTCCGCCGCTGGACGGCGTGACCGTTTCCGAGGCCGGCCGCTACCAACTCGCCGAGCTGGACTATTGGCGCTACGCCGAGCAGCTCGGCCTGGACGATTTCAGCCCGCTCTCTCAGGATCGCATCGCGCTCGAGCAGATGCGTGAGCGCCACGCCCTCCCGTTGGTCCAGTCCGGTCACGTCGGCACTGCAATTGCCGCGTGCGCCAACGTTTGGCCGCACCTGTCACCGAAGGATTTTGGCAACGATCCGCAGCGCCATGCATTCCTCATGGCGGTCTACCGCAACGCAGGCGGCACCGTCGCAATCGGCTAACGGGACACCCGCGATATGGCACACCCGAAAAGCGTTCGCGACAAAGTGCGGCACGCCTACGTCTATGACCGGCTCTCGCTTGAGGTCGCGGCCATGAGCGCGGGCGTGTCGCATGGCACGGCGCGGCGCTGGAAAAGCGACGCGGCCGAAAGCGGCGACGATTGGGACAAGGTACAAGCGGCCAACCTGATGGCCGATGGCGGCGTCGAAGGCGTTGCCCGTCAGATGCTCTCTGGCCTGGTGCGCCAGTATCAGGCGACGATGACTGCCGTCGAGACGGATTCGGAGATGTGCTCGGTCGAGAAGGTCAAGCTGCTTGCCAGCCTCGCGGATGCGTACAACAAGACGATTGCGTCATCGAAACGCATCCTGCCCGAAACCAACGAACTCGCTGTCGCCAAGGGCGTCGTGCTGCATTTCGCAGCCTTCGTGAAAGAACGTTTCCCGCAGCATCTCGAAGCGTTCGCGGATGTGCTGATGCCGTTCGGTGACGAGGTCGCCCGAATTTATGGATCAACCAAGAATGGATGACGGGAAACAAACATGCTGATCAAGATCGACCGCAACCGCGCTGTGAACACCGAACACATCGTGTCGGCAAGGGTGGATGCCCATGGCGATATCTGTCTCGACATCGAGCTGATCACGGGCGAGAAGCTGCGCGTCAAGCATGCGCCGCAGTGCTATGACGGCGTCGACGTCTACAAGCTACTGGATGAGATTGTCGCCACGCATGACTGACGGCGTCGTGAACGGCCCGTATCCGCAGCACGTCACTGCATTCGCAGCGGTGTCGGTGCGGTTCTGTAGGAAGTTGGCGTCGATCTATCGATCGGGGAGGAATGGGGAATGGCGGATTCAATGAGCTGGAAGCAACCCTACGCCGACGCAGGCATCGAAATGTGGCTTGAGCCAGGGGAATGCCGTGGCGATCGCTTGTTGATCGCCACGGGACATGTAGCCGGCTGCTTCACGTTGCCGCTGCATGGTGCTGACGGGAATCTGATCGGCTCTATCGATTTCGAACCCTACGCCGTTATCAGGGGCCGATCTGTGTACCGGGCCAGTGCAGTGCATTCGGTAGACGGTCCATCGCCATCGTTACCGTCTGCGTGGTCAGGCGCTTTGGGGCTTCGACGGGAAGCGTCTTCAGGTGATCAAGAGGCTGGTTCCTCTCTACCGCCGGAAGGTCTGAAGCGCTAATTCGTGAATCAAAAGGAAAGAATGATGCGACACATTTTCGCAATCGCAGCGCGATGGCGGCATGGCCGGGTTCGCGCGAATGACGCTCCTCCGACTTCTGATCGTGAACTCAGGATCGGCGCGGAGCAGCGCATGGATTTTGCGGCGGCACTCGCGATTCTTCGGACTGGCGGCAGGATTCGGCGCGCGTCGTGGCCGGCGTCGACATGGGTTGCACTGTGCGACAACTGGAATGGCGCATTGAAGGGGCACGCAAGGCGCTCACTGCTTGAGCCAATTGCCTATCTCGTGTCGGTCGACGATACCGGGCTTGCGCGCTACGCAATGTGGTTGCCCGGTATCGGTGACCTGCTTGGTGAGGACTGGCTAGTCTTTTGTGGCGATGATTAATCCCCGCACTTTCTCGATTTCACGAAACTGCTTCGAGCTGCTTTCCGAATAAGTCCGATATTACGGAAAGCACGACCAGTCTGTTCTTTGCTTAATCGGCGCGGTCATGGCAAGTTGCGGTTCTCGCTTCCCTAGAATCGATTTTCTGCATTTCGAACAGGTATATGTTTTATGCGAGTTTTGAAATCCGCTGTACTGAAGGAGCGATTTGACATTGTTCTGGTAGCAGTCGGGACAAAGATTATGCGCGGGTTCGCTGCCCTGCATCGAAGGCTTTACGCGGTAAGCGAAACTGCCCGGAGCTAGCTCGTACAGTTCATCGCGCTGCTTCTCCTGCGACCAATTTTCGAAGCGAGCAATGTGGGCTTTCAGCTTCTCTATGCGGCGCAGTGTCGACGCTTGGCTCGTCTAGGCGGTAGTCCATTTATCAAGGGACGCTGGACGTGACGCGCGGCAGTTCGGTAGCGTCAGTGCTTGCCACCCACAACAAACCCTTGAACAATTTCAAAGCGTGACTTCCGCCCGTTTTACCGAGAAGGATTTCTTCGACGAAATCGCCGAGCTGGCTGCGTCCCTTCGGCGCGATATCGACGCCTGGTCGACGGGCCTCGATCCGGCGCCGGCCGCGCGCCTGGCGCGTCGCCGACGCGTGCTCGTCGACGGCGACTTCCAGTTCTTCGCGTATACGTATTTCCCGCATCACATTCGCGGTGAGCCGTCGCTCTTCCAGGCACACTTCTGCAACCGCTTTCCGAAGCTGCTGCGGCAATCCGGCGGGGCCCGCGAATGGTGGGTCGCGCCACGCGGCGAAGCCAAGTCCTCGCTCGCTACCAAGATCGGCCCCGCGTACATCATCGCGCAGGGGTTGCTTCAACGCGCCGAGATTCGCCGTGAAGTGGGCTGGACGGGCGAGCCGCCGGCATTCCTCGACTACCTGATCCTGCTCGGCGCGGAAACCTCGCTGCCGACCAAGCTGCTGGAAGTCATCAAGACCGAGCTGACCGCGAACGCGGCCCTGTCGCTCGACTTCCCGGAAATCTGCGGCAAGGGGCCCGTGTGGAAAGTCGGCGAGTTCGTTACGCGCAACGGCGTGAAGGTCGAACCGTTCGGCGCGGAACAGGCGATTCGCGGCACATTCCACGGATCGAGCCGCCCCAAGGTGCTGTTCGGCGACGACCTGATCACCGACGCCGAGGCCAAGAGCCCGACCGAGCGGCAGAACCGCTGGACCTGGCTGGAAAAAGCGATCGACTACCTTGGCCCGCCGGACGGCTCGGTCAAGTATGTGGGCGTGGGCACGGTGCTGGACAAGGATGATCCGATCTCGCGCGCCAAGCGCAGCATCGGTCACGTCGTCCACCATTTCCGGGCGATCGCCCAGATGCCATCGGACATGGATTTGTGGGCGCAGTGCGAAGAGTTGATGCTCAACGCCGACAAGCGCGAGATCGAACTCGCGTCGGCACGGGGCGAGATCGTACGGGCGTCAACCAAGGAGCGGCAGTCGTCAAGCTCGGGCAAGACAAAGGCGGTGACGGCCTGCGTGCAACGGTCGGGGACAAGGACCTCGGGCGCATCGCCTTTGAAGATGCGCTGGAGAAGTACGCCACACGGGAATGGGCCGAACAAAAGTATGCGAAGAAAGGTGAAGCAGGCGCGTCTACCTGGGATGGATTGAGCGGAAAGCCGACTACTCTCGCAGGCTATGGCATCGAAAGCGAAGCGGATAGGCGGTACCTGTCCAAGGACGCGGAGGCTCAGTTTGCGACAAAACAGTCCGTGATCGTAAGGCGTTTGCATGCCGTGAGCACCACATCGCCTGTGGCATCGATTGACTTTACGAATCTCACTGACAACTGCAGCCGCTATCTCGTCGAGATCTGCGATCTAACGACAGACACAGATGGAGCCGAGCTCTGGCTGCGCTTTGCAGAGAACGGCAATTGGATCAATTCGGCGATCTATGCGTATGCATGGTTCTTCGCCAACAGCGAACCGCGATCGGGCATTGAGCGCGGAAGCGCCAGTTACATGCAAATCCTTAACGGTATGCGTGTGGGTGAGGGGCTCGGCACCGCCGGCCGCATTGATGTCTACGATCCGCACGGCAGCAGTGCTTACAGGCGACTCACGTGGGACATGCAGGGAGCCAATGCGTTGGCGACCGCCCGTTATATCGGTGCGGGTTCGTATACGAGCCTAAATCCGATCAATGGTATTCGCCTGCAACTCTCGAGCGGCAACATCAAGGCGGCAACCGTCAAACTATACGAAGTGAATTGACATGCAACGACTCATCAATGGCGAGTTGACGAAGATCGGTGACGCCGAATGGGCGAAATTGGCAAGCGAGCAACTGGCGGGGGCGAAGTCGGCCCGTATCGGCTTGCTCACTGCGGCTTGCGCGCAAGCCATCACGTCAGGCTTTCAGTCGAGCGCCCTTGGCACCGTGCATACCTATCCGTCCCAACCAGCCGACCAGCAGAACTTGAGTGCCGCGGTAACCGCGTCGCAGTTGCCCCAATTGGGCGGTGATCCGCGCTGGCGTGTGCCCTTCATGTGCGCGGACAAAAATCGCGTCTGGGCGCGGCGACCACACACGGCCATACAGATCCAGCAAGTCGGCGCGGATGCCATCGCGGCCATCTCCATGCTGCTGCAAAAGAAGGACGCGTTGTTGGCTGCGGTGGAGGCTGCTCAAACCCCCGAGGCCATTGACGCGGTTAGATGGCCGACACAAAGCTGATGGCGACAACAAATCGTACTGGAGCAAGAAGATGAAGAAAATCATTATTGTGGCAATCGCAAGCGCTGCTGCCATCGCCGGCATTCTGGGGGGCTGCATTTCGCCGTCGCTCAACGTCCCGGTGCAGGTGAACGAGATGCACAACGTGGACTACGGCGTCGCCTTCAGGAACGAGTACAAGGCATCGCAGGAAACCGAAGCTCGACCGCCAAAGCCGGTGACCGCCGACAACGATGAATGATGTGTGCGGTAGCAGTTGGCTCGCAGGCAAGAAAGCAAGGAAATTCTGATTCCTAGGTGGGCGCGTAGCCGCTAGAATTAATGCTCTCTCATGTGTTTCTTTAAATCCCGTGCTTTCGCTTGAAAGCACGGGATATTTTTTCCTCGACATGTCTGCCTCGTTTTCAACGATGTGGTGCTCTTGGAAGAGGAAATCAAGAACAAGAAAATACTCTCTTTTCCGATTGCTTGAGCGGCCATAGAATTACGCTGCCCATCACCGATGGGCATTCTCTGATAGTCTGTCTCCGACGTTTGGCTGCCCTCCTACTTTGTAGAAGGGCGATTTTTTTATGCGCAATCCTCGACGGAATAGTGCAAGACCATTCTCATTCCAGCGGGCCGGCTTCCGCGCTGTATAATTTAACCCTGCTATTTGCCATTCTGGGCAAGCAGGCAACATGGGTTAAGCCCGCCTCTGCATGGAGAGGCGGGCTTTTTTATGCACATGTCCAGGGGCCTGTACATAAAAAAATACCGCCCTTGTGGGGCGGTATTGAAACAAGGCTTCCGCCTTGCCACACGAGGCGACTGCGCCTGAGGGGTATGGCGCAGTCAGTCGTAACTGTGATTGAAAGTTTCTCATTGCGCTATAAGAATCATCTCTATTTTCGCAAAAAATTAATTCCATCAAATTGACCAAGTTCTGGGGATTGATTGATTTTGCGCCGTCGGAGAGGTCGCTGCACAGAATGGAGCGGGTGAAGGGAATCGAACCCTCGCCGTAAGCTTGGAAGGCTTCTGCTCTACCATTAAGCTACACCCGCACAAATGGACATTTCCGACTGCTGCCCAAGCTAATCTCTAGCGTTGGCAAAAAAGATGCCGCCCGTAGGCGGCATGCAAAGAGTCGAAAACACCTGAGAGCTCATCTGGGGTGATGAGCGGCTTCAATCATAAGGGGGCTGAGTAGCTCAAGTGTTTGAGAAACATCTTGATTTTGAGAACTCCGAAATCACTCTCGTAGAGTCAAGGCGCATCGCGACCAAAAAAAACCAACCCCACGAAGAGGTTGGTTTCGGGCCGGTCTTTCCCGGCGGTCAATTGCGCTGCGTTGCGTGAGTATTGCCGGCCCTCACGCGGGCGAGTATCAACGGTTTCCGGCTGCAGTTCTATCGAACATCGCCGACGCGAATATTAACTGAGAATTGTCGTCTGTTGAATAGTCGACCGTTCATGCGTTTGTCGCTTCAAGTCGATCGCGACGGTGACAAATCACGCGCGAAACCGTCGATTTAGTCGAGTGCCAAACACAGCGCAAAACTATGCCAAATCTGGCGCGTCGTTACAGACGTTCGCGTAGATTCCCGATCTTTCTCGCACCCGCACCCGCACCCGCACCCGCGACTGCGACTGCGACTGCGGCGATAGCGGAGCGCACTTGACGCAGGCCGATCGTGGAACCGCGAGACTGCGCGATTCCATCGACCGGCCTGCCGCTGCCGACTTCAGGTTGCGCTGGCCTCGTCGATCTGGCGGATGTCGTCCTGATCGAGCCGGATTCGGATCGCTTCGCCGAGCAATTCGAGCTGCGCGAGCGACGTCGCGCTCGCGATCGGCGCGGTGATCGTCGGCCGCGCGATCTGCCACGCGAGCGCGACCGCGGCCGGTTGCGTGCCGTGCTTCGCCGACACGGCGTCGAGCGCCGCGAGAATGCGCAGGCCGCGTTCGTCGAGATAGCCGGCGACGCGATCGCCGCGCACGCTCTTCTTCAGGTCGGCCTCGCTGCGGTACTTGCCCGACAGAAAGCCGCTCGCGAGCGCGTAATAGTTGACGACGCCAAGCTTCAGGTCGCGCACGACCGGCTCGAGATCGCGTTCGTAGTCGGCGCGGTCGATCAGGTTGTACTCGGGCTGGATGACCTGGTACGCGGGCAGGCCGTCGCGCTTGCTGATGTCGGCGGCTTCGCGCAGGCGCGCGCCGCTGTAGTTCGATGCGCCGATGATGCGAACCTTGCCTGCGTCGATCAGCGTCTGGTACGCGCCGAGCGTTTCCTCGAGCGGGGCCGTATCGGCGAGGTCGCGGTGCGAGAAATACAGGTCGATGTAGTCGGTCTGCAGGCGGCGCAGCGAATCGTCGGCGGCCTGCAGGATGTTGTCTTTCGTCAGGCCCGCGCGTGTCGAAAGCAGGCCGACCTTGGTCGCGATCACGACCTGTTCGCGCTTGCCGGAACGCTTGAGCCACTTGCCGATGATCGTTTCCGATTCGCCGCCGCTGTTGCCGGGCGCCCAGGCCGAATAGACGTCGGCCGTGTCGATGAAGTTGATGCCGGTGTCGGCGAGCGCGTCGAGCAGCGAAAATGATGCGTTTTCGTCGACGGTCCAGCCGAAGACGTTGCCGCCGAACGCGAGCGGCGAAACCTGGATGTTCGACGTGCCGAGAGTGCGTAGTGCCATGTTCTGCTCCGATATCGGTGGGGTGACGGGATTGAACTGCGCGATTGGCCAGGTCGAGCGCGACGAGACGGCGGGGTGCGCGGTGCGGTTCCACCGTTGTCGCAGGACAGCGGACATTCTCGCCGATCGGTTCGATTCGTGCAGGCGGTGCGTCGTCGCGATGATGGACGGCCTGCGACAGATGACGGACGCATCGTCCGTCACGTTGGTGGTCCGTACGACTGCGTTGGATCTGGAGCTGAATTTCGCGGCGGCGATGCGCTGCGGGAAGCGGGATGCCGTGTCGGCGGAAGCAGGCGGGAAGGCGGGACGCCCCCGACGTGGCGCAGGAGCGGATCGGCGCCCAGGCGGCAAGCAGCCGCCCGTGCGATGGCGAGTCGGTCAGCGCAACTGCACGGCCGCGAGAAACAGCACCATGCTGCCGATCGCGCCATCCAGCACGCGCCACGCAACGGCCTTGCGGAACCATGGCGCCAGCAATCGCGCACCGTAACCGAGCCCGAGAAACCACACGACGCTGACCGCCATCGCGCCGATTGCGAACGCGAGCCGTGCGCCTTCCGGCTCGCGCGCACCGGCCGTGCCGATCAGCAGGAACGTGTCGAGATATACGTGCGGGTTGAGCCACGTGAACGCGAGCGTCATTAGCACGATCGCGAGCCCGCTCTGCGGCGGCGGCGCGACCGCGTCGCCGCGCACGTCGAGCGTTGCGTGGCCCGGCTTGAATGCGCGGCGCAGCGCGTTGATGCCGAACCACGCGAGATACGCGAGGCCGACATACAGTACCGCGTGGACGAACGTCGGATAACGCTCGACGAGCACCGATGCGCCGCCGACGCCGGCGCCGATCAGGATCATGTCGGATAGCGCGCACAGCAGCACGATCTTGCCGACATGCGAGCGCATGATGCCTTGGCGGAGCACGAACGCGTTCTGCGCGCCGATGGTGACGATGAGCGACGCGCACAGTGCGGCGCCGTGGGAAAAAGCGAGCCAGTTCATGGTGGTGACAGCAGTAGAAGCAGTAGACGGATGAATCGTGTAGCGCTAGTCTGCGGTCAGCATGAGAATAAGAGAAGCTAATTCACCTAATGCGGATTAAGGAAATCTAATGCTCGACTACGCCCTGCTCGATGCGCTCGCGGCTGTGATCCGGTACGGCTCGTTCGAGCGTGCGGCCAAGGAGCTGAACGTCACGCCGTCGGCGGTGTCGCAGCGCGTGAAGCTTCTGGAGGAGCGCGTCGGCAGCGTGCTGGTCAAGCGCGGGCAGCCGTGCGTCGCGACGACGTCGGGCGCACTGCTGTGCCGGCATACCGAGCGCGTGCAACTGCTCGAGGCCGAGCTGGGCGGCCGGATGCCGGCGCTGCCGGGCCAGATTGCGAGCGCATGGCCGATGTTGCGCGTGGCCGTCAACGACGACAGCGTCGCGACGTGGTTCATCGACGCGGTCGGGCCGTTCTGCACGGAGCGCGAAACGTTGCTCGACCTCGTGATCGACGACCAGGACTACACGGCGGCGCGCATCCGCGACGGCAGCGTGCAGGGCGCCGTGACCGCGCAGGCCGAGCCGATCCAGGGATGCCGGTCGGAGCGGCTCGGGCGTATCCGCTATCGCGCGGTGTGCTCGCCGGCGTTTTACGAACGCTATTTCGGCGCGGGCATCACGCGCGATGCGCTGCGCCGTGCGCCGTGCGTGATGTTCAATCCGAAGGACGGGCTGCAGGCGCGTTTCATGCGGCGAGTGACGCGCGCGGATCTCGATCCGCCGCAGCACTGGATACCGCACGTCGCGGGCTATCTGCGCGCATGCGAAACGGGATTGGGATGGGGGATGTGCCCGGACCGGATGGTCGACCGGCAGCTGGCGGCGGGCGAACTGGTCGACATGTCGCGCGGGCGCACCGTCGACATCGATCTTTACTGGCAGAGCTGGCGTCTGTCGATCGGCTGGCTCGACGATTTCAGCGCGGCGCTGAAGGCGCGCGCCGCGCTGTTTCTCGACTGATCGGTAACGTCACGCGGGCGGCGCGCGAGATGCGTGCGCCGTGCGGGATCAGACGTGATGCAGGCCGTCGAAGTCGATGATCTGCACATGACGGCCCTGCATTTCGATCAGGCCGCGCTTCTGGAACTTGGACAACGTGCGGCTGACCGTTTCGAGCGTCATGCCGAGGTAGCTGCCGATGTCTTCGCGTGTCATCCGCAGGTTGAATTCCGACGGCGAGTAACCGCGCTTCAGGTAGCGCGACGATACGTCGAGCAGGAACGCGGCGACACGTTCTTCGGCATTCAGCGAACCGAGCAGCATCGTCTGCGACGTTTCGCGCACGATCTGTTCGCTCATCAGCTTGTGCATGCGCAACTGCATCGAGCCGGCTTCCGAGCACAGCGCCTTCAGCGCGCTGTACGGAATCACGCAGACGGAGCTGTCTTCGAGCGCGACCGCGGTGCGCGGATGCGTGTCGTCGCAGATGCCGTCGAGGCCGAGCGCTTCGCCCGCGAGATGCAGGCCCGTGACCTGTTCGCGGCCGTCGTGGCGCGTGGCGACGGTTTTCAGCGAACCCGAGCGCACCGCGTACAGGTTGTCGAATGCGTCGCCTTCGCGGAACAGCGCTTCGCCGCGCTTGACGGGGCGCGCCGCGCAGATGACCGATTCGAGGCGGCTGAGCGCTTCGGGCGCCAGGCCCTGCGGCATGCACAGGTGCCGCATTGCGCACGACGAGCAGTGCGCGGCCTGGCGAGGAGCCCAGTTGCCGGCATGAGGCGTGGCGGCGGTACGTGTGGCGACGGGCGTCAGCATGATCGTTTACTCCGGCGTTGAATCGACTGAATCATTGTCCCACCGCAAGTTGTCGCTGTCGGGTGACAAAACGTCGCGACCGGCCGCGGATGCCGAACGCCGTTCATGCGGCTTGCTCGTCCGTGTTGGCGGCGGCCGGAATCAGCAGCACGGGCAGCGTCGCGTGCCGCACGCATTGTTCGGCGATGCTGCCGAGCACGAGACGGCGGAACCCGCGGCGGCCGTGCGTGCCGAGCACGAGCAGATCGGCGCCGAACGCCTTCGCGCCCTCGAGGATCAGCTGCGACACATCGTTGAGCGACGTCGCTTCGGCCAGCTTCGTATCGCCTTTCACGCCCGCTGCCTGCATCAGCTTCGTGAAATCCTTCGCGAGCTCGTTGCCTTGCGCGACGAGCTGATCGCGCAGCACGGACGGATCGTAGCCCGGCACGTTGTAGTAGATCGCGGCGTTCTCGACGACGTAGAACGGTTGCAGCTCGGCGCCGTGTGCTTTCGCGAGCGCCAGCGCGGCATCGAACGCATGGCGGGACGTGTTGCTGCCGTCGACGGCAACCAGAATACGCTTGTACATAGTGTCTCCGAGTGGCGGGTTGAAACGAAGTCGGCCGGATGGCCGATCAGTCTGAGCAATGCTGCGAGGCAGGGTAAACCAATGGCGGGGACTTCGCAGTGCGGTGCCTGTCCTGCCGTGCTACAGCAGCGCCTCCGGCACCGCGGCGCACGGCCATGCGCGCGATGCATGCCGCACTGCGCGGCGCGTATCGCATGGCTGCGTCGCATCCGTCGTTCGCGTGGCCGCCGCGCGGTTCGCGACAGCCGGCTCCGAGCGATGGTGGATGAAGACCGCATCGTCGCCGGGAACGGATGCGCGGGTATCGGAATCGCGCGTTGCACAGGTGCACGCATCGCGGCGCGTGCATGCCGCACCGACACGGTGCAACAGCCGCGCCGATGAACCACGCGCATCGTCATTCAATCGCAACCGCGCCGTTTCGACATGACTTCGATCAACGCATGTGCGTCGGCGCGATTCGCGGCATGCATGAAACCGCCGATGCCGACGCGCGGAATCGTTCGCTTGCGCACCCGTCGCGCGCGCCAATCCGCCGGCATCGATCGTCGACCGATGCCGATCCGCAAACGAACGATCGATTCAAACGCCGCGCCGGCTACCTCGGTACGGCCGTCAACTCGATCACGCGTTCCGGCCGCCGTCCGTGGCCGGGCCAGTACGCGCTGCCGTACATCCGGTGGACGGGGCCGAACTGCGCATCGTCCGCGGGCGACGGCGCGGCGAAGCCTTTCTCGATCATCACGTAGCCCGCGCGTAGCGCGAACGCCGGATGGTTGCCGCCGGCGCGGCTGTCGAAACCGGCGAGGCCGTCGCCGGCTTCGGGCATCGAATCGACGAGCGACGCGTTGCTGCCCGTGATCTGGTCGGGCGAGATCGGCCCGCCGCCGGCGAGAAGCCACGCCTCGCGGTTCTTGCCGTCGGTGTCGACCGTGCTGTCGTGGGTGTCGTCGTTGTCGAGCTCGACGCTGTGCGGATGCAAATGACCTGTTTGACCGGATGATTCCATCACGGCTCTCCTGGCGGCGAAGCGCTTCGGATCGAAGCAAATCCCGTTCCGGGTACGACGGGAAAAGGCGCGCGGGCGACCGCCGCGGTCGCGCGACGCGCACTGATTTGTCATGATTTATTTCAGCTAGAAGACGCGTTTTCTACAGAGTATGATTCTTTTCCTGCGAAGCGGCGACAGGGGATGCGATCTCGCCGCCTCTGCCCGCGCCGGGGCGCCGCAGCACCCTTAAAGACGGGTAGTGAACAACAAACAAGGGACTAGAGGTGGCGGATTCATGCAAGCGACTACTGCCTTCACGCACCGCGGTTATCTGTTGAATTGCGCGCCCGCGCGCGCCAGTGACGGTTCGTTCAAGCCCTACGTCGTGATCTCCCGATCGAGCGACGGGGAGTTGGTTGCGAACCGTTTTTTCCCGACCGAGCTCCAGTTCAACGACGAAGGCGCCGCGATCGCGCACGCACGCGACTGGGCCGTGCGCTGGATCGACGCGAGCAGCATCGTGATCTGACGCCATCGCGTTTCCTGCATCGTCGGCCGTCCGGCCGATCCCCCGGTGTGCCGCTCCCGGACAAAAAACGCGGTAATCTTGCGGAACCCGTCACTTTATTAGCGGCCGTGCGACCGAGCGCGGCCGCCTGCATTTGCATATGTCGACATCACCCGTCCGCCAGTGGGGCCTCGAAGAAATCGTAGCCGGCTTGCGCGAGTCGCGCGAGGAACTCCATCGCACGCGCCATCCGCGCGGCATCCGCGAACTGCCGTCCCGCGATGCGATCTGCAAGATTGTGACCGGCCTGCGCGCGTCGATGTTTCCGACGCATTACGGCGCGCCGGATCTCACCGACGAAAGCGTCGACTACTACGTCGGCCACACGCTCGAAAGCACGCTGCGCGTGCTGTGCGAGCAGATTCGCCGCGCGCTGCCGTTCCTGCCCGAGCATGCGGACACGCCGTTCGCGGAACTCGACGAGCGCGCGTTCGAGATCGCGCGCGAGTTCGGCCGGCAGTTGCCGGCGGTCCGCGCGCTGCTCGTCAGCGACATCCAGGCCGCGTACGCAGGCGATCCGGCCGCGCAGCACATCACCGAGATCCTGCTGTGCTATCCGGGCGTGCTGGCGATGATGCACCACCGGCTCGCGCACGCGCTGCACCAGCTCGGCGTGCCGCTGCTCGCGCGCTTCATCAATGAAATCGCCCACTCGGCCACCGGCATCGACATCCACCCCGGTGCACGGATCGGCCCGAGCTTCTTCATCGACCACGGCACCGGCGTCGTGATCGGCGAGACGGCGATCATCGGCGAGCGCGTGCGCCTGTACCAGGCCGTCACGCTCGGCGCGAAGAGCTTCCCTGCCGATGGCGAAGGTGCGCTGGTCAAGGGCAACGCACGGCACCCGATCGTCGAGGACGACGTGGTGATCTATGCGGGTGCGACGATTCTCGGCCGTGTGACGATCGGGCGCGGCTCGGTGATCGGCGGCAACGTGTGGCTCACGCACAGCGTGCCGCCCGGCACGAGCGTCGCGCAGACCAGGGCCCGCGAAGGCGGCAGCGCCGAGAAGCCGTAACGCGGCGCGCGGCCGCCGGCCGCCGCTGCGCGTGCATCAGCGCTTGCCGGCGGGCGAGCGGTGCTTGTACAGCACGTCCTGGTCGACGCGGATCAGGTTCTGCCCCGCATCCACCACGAAATCCACGCCGTTGTAGGCGTTGCCCGTTAGCAGCAGGATCGCGCTCGCGACGTCGTCGGGGCCCGCGATGCGCGCGAGCGGCGTCGATGCGCGGCTCGCGTGTTCGAAGTCGGCCTGCGTCTGGTCGTCGCTCGGCAGCATCAGCCCCGGGAATACCGCGTTCACGCGCAGCACGGGCGCGCATGACAGCGCGAGCATCTGCGTGAGGTTGCCGAGCGCGGCCTTTGCGACCGTGTAGCTGAAATGGTCGCGGTGAAAGTTTTCCTTGATCTTCTGGTCGACCACATTCACGACGACACCCTGCGTGCCGGCGGCACGCGCCCGTTCATAGAACGCGCGCGTGAGCAGGATCGGCGCGCGGCAGTTGACGGCCCATGCCTGGTCGAACGCCGCGAGATCGAAGCTCGGGAAATGGTCCTGCCAGAACACCGACGCGTTGTTGACGAGCACGTCGAGGCGCCCGAAGCGCGCATACACCTGGTCGATCAGCGAAGTGATCTGCGCGGCATCCGACAGGTCGGCCTGCAGCGCGATCGAATCGTGCCCGCGCTCGGCGATCGCGCGGGCCGCCGCGCGTGCGGCATCGGCCGAACGGTCGTAGTGCACCGCGGTGCGATAGCCGTGCGCGGCGAAATACTCGGCGAACGCGCGCCCGGCCCGGCGCGCGGCGCCGGTCACGAGCACGACGGGCGCATGCGCCGTTTGCTTCGTCGACTCCATTACGTATTCGTCAGGTTGACTGAAGAAGGATTGGCAACGATCGACAGGAATTCGCGCCGCGTCGACGGATCGGTGCGGAACGAACCGAGCATGCGCGACGTGACCATCTCGACGCCCGGCTTGTGCACGCCGCGCGTCGAGATGCACTGGTGCGCGGCTTCGAGGATCACGCCGACGCCCTTCGGCTGCAGCACGTCGAACAGCGTATCGGCGATCTGCACGGTCATCTTTTCCTGGATCTGCAGGCGCTTCGCGAACGCGTCGACGAGGCGCGCGAGCTTCGAGATGCCGACCACGCGATGGTTCGGCAGATACGCGACGTGCGCGCGGCCGATGATCGGCACCATGTGGTGCTCGCAGTAGCTCTCGAAGCGGATGTCCTTCAGCACGATCATCTCGTCGTAGCCGTCGACTTCGCTGAACGTGCGCGCGAGGATGTCGCGCGGCTCCACCGCATAGCCGGCGAAGAACTGCTCGTACGCGCGCACGACGCGCGCGGGCGTGTCGACCAGGCCTTCGCGTGCGGGATCGTCGCCGGCCCAGCGCAACAGCACGCGGACGGCGGCCTCTGCTTCTTCGCGGCTCGGCCGGGATGCGGCCTGCTCGGGCCGTGCGGATTTTTTACCCATGTAGTGACTCCATCGAAGGCCGCCTGCGGCGGCCGATATCCGGCAATTGTTTCATGCTTTCGCGGGTCGTGCGTGCTAGCTCGAACAGGCCCTGGCGCTCACTTCGGCCATTCGTCCTGCTCGTCGTTGAACAGCGACGCGACCACGCCGCGCAGCCACGCGGTGCGCGGATCGTTGTGGTACTTGCGATGCCAGTGCTGCTTCAGGTCGAAGCGCGGCAACGCGAGCGGCGGCTCGACGGGCACGATGAACGCATGCTCGGCTGCGTACGCATAGCCGATCGCATGCGGCACCGTCGCGATCAGATCGGTGCGGCTCAGGATGAACGGCAGGCTCATGAAGTGCGGCGTCTCGAGCACCGCGCGGCGCTGCATGCGCTGCTTCGCCAGGTATTTCTCGAGCACTTCCTGGCTGCGCCCTTCGGCGCGCACCACCGCATGCCCGCACGCGAGGAACTGCTCGACCGTGAACGGCGGCGTCTGTTCGAGCGGATGGCCTCGGCGCATCAGGCAGACGAACCGGTGCGTGAACAACCGTTGCTGGAAGAAGTTGTTGCCGTCCAGATCGGGGAAGTAGCCGACCGCGAGATCGATCGACCCGGCTTCGAGGCCGCGTCCGACTTCGTCGTGCGCGAGCGAGACCGAACGCAGGTTCGCGTGCGGCGCGCGCGTCGCGAACGCCTGCAGCAGCTTCGGCAGGAACACGATCTCGCCGACGTCCGACAGCGCGATCGAGAACGTATGCGTGCTCGCGGCCGGATCGAAGTCGTGCGGCGCGACGAGGCCGCGCTCGATCTGCGCGAGCGCGTCGCGTGCGGCCGGCAGCAGCGCGAGCGCGCGCGGCGTCGGCTCCATCCCGCGCGACGTGCGCACGAACAGCGGATCGCCGAAATACTCGCGCAGCCGGCCGAGCGCCGTGCTCACGCGTGGCTGGCTCACGCCGAGCAGGTCGCCGGCGCGGCTGACGTTGCGCGTGTCGTCGAGCGCGACGAGGTAGGGAATGAGGTTCAGATCGAGCGAATCCATCATCGGGCCAATATCTTCAAAACGTATACAACATATCTCCTGAATCGCGTTGCCGCATAGTCGGGAAAGCGCTCAAATGTGTTCCATTACTCGAACCAATGTTCAGGAGACGAACAATGCGCACCCAAGTCGCGATCATCGGCGCCGGTCCGTCCGGCCTTCTGCTTTCCCATCTGCTGCGCCTGCAAGGCGTCGATTCCGTCCTCGTCGAAGCGCGTTCGCGCGAATACTGCGAGAACCGCATCCGTGCCGGCGTGCTGGAGCAGGGCACGGTCGATACGCTGAATGAAGCCGGCCTTGGCGACCGGATGCGCCGCGAAGGGCTCGAACATCACGGGATCGAGCTGCTGTTCTCCGGGCAGCGCCACCGCATCGACCTGTCCGAGCTGACCGGCGGCCGCGCGATCACCGTCTACAGCCAGCATGAAGTCGTGCGCGACCTGATCGCGGCCGGTGTCGAGCACGGCCACCCGATGCACTTCGAAGTCAGCGACGTCGCGCTGCACGACGTCGAAGGCGAGCACCCGTTCGTCACGTTCAAGCACGCGGACGGCCGCGCGGACCGCATCGACTGCGACTACATCGCCGGCTGCGACGGCTTCCACGGCATCGCGCGCCAGACGATCCCGGCCGAGCGGCTGAACACGTTCGAGCGCGTCTACCCGTTCGCATGGCTCGGCATCCTCGCCGACGCGGCGCCGTCGCTCGACGAACTGGTGTACGCGCATCACGACAACGGCTTCGCGCTGTTCTCGATGCGCTCGCCGACCGTCACGCGCCTGTACCTGCAGTGCAAGCCCGACGAGGACCTCGCCGAATGGTCCGACGCGCGGATCTGGGACGAACTGCACACGCGCTTCTCGAACGACACGGGCTGGACGCCGACCGAGGGCCGGATCACGCAGAAAAGCGTGACGCCGATGCGCAGCTTCGTGTCGGAGACGATGCAGCACGGCCGGCTGTTCCTTGCCGGCGACGCCGCGCACATCGTGCCGCCGACCGGCGCGAAGGGGATGAACCTTGCGGTCGCCGACGTCCGCGCGCTGTCCCGCGCGCTCGGCGCGCGCTACCGGACGGGCGATGCGACGCCGCTCGACACGTATTCGGCGACCTGCCTCGAGCGCGTGTGGCGCGCCGAGCACTTCTCGTACTTCATGACGAACATGCTGCATTCGTCGCCGGAGGATTCGCCGTTCGTCAATCGCCTGAAGTTTGCCGAGCTGAAATACGTGACGCGCTCGCGGGCCGCCGCGCAGTCGCTCGCCGAAAACTACGTCGGGCTGCCGTTCGACGATGCAGGGACCCCCGAGGCAACCCGCCTTGACAACGCGCTGTGCGCGACTCTATGATCGGCCCATCGTTCGCCAATCGAATCTAGGTTCGATTGGCGAACAAATGCCCGGGTCGAAATCGGCCCGGCGCGGCACGCGGCACGCGCGTGCCCCCTCGACAGGCCGCGCATCGTGCCGCGGGTTCGTATCAGGAAGAGACATGGTCAACAAGATTTTCGAATCGCTTCAGTCGGCGGTTGCCGACATCCACGATGGCGCGACAATCATGATCGGCGGCTTCGGCACGGCCGGCATGCCGTCCGAGCTGATCGACGCGCTGATCGAACAGGGCGCGCGCGACCTGACGATCGTCAACAACAACGCGGGCAACGGCGAGACGGGTCTGGCGGCGCTGCTCAAGGCGAAACAGGTGCGCAAGATCATCTGCTCGTTCCCGCGCCAGAGCGACTCGCAGGTGTTCGACGCGCTGTACCGCGCGGGCGAGATCGAGCTGGAGCTCGTGCCGCAGGGCAACCTCGCTGAGCGCATCCGCGCGGCGGGCGCCGGCATCGGCGGCTTCTTCACGCCGACGGGTTATGGCACCAAGCTCGCGGAAGGCAAGGAAACGCGCGTGATCGACGGCAAGCCGTATGTGTTCGAGACGCCGATCCACGCCGATTTCGCGCTCGTGAAGGCGTACAAGGGCGATCGCTGGGGCAATCTCGTGTATCGCAAGACCGCGCGCAACTTCGGGCCGATCATGGCCAGCGCCGCGAAGGTCGCGATCGTGCAGGTGTCGGAAGTCGTGCCGCTCGGCGCGCTGAACCCGGAACACATCGTGACGCCGGGCATTTTCGTACAGCGCATCGTCGAGGTGCCGCAGGCCGCCCATGCGGCCGAGCTGGCCGCCGAACACGCTGCATCGCAAGCCGCTTGAGGGAGATATCCAGATGAAACGACTGACCCGCGATGAAATGGCCAAGCGCGTCGCGCAGGACATCCCCGAAGGCGCGTACGTGAACCTCGGCATCGGCGTCCCGACGCTGGTGGCGAACCACCTCGACCCGAGCAAGGAAATCTTCCTGCACAGCGAGAACGGCCTGCTCGGCATGGGCCCCGCGCCCGCGCCCGGCGCAGAAGACGACGAACTGATCAACGCCGGCAAGCAGCACGTGACGCTGCTCACCGGCGGCGCGTATTTTCACCACGCCGATTCGTTCGCGATGATGCGCGGCGGCCACCTCGACTACTGCGTGCTCGGCGCGTTCCAGGTGTCCGCGAACGGCGATCTCGCGAACTGGCATACGGGCGCACCCGATGCGATTCCTGCCGTCGGCGGCGCGATGGACCTCGCGATCGGCGCGAAGCAGGTGTTCGTGATGATGGAGCACCTGACGAAGCAGGGCGAGAGCAAGATCGTCGCGCAGTGCTCGTATCCGGTCACCGGCGTGCAATGCGTGAGCCGTATCTATACGGATCTCGCCGTGCTCGACGTGACGGCCGACGGCCTCGCGGTGAGCGAGATCTTCACCGACCTGTCGTTCGACGAACTGCAGAAGCTGACCGGCGTGCCGCTGATCGACGCGACGCAAAAGGCCGCTGCCTGAACCGCAGGCGTGCCGGCGCGCGCGATCGAGCGCACGCCGGCGCGCTTGGGTGGACAATAGGCGCACGCCGTTTCCCCAATCTGATGCCATGCTCGAAGACAGCGCCCGCCTGACCTCCCTCATCTGCGGCACCGAGCCGCTCAACCGGATCTGGTCGCCGCGCGCGACGATCCAGCGGATGCTCGACGTCGAGGCCGCGCTCGCGCGCGCGCTCGCCGCGCAGCAGGTGATTCCCGCCGCCGCGGTCGCGCCGATCGAACGGGCGTGCGACGCAAGCCGGCTCGACGCCGACGCGCTCGCGCACGGCGCGGCGCTTGGCGGCAATCTCGCGATTCCGCTCGTCAAGCAGCTCACCGCGCAAGTGAAGGCCGACGACCCCGAGGCCGCGAAATTCGTGCACTGGGGCGCGACGAGCCAGGACATCATCGATACCGCCACCGTGCTGCAGCTGCGCGACACGCTCGACGTGCTCGAGCCGATGCTCGACCAGGCGTGCGCATCGCTCGCGGCGCTCGCACGCACGCATCGCGCGACGCCGATGATCGGCCGCACCTGGCTGCAGCAGGCGCTGCCGATCACGCTCGGCCTGAAATTCGCCCAATGGCTCGATGCGCTGCTGCGCCATCGCGCGCGCTTCGCCGAATTGCGCGAGCGCGTGCTGGTGCTGCAATTCGGCGGCGCGGCCGGTACGCTCGCGAGCCTGCGCGAGCACGCGCGTGGCGTCACGGCCGCACTCGCGGCCGACCTGAAGCTCGCCGTGCCGGCCGTGCCGTGGCATACACAGCGCGACCGCATCGCGGAAGCCGCATCATGCTTCGGGATGCTGACGGGTACGCTCGGCAAGATCGCGCGCGACGTGTCGCTGCAGATGCAGACCGAAGTCGGCGAACTCGGCGAGCCGGCCGCCGCCGGCAAGGGCGGCTCGTCGACGATGCCGCACAAGCGCAACCCGGTCGGCTGCGCGGCCGTGCTGACCGCCGCCGTACGCGCGCCGAACCTCGTCGCGACCGTGTTCGCGGGGATGGTCCAGGAGCACGAGCGCGCGCTCGGCGGCTGGCAGGCCGAATGGGATGCGCTGCCCGACCTCGCGCGGCTGACGGGCGGCGCGCTCGCGCAGATCGCGCAGATCGTCGCGAGCCTCGACGTCAATACCGAACGCCTTGCCGCGAACCTCGACCTGACGCACGGGCTGATCCTCGGCGAAGCCGTGATGCTCGCGCTTGGCGACCGGATCGGCCGGCTCGATGCGCATCACGTCGTCGAGCATGCGTCGAAGGAAGCCGTGCGCACCGGCGCGACGCTGTTCGACGTGCTCGCCGCCGATGCAACCGTGTCCGCCCACCTGTCGCGCGACGCGCTCGCGCGGCTGCTCGATCCCGCACATTACGTCGGCGAGGCGCAGGCCTATGTCGACGCCGTGCTCGCGCTGCATGCGGGTACGACCCAACCAGGAGAACATTGATGCCTTTCGCCACTGTCAACGGCGTGAAACTGCATTACCGGATCGACCGTGCCGCGCGTGACGACGCGCCGTGGCTCGTCTTCTCGAACTCGCTCGGCGCCGACCTGCAGATGTGGGCGCCGCAGATCCGTCCGCTCACGCAGCATTTCAACATTCTGCGCTACGACACGCGCGGCCACGGCCATTCCGACGCGCCGGCCGGTTCGTACACGATCGACCAGCTCGCGGGCGACGTGATCGGCCTGCTCGACCACGTCGGCATCGCGCGCGCGCATTTCTGCGGGATCTCGATGGGCGGGCTGACGGGCGCCGCGCTGGCCGCGCGCTACCCGTCGCGTATCGTTCGTGCGGTGCTGTCGAACACCGCCGCGAAGATCGGCTCGCCGGAAGTGTGGGCGCCGCGTGCGCAGAAGGCGCGCGCCGAAGGCATGGCTGCGCTTGCCGACGCCGTGCTGCCGCGCTGGTTCACCGACGCGTTCGTCGAACGCGAGCCGCGCCTGTTCGACGCGATCCGCGACACCTTCGTGCATACCGACAAGGACGGCTACGCGGCGAACTGCGACGCGCTGAACGCGGCCGACCTTCGTGAAGAGGTGAAAGGCATCGCGCTGCCGGTGCTCGTCGTGACCGGCGCGAAGGACATGTCGACGCCGCCCGACCAGGGCCGAGCGCTGGCTGCCGCGATTCCCGGTGCGCTTCACGTCGAATTCGACGCCGCGCACATTTCGAACATCGAGTGCACCGGCGGCTTCAACCGCGCGCTGCTCGATTTCCTGACTGCGTGAGGCACCGGCGATGGACGACCAGGAACGTTACGAAGCAGGGATGAAGGTGCGCCGCGCGGTGCTCGGCGATGCGCACGTCGACCGTTCGCTCGAGAACCGCACCGAGGTGACCGACGAATTCCAGAACCTGATCACGCGCTATGCATGGGGCGAGATCTGGACGCGCGACGGCCTGCCGCGCCATACGCGCAGCCTGCTGACCATCGCGATGATGGTGGCGCTGAACCGCGGCGAGGAACTGGCGCTGCATCTGCGCGCCGCGCGCAACAACGGCGTGACGCGCGACGAGATCAAGGAAGTGCTGCTGCAGACCGCGATCTATTGCGGCGTGCCGGCCGCGAATTCCGCGTTCCATCTCGCGGACAAGATTTTCAAGGAACAGGACGGGGCCGCCTAGGACGGCCGCGTAAGACGGCCGGTCAGGAGTGGTCGGCTGAGGGCGACCGCAACCGATCGTGTGGCCCGCTGTCCCAAGCGGGCCGTCGACGACGGGATCGATGAACGCGCCGGCAGAGTATCGGCGCGCGGCGCACCGGATGGCCGGTGGGCGAACAAAGGAAGGGCGCGGCTGCCATGCCGTATTGCTCATACATATATGGGACCGGAGTAAGCGCTGAAGCGCCAACTCCGGTCGACACAGGAGACTCGCGATGAATCGCGCAACCACGGTCGATGTCCAGACCTTCATCAACGAGCAGCCGTTCGGCGGCTTTCAGTGGCTCGTGTTCCTCATGTGTTTCGTGATCGTGCTGCTCGACGGCTTCGATACGGCCGCGATCGGCTTCATTGCGCCGTCGCTGCTCGGCGAATGGAACCTGACCAAGCCCGATCTCGCGCCCGTGCTGAGCGCCGCGCTGTTCGGCCTCGCGTGCGGCGCGCTCGTGTCGGGCCCGCTGTCCGACCGGCTCGGGCGCCGCTCGCTGCTGCTCGGCTCGGTATTCCTGTTCGGCGTTGCGTGTTTCGTGTCCGCGTTCTCGACGACCATCGGACACCTGACGATCCTGCGCTTCATCACCGGCGTCGGGCTCGGCGCGGCGATGCCGAACGCGGTCACGATGATGGGCGAATTCTGTCCGGACAAGCGCCGCGCGACCGTGATCAACCTGATGTTCTGCGGCTTCCCGCTCGGTGCCGCGTTCGGCGGTTTCCTGGCCGCGTGGATGATTCCGCATTTCGGCTGGCGCAGCGTGCTGATGCTCGGCGGCGTGACGCCGCTGCTGCTCGGCGTGCTGTTGCTGCTGAAGATGCCGGAATCGGTGCGCTTCATGGTCGCGAGCGGCCACGCTGTCGACAAGATCCGTGCAACGCTCGCGCGCATCTCGCGCGACGCGCTGAATGCCGGCTCGTTCGCGATGACCGAAGCCGCGCCGCAGACGGGCGGCAAGGGGCTCGGCGTCGTGCTGTCGCGCTCCTACATCGTCGGCTCCGTGATGCTGTGGATCGCGTACTTCATGGGCCTCGTGATCTTCTACGCGTCGATCAACTGGATGCCGATCCTGCTGAAGGATGCCGGCCTGACGCCGAAGAGCGCGACGCTGATCTCGGCGCTGTTCCCGCTCGGCGGCGTGGGCGCCGTGCTGTGCGGCGTGCTGATGGACCGCTTCAACGCGAACCGCGTGATCGCCGTGTGCTATGCGCTGACGGCGGTGAGCGTGTATGCGATCGGGCAGGCGGCCGGCAACGTCGGGCTGCTCGTGCTGGTCGTGTTCGTGGCCGGCGTGCTGATGAACACCGCGCAATCGTCGATGCCGGCGCTTGCCGCCGCGTTCTATCCGACCGAGGGGCGCGGCACGGGTGTTGCGTGGATGCTCGGCGTCGGCCGCTTCGGCGGGATTGCCGGGTCGTTCCTCGTCGCCGAACTGACGCGCCGGCACTTCACGTTCGCGGGCGTGTTCGCGACGATCGCCGTCGCGGGCGTGCTCGCGTGCATCGCGTTGCTGATCAAGCAGATGGCGCGGCCGCATGGCGTCGTGCAGCCGGCAGGCAAGATCGAGTCGCTCGGGCATTGAGCGAAGCGCGGGCCGGTGCGATGCGCCGGCCCTCTGTGAGCGGCGCCCTTCGCGCCGCTATTCCTCCGCGTCGTGTTCCTTGACGAAGTTGCGCAGATACGCGCGCAGCGCGGCCTCCCGGCCGCGATGATCGGCGAGGTTCGCGGCGCCCATCTCTTCCTCTTCGCCGAACAGCGTGGGCGGCGCGCAGTAAGTGCCGACTTCGATATTCTCGCGCAGCACGCGGATGTCGTGCGTGAGCGGGCGATACTCGGCGACCCAGTGCATCCCCTCGATGTGCTCGCCCGTCCTCAGCATTGGCTTCATCGGCTTTCTCCCGACAGCAGCGGCGCAACCGCGAAGCGGCTGCGCGCGCCCGTACCGAAAGGGTACGCCTGCATCACATGAATCTCAACGGGCGCGCTGTGAGCGCTCACTGCGGCAGCAGGTGCGCGATGAGCGGATACAGCGACAGGATCAGCAGCACGGCCATCGTCACGTTGAAGACGCGCAACGCGCGGCGGTTCGACAGGAAGCGGCGCAGGCCGAGGCCGAACGCGGCCCACAGGCTGATGCACGGAAAGCCGATCAGGATGAACACGACGGCCATCCACGCGGCGTTCATGCCGTAGTCGGCGGACAGACGGACCGTCGTCGCGGCGGTCAGCACCATCATCCAGGCTTTCGGGTTGACCCACTGGAACGCGGCGGCTTCGATGAACGTCATCGGTCGCGGCTTGGCGCCGTGCGCCTTCACTTCGCCCGACGTGCCGATGCGCCAGGCGAGATAGAGCAGGTACGCGACGCTTGCGGCTTCGAGGATCGTGTACAGCAGCGGCAGGCGCCTGAACGCTTCGCCGAGGCCGAAGCCGACGCAGAGCATCAGGATCGCGACGCCGATACTGATGCCGAACAGGTGCGGCATCGTGCGGCGGAAACCGAAATTCACGCCGGATGCGAGCAGCATCGTGTTGTTCGGGCCGGGCGTGATCGACGTGACGAGCGCGAACAGCATGCCGGCGGGCAGCGCGCTCAGGGTGAGGAATTCCATCGCGGATTCTCCATTCGGTTCGAGACTGGGATGGAGGTCAGTTTAGCGACGGTTTGCGGTACAGTACCGGTACAGTTGGTTTGACGATTGCCGGTACGGGGGAGGGGGAGGGCTGGCGATGGTGGGAGGTGGTGTTGTTGTCTCTCAGAAAAGATGTCCGCGGTCTCAATAAGTTGTCTTTGAATTGATGATGAAAGCGCCTTGGAATAATCCGCTTTAACCCGCGCAATTTTTTGGAATTTTACGTCTGCGCCTTACCCCTCGCCGTGAGGCCGCCTTCAGCGGAATCCTGCCAGACGAATGCAACCAGATCCACTTCGACCGCAGCGTATCGAGGCAGCCGGAATGCGCTGAGTGACGTTCTGGCGTGTACGCCCGCTTCGCCGAACACGGAATACACCACCTCCGATGCGCCATCGGCGACGGCACTGTGCTCTTCGAATGCGGGGTCGCTTTGCATGTAGACGCCGATGCGCGGAACTGCCCGGACCCGATCGAGGGTGCCGAGTGACCGTTGTAATAGCGCGATGCAGCGTGCGGCACAGATCATCGCGCCGCGCCGACCATTGTCCACCGACACTTCCGATCCGATCAAACCGCGAATGGTGATTTCGCCGTTAAGCTTCGGAATTTGTCCACTGACGAAGATCTGGTTGTCACAGCGCATGAGCGGAGCGTACCGCCCGGCCGCACCAAAGTCGTCGTCTACGGCGAGTCCCAGCGCATCGGCAATTCCGCGGAATATCGCGTCCCGGTTCATGTCGATCATCTCCGTTTCGTCGTCCGGCGCTATGGTATTCATTGATACACCGGCGGGGAATCGCGGGAGGTGCCCGTCGAATGCGTGATCGCGTGGCCGCCATACGCAACAGCCGCCGCGTCCCAGCCGACGTCGATGTGCGATGCCATGACCTGCAGGTCGCGCCAGTGACGTTGTGCAGGATGGGCGTCGAATGCCGCGGCGGTGCCCATGCTGCCGATCAGTCGTCGGATCGCGTCGACGCAAAGCTGCGCGATGAATGCGCGATCACGCCTGATGCGGACCGTCTCGGCAGGCGACACCGCGCGCCGCGCGGTGCCGGCCGTGTGCAAGGTGCGGACCAGCACGTCGTAGAGACGACCCGCGCAGGTGAGCTCCGCGTCGCTTTTCGCGATGTGCCCGCAAAGCATCGCGTCGCAGCTTCTTCCGCGGCTGCGGAGCGTATTGATGCAGTGCCGGTACGCGCCCTGTGCGCAGCCTAGAATCGGTCCGATGATCCACGTCGTGCTGTACGGGATGAGCGGCACGTCGTACAGATACGCGTCGGGATGCAGGTCGGCGCCGGCGGGATGCGGGCCAAAATAGTTCGAACGAGCGAAGATCCACTCGTCCGATACGTACAGATTGTCGAATGCAATATCCCTGGAACCTGTCGCGCGCATGCCGGACACGTGCCACGTGTCGAGCGCACGGACGTCTTCGCGTCGAACCACGACCTTGAAGATCTCCTGGGCCTCCGGTGCGTCCGTCCCGCTGAGTCGTGCCGAGACGATCACCCAGGTTGCGTGATCGATGCCCGAGCTGTAGCGCCAGATGCCGTTCAACCGGAATCCGCTGCCGTCCCTGACGAACGTGCCGTTCTGAACCGTGGCCGTCGCGAACAGCTGTCGCGGCCCGTTCGCGAAGATGATGTCCTGACAGGCGGCGGGCAGGCGCGCCGCAGTCGTCACATGTCCGCCGACGACACTTAACATCCAGGCCGTGGACGCGCACGCGGTGGCTGCGAGCCGCGCAGCTTCGACAAGTGTCGGGAAGTCCTGTTGCAATCCGCCGTAGCGGCGCGGTGTCAGCAGGTGGAGGAGCCCGGCGTCGTGCAGTTCGGCCATTGTCTCGGGCGACAGGCGCGCGAACTGATCGGCCGCCTGTGCGCGAGCCTGCCAGCGTGGGAGCAGTTGTTCGATGCGTCGGCCGATCTGCGTGCGCTCGAGTTCGAGCCCGTCCACGCATGACCGGATCGTATCCATTGACAGGAGGTCATCATGCAGCTGCATCACGTCGCGTCTCCTCGCGGCCCGGCCACTCTGCGCGGTACGGGGTGATCGAAGCAGAACACGGGCTCGATGCAGGGTTCGCCGAGCAGCGAGACGAATTCCTCGATCGATCGTGCGTCGTTGGAGGCGACGAACTCGTGAAAATTCGTCCCGTTCCAGAGCAGATAGACATGTTCGAACTGCTCGTGGATCGACGCGACGAGCGTATCGAACGTCACCTGTCCGTTTTGCATCTGCGAAAGCATCTGGTTGCGCTTCCAGTCGATTTCCTCGCGGCTGAAGTAATGACTCTTGTGCAGTTCGTCCTTGACGCTCTCGCGCTTGTCGTACTCGTCGAGCGAATCGCAGTTGAGCTTCTCGAGGAAGAAGATCAATCCGTTCGGCTTGAGCAGACGCGCGACATGACGAATCTGGTCCGCGCGATCCACGCCATAGAACTGAAATGCGGCAGTCTCGTAGATGTAGTCGAAAGTGCCGGAGAAGCGGTCGAGGCGCGCATGCTCCCGGAACAGCCGAGGGGTGACGTGGGCGAATGCCTGCGGGTGGAACGTCGAGAAGTCGTGATTGGCGAACTGGTTGAACGCCGTTTCGTTGGCCGGATTGGGCGAGTTCGTGAAAGTGCGGATCAGGCCGTTCGATCGTTTTGCCAGCGTTCTGCCGTTGGTGCCGTCGAAGGCATCGACTTCGTAAAACTCGAAGTGCTGATCCGCGTGCTGCCTGCGACGTTCGGAATACCGCGTGAGCGCGACGCCGACGCGCGACATTTCCTCCAGTATGGCTGGCACGCTGGCAAGAAAATGCGTGAACAGCGGCCCGGCTTCGGCGACCATCAGGTCGTGATACGCAAGCACGTCCGGATCGCGCAGCAAATGGCGGATGCGGCTCGCGACCGATTGCTTCGGCACCTGCGTCGCGCCCGTCGCAAGGCTGTGAAAATAACTTGCCATCCGGATCATCGGCGCGCTTTCCAGGTATTGCTCCGCGCCGTCCTCGATTCCGCTTGACGTCATGGTTGGCCTCTTCGCATGTGGTATCAGTTCAAACCCTGGGCGGACACTTTGCCGCCGAACGTTCTTGGCAGCGCTCGCAGGAAGTCGATGCTTGCCGGAACCGCGGCGGAATCCAGATGGCGGCGACAATGATCGAGCAGCTCGATTGCGTTGGCCGCAGATATCGCAGCCGGAACGACATAGGCTTTGGGGACGCGTGCGCCGTCTGACCGAGAAACCGGTACGACGAGCGCTTCCGCAACGGATTCGTGGTCGAGCAATAGCCGCTCGACGGCGCGCGGATTCACCGGCACGCCGTCTCGAGTGAACAGGTCGCCCTTCCTGCATTGAAAGAACAGGAATCCGTCCTCGTCCATCGCGAACAGATCACCGGTCATGAACACGCGCGATTCACCGAAACATCCTTTGCGAATGACGCGGGCGGTATCGCTTTCGCGCCTCCAGTATTTCTCCATCAGCAGATCGCCGGCTACCGCCAGTTCACCGACCTGCCAGGGCTGGACCACGAGCGCATTGTCGTTGCCGACGAGGTAGGTTCTGATGCCCGGAATGGCTTTGCCGACCGAGCCGATACGTCGATCGAGTTCGGCGGGCGGCAGGTAGGCGATGCGTTTGCACTCGGTCGAACCGTAGTTGCAGTAGATCAGGACAGCCGGCAGCGCACGCCTGAGCAGGCGAATGTACTTGTCGGGCAACGCCTGTCCGCTGGTCGAGACATACCGCAGCGATTGCAGTCTCGAGGCAGGCAGATCGCCCGATTCGCACAGACGGAAAAGCGCCGGCGGAAAGACATGCAGGCCGGTTACGCCGTATCGCTCGATGATGTCGACGATGGCGGCGGCTGAAGCTGGCAACGCCGTCTCGACCACGGCACGGCCCCCGAACAGCAGCGGCATGACCGTGTTGTAAAAGCCGTAGTCCGAGCTCAAGCCCGGGGAGAAACTGAGCACGATGTCGCGTTCGCTATTGGCGAGATAGCCGGAGACCGAGCGGAACGCGGCAATCATGTTCCGGTGCGTGACGAGTACGCCCTTCGAATCGCCGGTCGAGCCGGATGTGTAGAAGATCGTTGCTGCGTCATCCATGGAGGGATTGCCCGCTTCGGATGCGCCGTCGGCCGCGAAGCAGACGACATATTCCGACAGGTCGCCGCGGGTCGCGTCGATCGTGACCGCGCGATGACGGGACGCGATGCGGGGCGAGGTCGATCGCGATGCCACGAGCGCGCTGGCGCCGCAATCCGCGATCTGCTGCTCCAGTTCGGCGGTGTCGATCGTGTGCCTGATGCATGCCAGTACGCATCCGGCCTTCAGGATGCCGAATGCAGCCGCCACCGCATGCACGGACATCTCCGAATAGATCGCGACGCGCGCGCCGGCGGGAATGCCGAGACGGTGAAGCGTATCGGCTATCGTCAACATCACGTCCAGCAATTCGCCGTAGGTTGCCGAACGTCCGTCGACCACCAGCGCGACTTTGTCTCGCCGGCTGCTCGCGCTGCGCTCGAAGTATTGCGGGAATCGTTCAATCATGGCATCAGCCTTCATGTGATGACACCGAGGCCGACGAGGGGCTGTGGCCTTTTCGAATGCGGGGCGCGAGCGAGACCAGCAACCCGAGGCAACCCATGCACACGGATAGCACCATGATTACCGTGTCTGGTCCGAAACGCGTCGAGAACGCGCCTACCGCGACGCCCGCGAGCGGCTGTGTCATGTTGTTGAGGAGGATGACGACTCCCGTCGTCTTGCCGTAGTCGCGCGCGGGGATGATCTTCTGCCGCGTGCTCCGGATGTACACGTTGAACATCTTGTCGAATCCGACGATCAGGAGGAAGCCGAAAACGTACCCTGCAATTCCCGGGCTGGCTGCCGCGATAACGCCGCCGATACAGATCGAACCGAAGCCGACGAGGCCGAGGACGCGCCTCGGGACATGCAACCTCGCCGTCATCAGCAGAATCGCGATCGTCACGCACGCGCCTGCCGTTTGCAGTCCTGCGTAATAGCGCCCGCTTTCGTGATGAAAGCCGGTGACCATCGCGGCGGATGTCGCGAGCGTGACGCCGATCACGAGGTTCTCCGCGGCAGCCAACATGATGATGGACTTGAGGCCAGGGAGACGGATGACGTGAGACAAGGCCGTCTTGATCGGCGTGAACCAGGTGCCGTGCGTCCCTTCCGGCATCACGAATTCGAACGCGCTGGCCTTTTGCCAATAGGCGAGCGCGACGTCGGCTGTGACAAACAGCACGGCCGCGGCCACCACGACGAATTCCCAGCGCCACCACGACAGCAGGATCGCCGCGAGCATGGGGCCGAGCACCAGACCAAGCTGGTCGGCCAATTGCGAATACGACAACACTTTTTCGAAGCGATGGCTGCTGAATATCTGCGGCAGCATCACCTCGCGCGCAACGATGCCCTGACTCGTCAGCATGCCGCACAACGCGGACAGCGCGATCAGCCATCCGATGCCGCCGACGAGGTCGTAGGCGACGACGCCCGCGACGCATACTGCCGCGCGGAGAACCTGACTGACTCGCATCAGTTTTGTGGGCGAATACCGGTCGCAAAGCGCGCCTAGAAACGGGAAGCACAGGTATCTCGGCAGTGTTTCGAGCGAAAACGCGATGCCCGACCAGGACACGCGTCCTGTCATCTGAAAGATGACCAGCGGCACGAGAAACAACAGAATCTGGTCGGCGAGGCGGGCAAGGAAAAGCGAATGGAAAAAGGCTTGATGCTGGGCGCGCACGAACAGTCACCTTTCTTTTGCGCGGAGCACGCGATGCATGCGCGCTCCTGCGGACGTTGCCGGGAGGTCTGGTACCCCGGGGCCTCTTGGAATGAGCGTATCGAGCCTCAGTAAGCGGACGCTTCTGCAGACCCCAGGTTATGCCGTTCGTGTCCCTTGAGTGGGGGATTGAAGACGCTGACAAGCACCAGATCCCCGTCTTTGCCGCCGCGCAGGTAATGCTGGTCGTGTCGATCGAGCACGTAGATGGTGCCCGGGCGGATCGGAAAGACGTTACCGTTCATGTCTTCGACCTCGCCTTCGCCTGCAATGCAATAGCAGGCTTCGAGATGGTTGCGGTATTGCAGGAGCGATTCTGTACCCGCGCGCACCACCGTATGGCACACGCCGTAGCCCATGCCGTCCCTTTCCGTCAACAAGCGATGGCTTGTGCCGGAGCCCCATTCGACAAGCAGCCCATCCTTTTCGACATCTCTCAGGTTCCTGACGAACATATTCGCACTCCTTTCTTTTGTGTAAGAAATTATTGTCCTGCTCTCAGCGGAAGCGAAGCCACGAAAAAGCAAGCCAGTGCCCGTAACAGAATGGCCGGCTAAATCATGTAGTTTTTCAACATTAACCGCTGATGGCGTGGCTGGTCAAGGGCGGGATATGAGGGAATTTCCAGTGATTATGTAAATCTGCCTTGGAGGTGTTGGGGTGAGGCTGGACAGGTGCAATGTAGTTTATCTACATTTTTGTGGGTTGCCTGGCTTGCCGACATAATCCGTGGCGGTGTTTCCTGGCAGCGACACTGCCTTGCGATCGCGACGTAGCGAACAAGCAGAGCGATCTCCGGTGCGTACCAAGACGTTCTCGTGTGGGCACGGCCGGCCGAGGCCAACTCGGAGTTCCTCCAGTGATTGGCATCGAATGGCGTGGCCGGATCTGACGTGCCGCAATTCGCCGCGACGACCTAGTGTCCCGTTCCGTTGTTAACCGAACTATGTTCGCGTAGCATGTAGACGTCAACGGAACGGGAGACGTCAACATGGCGATGGGACGACCGAAGGCGGAACTGGTGCTGAGCGAAGACGAGCGCTCGCAACTGATGTCGATCGCGCGTTCTCGCTCGATTTCGGCTGCGTTGGTCACGCGGGCGCGTATCGTGCTGGCGGCCGCTGACGGCGAACCCAACAGTGCGATCGCGCAGCGCCTGCAAATCAGGCGCGCCACAGTGGGCAAATGGCGCCTGCGATTTCTGGAGCAGCGCATCAACGGACTCTATGACGAAGTACGCCCCGGCAAGCCGCGCACGATTGACGATGAGCGACTGGCCCAGTTGATTCACAAGACCTTGCACACCAAACCCGCGGATGGCTCCACGCACTGGAGCGTCCGTACGATCGCCGCCGAAACAGCTATTTCGCCCACGAGTGTGCACCGTTACTTCAAGCTGCTGGGGCTGCAACCGCATCGCAGCGAAAGCTTCAAGCTCTCGACCGATCAATTCTTTATCGAGAAATTGCGCGATGTGGTCGGCCTGTACCTGAGCCCGCCGGAGAACACCCTGGTCTTGTGCGTGGACGAGAAGAGCCAGTGTGTAGTGGTCTAATGAATCCGGACACTGATTTAGGCGAGAATGTTCGCCATGAAGAGGTGTCTGATGAGCAAGCAACGACGTACGTTTTCCCCGGAGTTCAAACAGCAAGC
>NZ_JBFPFS010000065.1:0-33347 GCF_047978125.1 Burkholderia sp. LFS061 | reverse complement strand
GGCGCGGGCGCCGCAACCGGCGCGGCAGGCTGGGCGACCGTCGCGGCCGTCGGCGCCGGCTGCGCGATCCGCGCGGCGGGCCGGCTGTGCCGCTCCAGCAGATTGCGCGACGCCTCGTCGACGAAACGGTCGAGCGGCAGTGTTTCCGACGCGAAATTGATGCTCACCTTTCCGGTCAGCGTCGCCTTGAGATCGGTATCGGTTTGCGCGTTGACCACAACGGTCGAGACCGTGGTGACGACGTCGCCCGACGTCCCCCGTCCGCCCCAGGTCGTCTGTCCCGACGACGGGTCGTTCGACGTCGCATACTGCACGGCGGCCCGATCGCGCGCCTTGGCCTGGAAATTGAGGCTGGCGGCGATCGTCCCGTCCTTGACCACGACACGCTGCATGCCCAGCAGCACCATCGTCGACAACGTCGACAGCCGATGTTGCGCGACGCGCTCGCGGGCGCGGGGCAGCACCACCGATTCGAGCGTCTGGGCGTCGAACGCGCCGTCGGCGGCGCCGAATTCGGCGAGCCACGCGGGCGCGGGCGCCGCGTCGTCGTCGCCGGGCCGGACCACCGGCGCGAGACGGTATTCGCCGCCGTCCTGCATCAGCGTCACGTCGTGCGGATACTGCTCGACCAGCCACGCGCGCGCCTGTCCGTCGGTCACGTTCTCCTGCGCGAACTGGTCAAGCGGCTTGGCCACCGCGCCGACCAGGTCGGCGAAACTCTCGACCTGCTTGATCGAGCTGTCGACGATCGCGTCGTACGTGCCATGCACGAGGCTCGCGACGAAGGTCGGAAAATCGATCGCGTCGGCCAGTGCCGCCGCACGCCGGCCGATGGCGTCGGTCGCCTTCTCCTTGGGGGGCGCCGACGCGCCCGGGCCGCCGGCCGGCGTCGCTTGCGGCAACGCGCCGTCCTGCCTGCCCGGGTCGCTCGATCCGGAGCCGTCGACGATCTCGCGGCCGAACGCGTCGCGAGCGAGCGCCATCGCGGGCGTTGCCGCGCCGCGTGGCGGCGGAGGGGGAATGTGGCGGGCCATCGCGCGTGTCCCTCAGGGGTCAGGCGGGCTGCAATTCGCGCGCCGCGGGTTGCGTGCCGCTTGCCGGGAGCGGCGCCGCGCCGTCGGCGCCGTGCACGGTCTGGAAGCGGCCGTCGCCGTTCAGCGCCACCTCGGTCACGCCGATCTGATCCTCCTCGCCGGCATGCCGGAACGTGGTGGTGATGCGCAGCTTGACGCTCGCCCGCTCGGGGGTGCCGGAACCGCGGCCGATATCGGCGCGCACGAGCGCGCTCCAGCCGTCGAGCATCTGCCCGTCGCCCGGCGAAATCGCGACGTCGCCGACCGCGCCGCCCTGCCGCGCCCAGTCGATCGTCACCGGCGCCGACGTGCGGCCGCTCGGCCCGTCGATGTACGGCCAGTCGTCGAGGGCGATGCGCTGACCGGTCATGCGCGGCTGGCCGGCGCCGCCCGCCAGCGCCTTGGCGGGCTGGACCAGCCCGGCCAGCTGCGCGAGATCGTAGCTGCGCCCGTCGCGGCTCTCGGTGCGCCGGGTCAGGCTCACGCCGAAGCCGAATTCGCCGCCCGCGGCCGGCGGCTCGACGCCGAGCGCGTAGCCGGCGCCCGCCGCGCTGCCGCGATTGATCAAGTGGCCGAACGTGCCGCCCGCATGCATGAGCTGGATCACGCCGATGCCGGCCGCGGCCTCGTATTCCGACACGAAATCCTCGTAAGTCATGATGTAGCGGCTGCCGGTCGCGTGGGTCGGCGGCAGGGTACGCGCGCCGGGATGGCCCGGCGTGCCGACCACGCGGTCAAGCGGATCGGTGATCCGCACGAAATACGCGTCGCCGCTGCGATACATGCCCGTCACCACCACCGCATGGAAGAAGTTGACCGGCGCGCGCACGACTTCGGCGACCCAGATCGGCCCGTTGGCCTCGAGCAACCGCCGAAAGCCTTCGGGCGCGAAGCACGCATTGGGTTCGACCGTGAGGCTCGACGCCCCGGCGAAGACCGCCACCTCGGCCGGCTTCAGGCCATCCTGCATCTGGCGCTCGAGGCTGATGCAGCGCGCGAGCAGCGCCGGGTCGACGCTCTGGTTGTCGCGCCAGCCGATCACCATCGACGCGGCCGTTGCCCAGCACCCCATGTCGGTAGGCTGCGGGGTCAGCTGCACCTCGTCCCAGTTCACCGTCCAGTCGTCGGCGCCCAGCGCGCGCGCGGTGCCCGGGGCGACCGACAGCGCCTGGCCGATGCCGAAGAAGCCGCGGCTCGGGATCGGCGCCTTCAGGTGGCCGACATACGCGAGCGTTCCCGGGGCCATCGTGCCGGTCGACAGGCTGGCGAGATCGCCCGGCGGCACCCAGTGCGGCGGCACGCTGACGATCGGCTTGCCCGCGTCCTGGAAGGACTGGGCGACCAGTTGCGAGCAGAAGAAGTTGTCGGTGTCGGCGCCTTCGCCGAGTTCGATGCGGCCGACGAAACGGCGGCAGCGCTCCGCCGCGTCGCCCGACAGCAGTTCGCACGCGTGGCGATCGATCAGGTAGCCGCCGCAGCGGACCAGCCCGACATAGTTGAAGCCGCGATCGAGGTAGCGCGCGGCGGCATCGGCGACCTGCCGCTTCTGCGTATCGGTCAGGCCCGGCACCCGGAACGCGACCGCGAGGCGCGCGTCGGCCAGCGCATCCGCGAGCGGGCGCAGCTGGACCCCGCCGGGAATCGCCTCGATCACCTGCCCGCCTTGCCCGACATAGAGCATCGCATGGCTGACCTCGGCGCCGGAGCCGGCACGAATGACGCCGGAGCCGGGATTGCCGGTGGTGCTGAGAATGATGTCGCCGATCTCCAGCGCATCGGTGCCGATCGACAGGCCGCCGACGCCCGGATCGAGCGGAATGTCGTCGCCGAGGCCGCGGGCGGCGAGCCCCAGCGCCTGGCCGGCCGACTGCGGCTGGCAGGTGCGGCTGCTGACCAGCCGCATGAAGTAGTCCCAGTCCCAGTTGCCGTCGGGGCACGCGGTATGGCCGGTCGACGTGTCGGCCTCGCGATGGCCCATGATCGTGGTGCGATTGATCGGTAGCTGATACTTGTCGCACAGCGACGCGACCAGCGCCGCCGAGGTTTCGTACTGGAGCGGAGTCGGCGCCAGCGCGTCGAAATGCTGGACGGTGCCGTTGCGACGCGGGTAGTCGGCGCCGCCGCGCTTCACCGCGATATGCTCGATGCCGATGCTGCGCTGGTTCGAGCCCTTGCAGTGCCACGCCGTATCGGCCTCGGAGACGAACTGGACGACTTCGCCCGCCTGCCCGACCAGGTAATGCGAACTCACCTTGGACGCGGCATTGGTGAAGGTATTCACCACGTGCTGCACGGTGGGCACGTCGGCGATGTGGATGACGATGCGGTCGATCGTCCTGCTGCCGCGCCCCTCGTCGAAATTCGGGCTGGCCGCGGTGCGCGTGACGAGACTGTTCTCGCGCGCACCCAGCGCCAGCGCACTGGCCGTTGCGGCCGGCTCGGCGGCCGCGTCGTCGTCGCTGTACGGCGGCGTATCGATACCGTACGCCTCCGGGTCGTCGCTCAGGCCATGCGACCACGCGAGCGACGACGAGGTGGCGATCGTGCCCGACGCGGCGCGCGAGACGCCGACGAAGATGCTCACCGGGCTGCCGACGCTGACGCCGGCCGACAGCGTGACGCCGACGAATTCGTTGCGGGCGTTGAACAGCGCCGAGATGCCGCCCGCCGGGGCTTCGCCGATCATCACGCCCACGGACGTGCCGGCGCCCGCGAAATCGTCGATATGCCCGCGCAGCAGGCTGATCTGGCCGGTGACGCTCGCCGACACGATGAAGCCGAAGTCGAGCTCGCCCGCCGCGAAGGCGCCGATGTCGTCGCCATTGGCGTCGAAGATGAGGCCGACCGAGCCCGAGCCCCCGGCTTCCCGCCCGGCGCCCGCGCCCGCGCCGATCGAGACCGACAGGCCGTTGCGCATCGCGACCGGCAGCAGCAGCAGCAGCGATGCGGTGGCCGGATTCGCGCTCAATATCGCGCGCAGCGCGGCCCGCTCGATGGTCGATAGCTTGCGCGGCCGCGGCCAGGTAAAGCCGCGGCGCTCGCCGGCAATGCGGAAGTCTGCATCGTCGCCCATCCCCTGCGAGACGGGTGCCGGCGCGGCGGCGGGCGCCGGTGCCGGCGCAGGGGGGATCGCTGCGACCGGCGCGGCGGCGTGCAGCGGCGGCAGCGGGCCGAACCCGTCGTCGTAGTGGACGTCGTGGTGTGGCGCAGCAGCCTCGACGCCCGGCTGCGGCGCGGCGGAGACGGCTGCCGGCGCGGCGGGCGCCGGCACGGCGGTGGCCCCCGGCCGGGTGCCGTCGCCCGCCCAGCTCAACAGCGGGCTCCTGACGCCGGCCCCCCCGCGAGCCGGGAACATGAGGACCCTGCGCAACCCCCGGTCGCTGAGCCCCGACAGCGACACGTAGGGGCTGTCGGCATTCGGCAGGACGTCCACCGTCCACGCGTCGGCATCGGGCGACGCGGCGGTGGCGAGACCGAACCACAGCCGGCCCGCGCCCGTGAAGCGCGCCAGCACCGCCGGCGGCACCATGAACACCGCTTCGCCGCGCGGGATCGCCAGCAGGCCGTCCTCGCGGCTGGTGTAGAACGTCGACGACGTGCGGCCTTCCTTGCGCACGAACAGCGCGGGATCGGTGGCGATCACCAGTTCGGCGACGCACGGCGCGTGGCCGACGCGAATCGTGAAGCCCAGCATCGGGAAGCGGTCGGTCACGACCATGCGGTTGGGATGGAGTTGCGCTGCCATGTCGTGTCCTCAGCTCTGGTTATGATCGGGCTCGTCGCGACGGCCGCCGAGCATCGGCTTGCTGCGCGCATCGATCGCGCGCTGTTCGAATTCCTGCGGGGGAAGAATCGCCAGATCCGGTTCCGGTTCGGCGATGTCGGCAATGTCGGGGATGTTGTGGTGCGTCGCTTCGAACTGGGCGATCGAGCGCGCGAGCAACTGTGCCAGCAGCTTGGCGTGAACCGGGCTGACCGCGATGCGGCTCATCAACTGGACGTTGCCGGACTGAGGCTCGACCTGTCCGGCATCGATCAGGAACTCGAACGCGTTATGCCCGACCTCGAAATAATTCGCATAACTGGCAAGCAGCGGCCGTGGCTGGCCGGCCGGCTGCGCCGGGTCCGGCGGGGCGTCCTGGAGTGGCTCGATGACGTGCACGACGGCCTCCTTGCATGGCGACGGGCGGTCTGTCCGTCGATCTTCGCAAGGAGCGGGCCAACCCGCGCGCGCTGACGCAAACGCATGATTTGCCGTGGAATTTCCCGGTCGGACCGGAATGCGTGAAGGCTGCCGGGCTGTACCATGTGACAGCCGCGCTGTCACACTGATGCAGTGTTGCCGCCGTCCAGGTTGTACTTGGCCAGCTTGCGGTACAGCGTCATGCGCGACCAGTTCATCTGGCGCGCCGCTTCCATCTTGTTCCAGTTGGTCTGGCGCAGCACCGAGACCAGCCGCTCGCGCTCATGTTCGCCGGCGGAAAAGTCCTGCACGAACAGGCGGCGAAACGCCGGCGGCAGGTCGCCCAGCCCGAACGGGCGCCCTTCCGGCGCATCGATGAACAACGCCTCGACCAGGTTGCGCAGCTCGCGCACGTTGCCCGGCCACCGGTAGTGCCGCATGCATTCGAGCAACGCCGGATCGGGCCGCCCCACCCGCATCGCACGCCGCTGGTTGTGTTCGGCGACGAAGTGATCGACGATCGACGCGATGTCCTCCGGCCGTTCCCGCAGCGGCGGTATCTCGATGCGCGCGACGTTCAGGCGATAGAACAGATCGGGGCGGAAACGGCGTTCGGCGACCAGGTCCTCCAGTCTTTCGTTGCTGGCGGCCACGATCCGGACATCGACCGCGCGTCGGCGCAGCGAGCCGACCGGCATCACCGTGCGGTCTTCGAGCAGGCGCAGCAGCTTGGCCTGGACGGCGGGCGGCATCTCGCTGACTTCGTCGAGGAACAGCGTGCCGCCGTCGGCCTCGACGAAGCGGCCGGGAAACGCGTTCTGCGCGCTGGTGAAAGCGCCGCGCTCGTGGCCGAACATCTCGGATTCGAACAGGCTGTCGGGCACGGCGGCGCAGTTGACCGCGATGAACGGCTTGCCGGTGCGGGCGCTGAGGCGATGGACGGCGGCGGCGACGCGCTCCTTGCCGGTGCCGGTTTCGCCGGTCACCAGCACCGTCGTATCGGTCCGCGCGACCTTCGCCAGATAGCGGCGCAGGTCGGTCATCGCCGGGCTCGTGCCATGCAGCCCGAGTGACGTCGCCTGAATGCTTCCGGTCGTGCTCATGCGCGCGCCGTTCGGCTAGCAAACCGCTGACGGGTGATGCGCAGCCCCGATTTTCATCGCCACTTTCCCCCCGCTGGATATTGAGGAACAGGCAACCATCCTCGATGGCGATTGTCGGCACGCGTTTAATTAGTACTTGGCGATGCGTATTGAATGGATAACCGCGTGTCCCGGCGCCGGCTGATAATCAGTGTAGTGTCATTATCGATATACGTACAACCTGCCGGCTACCGGCGCTGGCGCACGAAATGCCGGCCGCCAATGCGCCGGCGCAAAAAGCGAACAGGCCATTTCACGCTTTTTTCATAACGGGATCGAATGCGACGAGCCCCGACGTTTCTTCGTGAATGGCGCAGTAGATCCGCGAAACGGCGCGCTGCATGGACGGGTGGCCGTCGCGTCGTATCCGGAAAGCAGCGCATCGCCGGCCCGATGTTCCGGAGCAATCGCGTTCGTACGTCTTCGTCCTGAAAATCCAATGCCATCGGCCAGCCCCTGACTGACGCGAAGTCGGCAGAATTGTCAGGATTCCTGCACGGCAACCCCGCCTCAGAAATTGTGGGCCAATCCGATCATGAACATGTCCTGGTCCGTGTTGTTGCCGGTCGCGACACGGTTGAAGCGAAGATTCGCAGTCCAGTCCTTGGTAAATTCATAGCCGATCTGCGCGCTGAAAAGCGCAGCAAGCTTCATCCGGTCAGACGGCGCGCTCTTGTCGTATGCAAGATAGGGGCCGATTCCGGCACTGAGACTCCATCTGCTCAAGATCGGCGCAACGTACCAGAATTGGGCTGCGACGCCCCTTCTGGCAGCGACGTCGTTGACGCCCTCGTAAACGAAGCTTGCCGAATATGCCCAGGCATTGCCGATCGGCCGTTTGAGTTCGACCAGGTAACCCTTCTGGATCGGAACTCTCGGCCGGTTTGTTTGCGAGGTTCCGGTCCAGACGCTCAGCTGAGTCCTGCCGTCGGAAAACGACGGATGAGGGTCGCCGCCGAATCCCGAGCCGATGCCGAACAGCACCGCATCGGACGAGTGGCCGCCCGCCATCTGAACACGGTTGTACTGCGCCTTGAGGTAGATGCCGTTAGGCGTGAGCTCGTAACGCAACGCAGCCGACGCGCGGATCCCGAGACGCTTTTCGTTGCGCGCCTCATCGCCGACGTGTGTCGTGTTCATGCTGAAATACGGGCCCGCCGCAAACTCGAGCGCCGCCCTCCCGCCAAGCGGCAAGCGCGCCGCGCCGAGCAGCGCGAAACCGTCGCGATGGTTGTCCGTCGGATGGCCTTCGTTCAGGTAGGCGACGAAAACCGACGCGTAATCGTTCAGTGCCTGGCCAAAGCCGATTTCGTAAGCGCGCCAGTGCATGTTGCCGCCCTCGCTCGCACGGCCATTACCATAAACGGCGTACGCGTCGAGTGTGCGTTGCCCCGGGCCGAGCCCACTCGACGGGCTCGGCGCGCCTTCGTCGGCATTCGCAAAACCCGCAGCAGCCAAGCCAACGGCGGCGGCGAAAGCAAAACGGAAGCGAACATCAGAGTGTTTTCCCATTCCGGCACGCTCCAGCAATAACAATGGCAACAAACCAGAGAATCGGATCGCGCCGCGATTTGCGGGCGCCGGTACCCCTGGCGCCTTATCGCGCTAGCCGCGAGCGTTCACGCCTGGCCACCTCTCCAACGACCGTCAGTCATCACCGCTTGGTGGCCGGTGCCGCCGGCTCGACAGCGCGCCGGGGGGACGTCGAGGTTGCTATCGCGGCGAGTCGGGATTGCTTTGGGCGACCTGAACCGCCTGTTGGCCAGTTCGTTGCAGTATTTCGCAAAGCGCGTTTGGCGGCAATCGCCGCATCCAGCGGCACGCTGGCGGCCTCGGAGCCGGCGGTCGCACTTTTCGCGACGTCCGCCACCAGCGTCCTGACTAATCGATTCGCATTTACCGGATCGTCTTTTCTAGACGCCGCGAGCGATCACGCAGCGTATGGCCGTCACGTGCCGGCGGCGAGACGCGGGCCCGCGCCAAGCGGAGTGAACTCGGCTTCAGGTTGCGGCGACGGCAGCGCGTGTACCCAAGGATCGATGCCCTGCTGCTGCACTTCTTCTAGAAACGCAACGCGCGTGCTCCAGTAGCTTGCTCGCAATTTCGCATCGATGACACGCTGCTCGGCAGCGAACAATTCCATGCGAGCAGTCACCAGCATCGACGCGGCGGTTTTTTCCGGTGTCGGGGCGTGACGCATCGCCCAACGGCTGATCCAGTTCACCATGCTGCCCCCCGTAAAAACAAACCGACCTGGATCGGGCAATCGCGAGCGGCCGCGCCCGTCTCGATGCATCGCGGCCGCCACCAAACGCCACCACCCAGGTTCCAGGCGCCATCGACATCCGCTATCGATGTCGATCGCCGCGGCGTGCGCGCGGTTTACCTATCCTATGAATACTTTCCGGTTTGCGCGATACGGGTTTGCATCCTTCGACACGTTTCATTCTTGAATCCGTGCATCGCACATGCAACTGTTCATTTCTATAAGCAATCGAGTTTTTTCGCAACGGAGGAACGGGCCGCGCATCGTCGATGCGTGCGCACATTGACATTGCGGTGGCGCATTGCCGCCGCTTGGCATGCCGCAAGGGGCTGCGATGGCGACGGTGCGGGTGCCGGGAGCCAATACCGGCGCGGCTTTTCGTTCCGGCCCTTGAGATTCGATTTCCATCGTCCGGGTGCGGACACCTGAATCGCCCCGCCCCGTATCGCGCGTTATCGCACGCGCTGGCCCCACGCCGCACGAATCCCCGCGATTCCCTCACCCCGCCCGACGCGCAGTCCGCGCCGGCTCACGCGACGGCATCTCGACCGCAGATTGCATGAACCGCTGATCGACCGTCGCGGAAATGCGCTGTGCCGTTTCGCACAGCGCGACACCGATCTGCCTGATCGACATCGCCCCGGCTTCTCCCGAGAGCGCCAGGTATGGGCAAGCGAGGATCGCGATTGCCGAGCCCGACTTGTCGACGATCGGCGTTGCGATATCCGTGATGCCGGGAATGCGCTCGTTCGGGCGGCAGATATAGCCGTCGCCCCGATGGGTCGGCAATGCGTCATCGCTGCGTTGCCGGTTCCACGACTCGACATCGTGCCCGATGTTCCGGAGCAATCGGGTTCGCACGTCTTCGTCCTGAAAAGCCAGGTACATCTCGCCCACGGCACTGCCGTGCAGCGGAACGCGCGTGCCGACCCGGACAGCGAGGTTCCATTCCGTTTCAGCGCCGGCCGTTGCGATGACAACCATCGTGTCGCCGTCGAATACCGTCAGGTAGCACGACTGGACAGTCTGCAATGCGAACTGCTGCAGGAGCGGCGTGACAAGCGCGCCGAGCGATCGTGTCGGCGCATGATGCTGTCCGAGAAAATAAAGCTTCATGGTCAGCGCGTAACGGTCGTAACGATCCACCCTGTAGATGTATCCCCGCTCCTCGAGCACCTGCATCATCCGATACAGTTCGCTCCGGCTGCGCTTCAACGCGCGGCAGATGTCCGCCTGCGCCATGCCAAACTGGCGATCGACGAGCAACTCGAGAATATCGAGGCCCTTCTCGAGCGCCGGCGCACGATAATGCGCTTTTTTCTTGAGCCCCGAACTGTCGGGATCAACCGGATCTTCGTTTGGATTGCGCATGTGAAACGATGCCTCTGGAATTCAGCTCACTTGAGTCACGCCGGCATGACCGCGCGCGTCATGCGGCGCTGCTGCGAATGCGGGAAAAATATCGCGGAAACCGCTCATGAAGGCCGGATCGCATGGATCACGCCGCGCAGGTTTCTGGATGACGCCTCCGTTACGCGCGGCAGCGCGGCGCGCACCTGATTGCGCAGTTGCGGAAGCGCCGACACGAACCGGTCCAGTACCGCCGCCAGATGCGTGGAGCGCATCGCTTCCTCGGGCTTCAGCAAGAAGCTGTCCGACAGACCGAAATGACTGAAGAGCCCATGGAACTTGTCCTGGTAGGTCAGCGCGGCGACCGGCACACCCATGCCAAGACTGGCGATCGCCAGATGCATGCGCCCGGTGACCACGCCGTCCACCTGCCCTGAAATGGCCTTCAGTTCCGCCGCCGACATCCTGGTGCGCGGGTAGCAAAGCCGCTCGCCCATCGTCGCGGCCAATGCGTGATGCAGCGGCTCGAGGCAGGTATCGTCGCCGTCCCGGCCGCGATAGTCGTGGGACAACAGCACGATGCTGATCCGATGAAGCTTCGCGAGTTCGCGAATGGCTGCCTGTGCCGACGCGACCAGCACCGCGATATCGTCGTCGCTGGCCCGGCGGATCAGCATCGGGTGAAGGTTGAATGCGATCACGACATCGCCGGCCGCGCGGCGCGCTTCGACCCACGCGGCCGTGCCCCTGACGCAATCGGACGAATCGTCCGGCCGAAGCATGAAGGCGGAATCCGCCACGAGCTCCGCGCTCGCCGAACTGAAACGCCTGAATCGATCGAGCGAAACGCCGTCGCGAACGTTGACCAGCAGCCGGGAGTCGATCCGGTCGAAAGCATGCTTCAACTGCCGATACGGCAAGCGATTGAAGCTGAAGCCGAGAATCGTGCCGGGCACGCCGCGCCTGACCAGCAGATCCGCCGTTGCCAGCAACCTCAGCGACGTCATGGGCGAATAGTAGCCGTCCATCACGTCGGCACCGATGACGACCACCGCGCTGGGTCGCAGCGCGGCAAGCCGTTCGACCGTGTCCGTCAGGCGCCATGGCTCGTTCCATGCGTCGACCGCATGCAAACCGAGCTGCATCGCGGCGTCCGCTGCCGCGGGCGTAGCCGTGACGACCGACACCTTCAACGCGCCATTCGCCTGTCGCAACCGCTCGACGACCGCGCGCAGCATCGCTTCATCGCCTTTCGAGCCGACCAGCGTCCACGGATCGCCCGGCAGTATCAGCAGATGGGCGCCGCGCGCGCCGTCGTTTTGCGGGGCGCCCCGGGAGGCCTCGCGACGCCATTGCATCGTCAATCGCTTGACGTACAGCCACACGCGAAGCCGCTGCTTCAGACCGGCCAGTTTCGACATGTTCGATTCTCCTGGGTGATTCGATGGTTTCGACGACTGCATTCGTCAGGCCTCCGCGGCGACGGGCGGCCGCTGCCGGAGCATCCCGCGAAGCACGCGAAGCTGCGTTTCATGCCAGGCTCGCGCGGAATCGCGCGCCGCCGCACCTTCGGCAATGCGATGCGCGCGGTCCGTCGCGAGCCGGACGACCGCATCCGAAAAGCCCTGCGGATCACCGTCCCGCACGACGGTCACCCCGCGCAGGTCACGCTCGCCGAGGCCACGCGCGCCCGTTCGGGTGCTGACGATCGGCACGCCGAGCGCCATGCTTTCGAGCAGCTTGATGTTGATGCCCGTGCCGAGCAGCATCGGATTGATCGAGATCGGTGCGATCGCGAATGCGTCGCCCAGCTCGGCGACGGGGCCGTGCTTGACGATGTTCGGCCCGTCAGGGACGGCCGCGGCAATCGTGCCGGCCAGATGCACGCGAAACGCCGGCAGCCGGGCCACGATATGCGGCAGGATTTCGTCGACGAAGTATTTGACGGCATCGCGATTCGGTTGGTTGTCGCTGCCGAGGAAGGTCGCGTCGGCATGCCCGGCACAGTCCACCTGCGGCGGAAACGCCAGCAGGTGACTCAGCACCGCGACCGCCGGGGTGTCGCCGCTGCCGAGGCGCGCCGCCAGCAGGTCGCCCTCCTCGGCCTGGATGGCCAGCGCGACATGCGCGCGGCGCAATCCGTCGCACTCCCGTTGCGGCGGAATCGAAAACATGTAGCGCTTCGCGCCGGGGCGGCCGATGAACGGCACATGCCGGTCCGCAAAGATGTCGTGCGTATCGATGACCTTGACCACCGTATCGGGAAACGCATCCAGCGCGCGCGAATAGAACACGTATTCGACGAACACGGCATCGAATGCATGGCGGTGCTGCAGCGCGCGCAACTGCCCGGTAAAGCGCTCGCTGAACAATTCATCGAGCCCCGTGTAGTACGCATGGCGGCTGCCGGCCGCTTTCGCGGCGAGACGACGCGCCAGCCAGGCCACCCGCTTGGCGCGATACAGCGCAAGCGAGAGGCCCGCGCGGCGCAATATCGACACGCGGTCGGCACCGAACTCCCGGCGATGCGCGTCAAGGTCCATGCCGCCCGTCTGGCGCGATTCCAGATAGACGAAATGCACGTCGCAGCCGAGCGATTTGATCGCCCGCGCGAGATTCAGCACGCGACTGCGATTGCCGGCATTGACGGGAAACAGCGGAATGGGCGAAACGATGGCAACTTTCATGAGGCGTTTCCTTTGAGCGGAACCGGCGGCAGCGTGCCGCCCGGCGCACCATGACGAATGGCGATGAAGGTGCCGACGCGCACGGACTGGCCTCGCGCGAATCCGACGCCGTGGACATAAATGCCTTTCTCGTGATCGGCGTCGTACGCGAACGGGCCGCCCGGGACAGGCAGCCATCCGAATCGCGCGTCGTCGAGCGTGCGCGCCGGCGTGTCGGTGCGCAGCGTCATCGGCGGGTAGGCGCCCACCCGCACGGCCGCAGCGCCAGCACCACCCGCACCGCCGCCTTCCGGCACACGCACCGACGCGTAGAGATCCCAGCGCCCGTCGCGCGGCAGCTTGTCGAGCTTGAGCTGGATTGCCCAGACGCCCGAATCGCCGCGTATCGCTATCGCGGCGCCGTCGAGCGCCGCGGGGTCGGCCACCACGCGCGCGCTGTCGTTGAGATTCACGCGCGAAACATCGATCGCGCGCCAGTCGCTGTCGGCGAGGCCCGCCACGAGCGGCGGCGCAGCGACGGGATGGCGGTCGAGATCGAGCAATGCACCGAGTGCCGCGAGATTGCCGCTTTGCCGATACTGACGAACGCCCGCGGCCGAGATCGCCGCATCGAAACGCGCGCGCCGCCCGCGAATATCGAGGTCCCAGCCTTCCTGCGCGGCACGCGCCGCGTAGCGGTCGCGCAGCGCCAGGATCACGAAATCGAGCGGCATGCGCGCCTGGCGAACGCGCGCGCTACGCACGGCATCGCCGTCGACGGCACGGGCGGCCGCATCGAAATCCCGCTCCGACTCGCGGACGAAGTCGTACGTGTACATCGACATGCCGACCGGCGTCTGTTCGGCCAGCACGTCGCCGCTCGCGCGCAGCGCGGCATGCATGCGATCGATGTAGCGGACGACGGCCGGAGCCGCCGCGCCGTAATAGGCGTCGCAGTATTCGCGGACGAGCGTGCGCGGGTCCGCGGTCGGCGTCCAGAGCAGCCGGGCGATCAACCACACGCGCAGGCTCGCGAATTCGCCGCCGCGCGACTGCCAGTCGCCTTCCGCGAAGTAGCCGTCGACGCTCGGCAACGTGGCGAGCCACGCGATGCTGCGGCCGATCGGATAGAGATTCGGCGTCGGCTGTATGTAGCCGCCGAAGTTCACGACGTGATCCCACACGGTGACGTGCCGCGCGATGTCGCTCCATTTGCGCAGACCGTCGCGCAGCGATGCATTGCGACCCTCGTTCAGCGCGACGCCGTAGTCGACCTGGATCGTCATCGGATACACGCGAACGTAATCCGGAACCTGCATGCCGTCCGGCGACGTGAAGCCCCAGTGATAGGCCGGCATCGCGAAACGCGCGCCGGGAACCTCCTGCCGGACCCGCGCCGCCACGTCCCGCACCATATCGAGAAACGCCGCCGACGGCGCACCGCCATGCGCGTCGGCAAACGCGCGGCTGGCTGCGTCCAGATCCCAGCCCCAGTCCATGTCGCGGATGCCGAACCAGATGCGGGCCGGGTCGGGTTGCCGCTTCAGGCGCTTCACGATCCCGGCCGCCATCGCGGCGCGGACGTCGGCCGACATCATCGCGAGTTGCCCGCCGGCATACCACTCGGGATGCGCGGCCGCATACCGGTCACGCGGCACGAGCGTCCAGAAATCCGCATCGCCGTCCCGCGCGAGCCAGCCGCGATCCCACATGTCGATACCGGGCGGGGAGGCGCGATACGACGTGCCGTGCGACTCGCCGTTCAGCAGGTTGTGCGCGCGGAACGGCTTGTCCTCCCCTTCCGCGCTCAACACCTCCCGATACGCGAAGCGCGGAACCTGCCGGACGGGCGCCGCGTCGACGCGCAGCTCGGCCTGTTGCGGCACCTCGGTCGCATCGGGCGCGAGCCACTTCACGCCGAGCTTGCGGTCGAGCCACCAGTACGCGCCGAACAGCGTGCCGCGCGGGGTGTCGCCGGCCACGACGAGGTCGTCGCCGCTGCGGCAGACGACGAAGCCGTCGCTGCCGAGCGGCGCCGCGTGTGCCGACCGGCATCGTTCCGCCGCATGCTCGCCGCCGACGACAATGGCCGGCGTGCGGTCTTGCCCGTCGTCCGACACGGCGAACGACGCGCCGCTGATCCGCGACAGGTAGTCGGCAATCTCGTCCGCCGCATGTCGCGTCACGGCATCCGTCGCACCGGCGCGAACGAGGTAGCGCGCGACGCCATCCCGCGCGAGCAGCACGCGCGGCGCCGACACCGGCGGCTTTCCGGCGACGACGTTCGCGTCGTGCGGCGGCCGCACCGGCTGCGCGCAAGCGCCGCCGCGCGCGGCCATCGCGCACAATGCGATAGCCGCGGCACGCACGACGACACGAACCGGCGCGGCAGGCCTCATTACCGTGCGATCCGCGAGATGCCGGGCGGCAACGACAGCGGCACGTGGAACTTGCGGTAGAACCGCCACAGGCTGCGCAGATGATGCCGCCCCGCTCGCGACACGGGGCTCGCCGCCGACTGTCGTTGATGATCGTGCACGAGCGTGACGCCCGGCATGCCGAGCACCCGATAGCCGGCCAGCCAGGTCCGCGCGCACAGATCGACATCCTCCATGTACAGGAAATACGATTCGTCCATGCCGCCGAGGGACTCGAACAGGTCGCGCCGCACGACGAATCCCGTTCCCATTACCCATTCGGCATCGAACGGGTTGCCGCACGACCATGCATCGATCATCAGGTGCTGGTTCATCCGCGCACGAAAGCGGCCCGAGCGGCCAAGCGCGGTGCGTCGCGCGACGATGTCGAGCCAGCTGTAGAACCGTCGCGCCGAATACTGGCGCCGGCCGTCGGGGTACTGCAGGTCGAGCCCGACGAGCCCGGCCTCCGGCCGTGTCTCGAACAGCTCCAGCACTTTCGCCAGCCCGTTCTCGCTGAAACGCGTATCGGGATTGACCACCAGCACGTAGTCGCGCCGACAGGCGGCCATGCCGAAGTTCACGCCGGAGCCGAAGCCGCGATTGCATGCGGCGCGCAGCAGCCTGACGCCGCGCGGCAATGCGTGCCGCAACCGCGTGTACGAGTCGTCCGGCGACGCATTCTCAACGACGACGATGTCGTCGGCGAGTGCGACGCGTAACGACGTCAATGACGCCACGCATCGTATCGTCAGGTCGGGCGTGCCGTAATTGACGACGATGACGCTGATTCTTCCTTCGGTTTCCATCGTGATACCCCGCGCCGTGGTTGATTGTGTCGGCCGGTTTGCCCGGCTCTGTTCGTTGACGTGCGCGTCATGCCGACGCGCCGACCTGCTCGACGAGCCGCCAGAACGTGCGCGCCGACGTATCCCAGTCGAACCGGCGGATCTGCTCCCGGCCTCGCGCGACGAGCGCGTCCCGCCACACGGCCTCGGTGCCGAGCCGGCGCATGGCGACCGCGATGTCGACGACCGACAACGGGTCGACGAGCATCGCGGCGGTGCCCGCCACTTCCGGCATCGCCGACACGCTCGAGGTCAGCACGGGTACGTCGGATGCCATCGCCTCGAGGATCGGCAGGCCGAAACCTTCGTACTGCGACACGAAAGCGACGAACAGCGCGCCTCGATACAGTTTCGGCATCGCATCGTTCGGCAATACCCCCGCGAATACGAGGCCGTCCGCGCATCGGTGCCGCGAGGCGTGCGCAAGCAGCGCCGGGTCGGGGTCACCGGTCAGCATCAGACGCACGCCGAGCGGCAACAGCCCGCTCGCGCCGAATGCCGCGATCAACCGGTGCAGGTTCTTGTAGTTGCGCCGGTTGCCCGGATAAAGCACGTACGGAAACGGATAACCAAGCGTGTCGCGGTTGCGCCGGTATGCAGCGTCGGTCCCGTTGTGGATCACGTGAACGCGATCCGGCGGCATGCCAGACCAGCGGAGGAATTCGTCGCGCGTGAACTCGGACACGCAGACGATCGCGGTGCAACGCCGGTACAGCGGCCGGAGCACCGTGTCGTAGTAGAAGCGGTGCGCGCGCGTGTAGAAGTGGCGATGCGTGAGGTCGTGCACCACGACGACCGACGGGAAACCGGGCAACGCGGCCGGTACGAACCCGGGATTCCAGAACACGGCATTGCGGGCCGGCAGCCGCCTCAGCGCGCGGCTCAACGCGAGCGGCGACAGCGGGTGCGCGACACCGCCGCCGACCGCCAGCGGATCGATGCGGACGGTCGACGGCGCGCGCTCGGCATAGGCCGTCATCACGTTGTGGATGCCGGTTCCAACCGGCCAGCGCGTGTCGGTATAGACGGTTAGACGCGCGCGCTCGGCACGCTCGGCACGGTCGGTGCATTCGGTCGAAGCGGAGAAGATCGTGCTCATCGTTCAATCCATCCAGCCAAGCAGTCGATGCGACGCGGCGATCCAGTAGTACTTCGCACGCCGGGGATTGCGGCGCACGCATGACAGCAGGCAGCCGGCGACAGGCCGCGCGATCATGTAAAGGACGTAGGCGAGCGGATAGCGATTGATGCGCAGCACATGCCCGAACCCGCGGTTGTAGCGCCGGCCGCGCGCATAGGCCTGCTCGTCGAGCACGGCGAGCGGCTCGGGATGATGGACACGCAGATGCGGCTCGTAGTCGATCCGGCACCCCGCCTGCAGCGCGCGCACGAGAAAGTCGACTTCCTCCCCCGCGCCCCAGCGCGTGGTCGCGCCCACGCCGAGGTCCACGTCGAACTGCCCCGCCGCATGCACGGCAGACCGGCGCAGGAAGATCGTGTACGACGTCGCGCATACCCACACGTTGAAGCGGTTGACGGTCTGCCCCGAAGTCGCCCACCGTCCTTGCGACGGCCGGCCCGCGGCGTCGACGCTCATGCCCGTCACGCCGTCGAGCATCCGGTCGGCAGACAAGCGCGCCGCGACCGCATGGAGCGTCCCGGGCCGATACCAGCAATCGTCGTCGGGGAACCCGACCACGTCGCCCGTCACGGCCTTCAGGCCGACGTTCGTCGCCCGCGACTTGCCCTTGCCGGATCGCAGATGGACGATCGTCAGCCGGTCGCGATACCGGTCGACGATCCGCTCGACCCGGTCGTCCGGGTTCTGGTCGACGACGATCACTTCGAGGTCGGCATAGGCTTGCAGCACCAGCGAATCGAACATGCGCACGATCTCGTCGCTGCGGCCGAGCGTCGCCATGATGAGGGAGAATTTCATCGGGTAGGTCCGGACGGGAAAATGGATCGGGGCCGCAACACGCGCGGCGCAGCGCGCGCTTTCCGGCGCGCCGCCCGCGGAGCGAACGCGAACGACGCGAGATAGCCGACGAACAGGTATGACGTTTCGCTCTGGTGCATCGGGTTGATCAGCGACCATGCCGCGATCGGCGCGAGCAACACCATCGCGCGCCGGCCCTGGCCGAGACCCGCAAAGAACACCGCCCACGCGAGCAACCCGATCGGGCCGGCCACCAGCATCAGATCCAGCGGCGCGCAAAACACGGCGCTCGTGCCCTCGCCGAGCCCGCGGACGGCGACGGCCGAGTGCGAGAAGTAATGCTCGACGAAGCCGAAGCCGTGACCGATCCAGTCGCGGCCGACCAGCTTGATCGATTCCGTGAAGGCAAGCCCGCGCTCCTGTTGCAGCCGGACCTGAAGCTGGTCGCCGGTCAGTTCGCGCGTGAACATGTACAGATAGAACGCCGCCCCGGCGGCCATCGTCAGCACTTTCGCGAAGAAATAGCCGCGCACCTGCAGCAGGATCACGATCGCGCATGCGATCAGCACCGTCTTCGATTCGCTCAGCAGCGTCACGACGAGTGCGAGCGCAACGAACTTCACGACGTCGGGAATGCGGCGCGGCGACTGCAGGAAACACGCGTAGGCGGTCAGGAAGAAAAACGCCGCGAACCAGTTGCGCTCCTTGAACGAACCGTGAATCGCGTTCTGCATGAAGTCGACTTTTTCGTACAGCACCGGGACGTCGAAATACTGCAGCGCGTACTGAAACGCCAGAAACCCCGCGATCGCGACATAGCCGAACGGCAACGGCCGCGTGCGTGCCCGCGCACCGTAATAGCGGCCGATCAAATAGAACGCCGGCATCACGAACCCGAATTTCACGATCTGCTCGGCCGCCTTGAAGCGCGGATAGCCGGACAGAAAGGTCGTCGACAGCGCCACGCCGACGAACAACGCAAAGGCCCAGATTTCCCATGCGCCGACGGGGATCCGGCGCCGCACCAGCAGCACCGGCAGCACGAGCACCGCGAACATCTGGCCGAGTTGCGCGCCGCCGATCTTCAGGAACTGGATCGAACTCAGCAGCAGCAATACGAGCAAGACCGCGTCCGCGAGATCGAAGCGCACATGCGGCCCGATCGTCGATACGCCGGACGACGACGCGCGTTGCCGCGGCACCTGCGGCGCGAGGCGGCTCATGTCCGGTTCCTCGCATCGCGCAATGCGCTCAGCATCGCCACGGTTTGCCGGGCGGCCTGACGACGCAATATCCAGGTCGCGCCGGCATAAGCGGCGCCGAAGCAAACGACCTGAAGCGGCAACCTGACGAGAGCCGATACGCCGCCGAGATACGCGCCAAGCCGCGATACGACCAGCGCGCAGCCGAGCGCAATCAGATACGGCGGCACCAGCCGCCCCAGCAAGCGGCGGGGATCGATCGACAGCTCCACGACGACGGCGCCGAAGCTGAGCGGCGTGATACACAGCACGGCGCCGACATACAGCCACGCCAGCCCCGCGACGTCGTGCGACGGCAGGCAGACCATCGCGCCCAGCACCAGGACGAGCTTGACGAACGTCAGCCACATCGCGACGTTCGGCCGGCCGCGCGCAGCCAGGAATGCGCCGTTGATGAACTGGACGGTCTGAATCGCGCCGAGCCCCATCAGCGGCGTCATGATCGCGGCGCTGTCGGCCCAGCGCGCACCGAACAGCACGATCGTGATGTCGCGGCTCGACACGGCCATCAGGACGAACAGCGGCGCCGCGGCCATCGCGGCCAGCCCCGTGACGTCGAGATAGGTGGCGGCCATTTTCCCGGCGTCGTGCGCGACACGCGACAGCACCGCGAGCGCGACGTCGGTCGCGGCGCGGCACAGCAGTTCCAGCGCCGTCTGATAGAGCTTCGCCCCGATCGCGTAGATGCCCAGCCCGGCCGCGCCGTACAGCGCGACGACGATCAGGTCCACCGTTCGCGTCGCGCACCAGTCGATCAGCCTCGACGCGACGACGTGCCCGCCGAAGCGCGCGATCAGCCAGAACGTCGACGCGTTGCGGCGGCCGCGCGGCCGCCAGACCGGTCTGCGCCAGAGCCAGAGCGCGGACACCGTCATGAAGGTCGCCGCCTGCGCGATCAGGCTCCACGCGCCGGCGCCCGCGATCGCCAGCGCGACCGCCACGGCGCCCGCGACGCTCACCGACACGAGTTGACGCATGGCCAGCGTCCTGAAATCCAGCCGCCGCTTGTACAGCCCCTCCTGGAACGAACTCGCCGAGCCGATCGGCACGAACGCGCACGCCACCCGCAGGTACGGCGCCAGGCCGGGTACGCCCAGCCACGTTTCGACGCGCCCGGCCAGCACGAACATCACGGCCGCGAGGACGACCGCCATACCGATCGAACACAAGAACGGCCATTCGAGGTCGTCGTCGTGGAGCGATGCGCGCTGAACCAGCGCGTCGCTGAAGCCGCCCTCGGCGATCATCAGGACCAGCGACAGCGACAGCGTGACCGCGGCCGCGAGCCCGACGTCCGCCGGGCCGAGCCAGCGCGCGACCAGCAGATACGTGACGAGCGTGACGAGCTTGCCGCCCCACGCCTGCACCAGCGCCCACGCGAGGCTTCGCACCGTGCGCGCGCCGAGTCGCCCGCCGGCGGGCGACTCGGCGCGGTCGCTCGCGGCGAGCAGCGCGATGTCGCGAATCGCGGGCTCAGTGCTCGGTTTCATACGCGTATTTCCCTTCGCCATACGCGCCGTAGACGGCCTGGCGCCGCGGCACGTCGTTCAGCACGACGCCGCTGATCGCGATGCCGGCATTGCGCAGGCGACGCTCCGCCTCGCGAATCTCCGGCATCGAGCTGCGGCCATGCCGGACGCACAGCAGCGTCGTCGCGCCGTGGCGGCCGATGGTCGCCGCATCGTGCAGCGCGAGGATCGGGGCCGTATCGACGATGACGATGTCGTAGAGACGCGATGCCGTGTCGAGCAGCATCTTGAAGCGGCCGTCGTTGAACAGCTCCGACGTGCGGGCGACGGCACCGCGCGCGAGCACGTCGACGCCGGCAACCGCCGATTTCTGGACGCCGCGCTCGAGCGTGCCGCTCGCGATCGCGTCGGGCAGGCCGGGCGCCGCCGGCAACCCGAAGTGGCGATGCGACTGACCGCGGCGAATATCGGCATCGATCAGCAGCACGCGCTTGCCGCCCGACGCGAACAGCGAAGCCAGGTTCGCGCAGAGGAACGATTTGCCCGCACTGGGCTGCGGGCTCGTGACCATGATCACGTTGTGCCCCGACTCGGACATCGTGAACTGCAGCGTCGTGCGCAGGCTGCGGATCGCGTCGACGGTCACGTCCTCCGGAATTTCCGATGCGAGAACATGCGCGCCCTGTCCCGCGTGCTGCTGGTTTCGCACGAGACGCCGCTGCTCCCGACTATGCGGCACCACCGCATAGACCGGTACGCCCAGTACCTGCTCGAGGTGCTCGGAATGTTCGACGCGGCCCCATACCGCCCGCTGTGCGAACGGGGCGGCGACGCCGAGGGCAATCCCGACACACAACGACAGCGCGACCAGCAGCAGGCGCCTGGGCTTGACCGGTTTCACCGGCAGGACCGGCAAGTCGACGGCGCGGACATTGCCGATCTCGCTTCTCCTGGCGATCTCGAGCTGTTGTCCGGTGTTCAGCAGGTTCGTATACAGCTCGGTGTTGACGCGCACGTCACGCAGCACGCCGAGGCCCTCCCGCTCCGTATCGGGCAACCTGGCTTCGAGCGCCTTCAGTTCCTTCGCCTTGCCCGCCAGTTCCGCCAGGTTGGCGTCGAGCGCCTGCACGGCCGGATGGCCGTCGGCGAACCGCGCGATCAGGTCGACACGCTTTTGCTTGAGTTCAAGCGTGCGCGTCTCGATGTCCACTTCCTGGCCGAGCAGCAGCTTGCCCTGTTCGTCGAGATCGACCGTCCCCGTGCGCGCGCGAAACGCCGCGTATTTGTCCTCGGCATCCTTCAGCGCTTTCATGACGGTCGGCATGCTGCTCTTCAGCGATGCCAGCGTCGCGGCGGCCTCCTCGCTCCGGTACTCCTTGTTCTGCTGGACGTAGCCGTCGACCACGGCCCGCAGGATGTCCCGGATGCGGGTCCGGTCGTCGCCCTCGAGCGTGACGGTCAGGATGCCGGATTGCTTGGCCTTTTCCTCGACGGTCAGATCGTCCTGGAGCTGGGAGACCGCTTCGAGCTGCGGGATGCGCCTGAGCCGAAACGCCGTGCCCGGCCTGGCGTCGAGAGCGGCGACCAGCAGCGTCAGCGGCTGCGCCTTGTACTGCCCGTGCGCCGGCACGCCGACCTCGCCTTTCAGCACGACGTCGCCGTCCTCGTCCCTGACCACGTAGCGTCCGCCGCCTTCGGCGGTCACGTCGAACCAGAGCCCGTCCAGCGCGTCGATGCCGTCGTGGCTCTTCTTCCCGGCCGTCTCGAACGCGACGACGTCGAATCGCTCGCCGCCCCATGCAAACCGGGACAATCCCCAAAGCGGCCGCGCCACGCCGTCGTCCCGATAGCGACGGGCGACCCAGCGGCCGATCAACGGGAAATAGCGCGGTTCGGCGATGAGGTTCAGATGCTGCTTCGTGACGACCGAGTCGATCACCATGCGCGCGCGCACGAGTTCGAGTTCGGCAGCGGTCGTGCTCCCGTTGTCGAGCAACGCCGCAATGTCGTGCAACGGCGAATTGCCTGCCGTGGTCGATTCGTTGACCTGGATCGTCGCGTCGACACGATAGACCGGCGTCGCGAATACGACATACAGCAGCCCCAGCAGGAACACGCCGGCCGCGATGCCCAGCACCATGCGCCACCGGGCCAGCACGATATCGACGTAGGACGAAAGGGGCGCATCGTCGTACAACGCCGCGTCGTACAGCCGTGCTTCGGAAAGGTCTGTCATCGCAAATCCAGTGTCGATCGGGGTCCGGCGGTTCATTTCGCGACCAGCGCGCCGGTCATGCCGGCATTGATGGCGGGCAACAGCAGCGACAGCACGCGGCTGAGTCGGACGAGGCCGTTGCCGTCGACATAAACGACATCCTTCGGCGCCAGCCTGAAGTCGTTCGCGAGCACCATGGCAACCGGCGACTTCGCGTCGAGATGAAACACGTCGGGGGTACTCGAGCCGCGGCCACGAATCACGTAGACCTGTGCCGTGTCGGCGGTGCCGCTGTTGAAGCTGCCGGCTTGCTGCAACGCGTCGCCGAGCGTCAACGAGCCGTCGCGCAGCGGCAGCGCGAGCGTCGGCTTCGCGACCTCGCCCATCACGAACGCACCGTTGTCCTCGCGCGACTGCACGCGCAGCACGTCCCGGTTGCGCAACAGGATGCGGGCCGGATCGATGCGTCGTGCGACGAGCAGGGACAGGTTAAGCACGTAATGCTCGTCGCCGCGCAGCAGCTCGATGCGGCTTCGATCGGCCGTCGGCTGAAGCCCGCCCGCGCGATCGATCGCCTCGATCAGCGTCATCGGCACGTCGTTGATCGGCTGGACGCCCGGATTGCGCACCTCGCCTTCGACATAGACCTGCTGGCTGCGGTACGACGTGACGCGCACGGTGACCTGCGGGTCGCGGAAGGTTTTCGTCAACGCGACGCGGAACGCATCGCGCACCTCGGTCGTCGTCCTGCCCGAGACCGCGAGCGTCCCGACATAGGGAAACTGCACGCTGCCGGTTTCATCGACGATGAAGCCGCCGACGGGGTCGCTCTGCCGTTGTGTCGACGACGACTGATTCGTCGGCGCCGCCGCGGAAAGTTCGGGGTGATCCCACACCGTGATCTGCAACACGTCGCCGGCGCCGATCCGATAGCCGCCCTTCGTGCGCTCGCGCAACAGCGCGTCGACGTGCCCGGTCGCGTCGCTGTCGTCGCGCATCGATTGCAGCAGGTTGACGTCGATTTCCCGGATCGGCACATCGAGCGACTGCGCCGGTTCGCCGTTGCGCGCGCTGGCCACCGGCAATTCCTGCGAGCCGGTCATCCGCATGCCGGGCGCAACGGCACATGCCGTCAGGAACACGGACAGCACGAGCGGGGCCAGCGCGCGGCCCCGTCTGCTTCCTGTCGATATACCGTCGAATGATTTGCCCATTGCCGCCTCGTATGTCGCGCTATCGTCAATTCCGTCCGTGGCGCCGTGCTCACGAATGTGTTCATTTCTTCGCGTGAGGGTTTGGCTTGCTTCGCCCTCATGCCGCGCCGCCCGGTCGATCACCACGACGAACGGGACCAGGGCGGCTCCATGCCCGGCCAGTCGTCTGCCGCGTTGTCGGTCCCGCCGCGCGGCCGATTCGGGACGCGTGCCGCGCCGCGCGTGCGATGCGCCGTCGGCATGCCCAGCGCGTCGATCGACAACGCCCGCATCTGCCGCTCGATCGGCAGCGGCGCGTAGTTGCCGACCGCCGGCACCGCGACGCCCGACGCGACCGACGGCTTTGCGATCGATCCGCGCCACGGATTCGAGGTCTGGGACGCGGTATCCGCGAGCCCCACGATCCACCGCGGCGCATTCGCCGAAGGGCGCGCCGCCGGTGCATTGCCGTGCGCAGCCGATGCACACGACAGGCCGATGAGCATCGCGAGTCGACCGACATGGCGTCGCATCAGCAGTGCCCCCGTGCGGCAGCTGCGGGAATCCGCGCGATCCAGTGCGCCACCGCGCGCTCGATGTGACGCGCCACGGCATCGAACACGTCCGCCGACTTGCCGACCGGATCCGCGATATCGCATTTCGCGGCATGGTCGAGCTGGAAGACGCGACCGCGCGCGAACGGGTAACGACGCTCGATCTCGCGACACTGCACGAGCGTCATCGCGAGAATCAGTTGCGACGCACGCACGTGGCCGAGATGCACCGGTTGCGCGATATGCGACGTGATGTCGAAGCCGCGTTCGCGCATCACGTCGATCGCAGCCTGTGCGGCCGGCCGGCCCGCCAGCGCGATCAGTCCTGCGCAACGCACCTGCACGGACGGCAGCGCGCGTGCCAGCATCGCGCTCGCCATCGGGCTGCGGCATGCGTTGCCGTCGCAGACGACCAGAATGCGTTCGATCATGGCCGGGCTCAGTAGGCGTTCGGATGGACGAAGCCCTTCAGTACCGTGGCGGCGACAATTTTCATGTCGAGCCCGAAGGACCAGTTGCGCAGGTAATAGAGGTCGTGCTGGACACGGCCGACCATCTTGTCGAGGTGATCCGTCTCGCCGCGATAGCCGTTGACCTGCGCCCATCCGGTGATGCCCGGCTTGATCCGGTAACGATGGATGTATCCCTCGACGAGCGGCCGGTACAGATCGTCGTGCTCGATGGCGTGCGGTCTTGGCCCGACGACCGACATGTCACCACGCAGCACGTTGAAGAACTGCGGCAGCTCGTCGAGGCTGGTGCGACGCAGGAACGCGCCGACCCGCGTGATGCGCGCATCGCCCCGGGTCGCCTGGCGCACGATGCCGGCCGGTTCGGCGTGCACGCGCATCGTGCGGAACTTGTAGATCCTGAACACCCGGCCGTCGGCGCCTTTCCGGTACTGCGTAAACAACACCGGGCCCGGGGACGACAGCTTGACCGCCAGCGCGATCAGGCCGAGCAGCGGCGCCAGCGCGACGAGAGCTGCTGCCGCGAATACTCGGTCGAACAGCGCCTTCTGCATCAACGCGTGATGCGACATCGGCGATGCAACGAGGTTGATTGCCGGCATGCCGACGAGATCCATCATCGTTCCGCCAAGCAGCGCGATGCTGCACATGTCCGGCATGAAGCGGATATTGATCAGATCGTCGCCGAACGTCTTCAGCACGCGCCGGATCGTCCGTTCCTCGGAGATCGGCAACGCGAGCCAGATTTCCGTCGCGGCTTCGGCACGCACTGCCGCGGCGAATTCGGTGAAATCCGCGATCGCCGGGATGATGCCGTTGGACGATCCCGCGGGATCGTGGAGCACGACGGGGCGAAATCCGCTTGCCGGCGACAGCGCAAGCGTTTCGATCACACGCACGGCATGCGCGCCGTGACCGACGATCGCCACCTTGCGAAGATTCAGGCCCGCATGCCTGACGCGCGCGAGCATCGTATAGGCAGCCAGGCGAACGACGACGAATCCGCATCCCGCGATTGCCGTCCAGTAGACGAACCACAGCCTCGACACCTGATCGACGCGATGCATCGCGAACAGCAGCACGAGGTTGCAAGCCTGCACGGCGACCCATGCGGCGCTGATGCGGCTGATCATCGCGATCCACGACCGCCCGCGCCAGGACTGATACACCTGACATGCAGGAAAGACGGCGAGCGCCAGCATCGCGACAAACGGGACGACCATCGCGTCCGGCCGGCCGAGCGTTTCGTCATCGAACCGCACGTGCGACGCTGCAGCCGCCCCCAGCACCACCACGAGCGCATCGAGCAGGCGCGCGATAATCGACTGAAATCCGAACATGGATATTCTCCAGGCGGCGCACGATGGCGCCGTATTTGCGGTCAAACGCGTCCGTTCCGATCACCACGCCGACGGACATTTCCCGAGCGACGCCGGACATGCTCCGCCCTCGGTATCCCGATGCATCGACAACATTCATCCCGGGCGTCATTGGCCGTCGATGAATTAATCAATAAATTCGTATTCCTATATGAAATTGAACGCGCCTTTATCGAATGGACGGTTCAATTCACGCCGGGAATCCAGACCGCGGACGAACTACCGGTTACTCAGGCTCACGCCCCCGCGCCGATGCATGGCCGCCGCAAGGACGTCTCAACACGATTCGGCATGGCAACGGAAATGCCGCGCCCGAGCCATCGCGAATGGATTGGCGAATGGACGCGATTTATCGATTGAGTGTCCGGAATCGACCGCTTCGCCCCCGCGTCGCGTCCGGATATAGGAGTGTTGATCTGATTCATGATTGGTCTAGCGTTATGGTATTAACTACTTCTGCACATGCCATTTGACGCACGATCCGTGCCACCGGGACGCGTTCTCTTGCTGCAGCGCGGAAAATCCTCGATAAACCAATGACCTATGTCCCAAATTTGAAAGGTATGAATAAATCAAAACAATCCTGTGTAACGTTTGCGCAACTGCGGCGTTCGCATACGTTACGTAACGACACGCCGTAACGCGGCCAACATGAACGGCATTCGACCGATTTCGTTGCCGACATGCGGGAGGGGGATGCGGATGCTCGCGAATAAGGGCGGAATCGAGGCGAGTCATTTCTCGAAGCAAGATCGGACTTCGAGCGATCACATTCGAGTTCTGGCGCGGCATGAGCGTTTTTCCCGATTTCCCCCGGGAAATGACCGATGCGGCAAGAGAGACGTATGGCGCACTTCTTTCATCGCCTCCGGGCGATTTTTTTAATGCGTGCACCCTTTATATCGACAGGGGCATAATTTCCGGTTCACCTGCGGCCAACGCTGCGGACAGCCCGTCCCGTGCTTGCGGCTTCGGATGCCGCACGTTCATTCCCGCTCCCCGGACAGGTACGCTCGTACCGATTCGACACACGTCGACATTCAGACGATCGCGCACGCCGCTTCGGCATCGCCTGCGAGCCAGTCGTTCATCACGCGCGCATCCGCCTGCCGGTCCAGCGACAGGCACACGTCGCTCAGTGCATCGACCTGCGCCCGGTCGAGCGCCATGCCCGCCAGCGCACGATATTTCGCCAGCAGCGCTGCGTCCGACAGCGGATTGCGCGGGTCGCCGAGCGCGATCGGCACGTGGCGCGATTCCCGCCGTCCGTCGGGGCGATGCAGGATCACCGTCGGCTCGTCGAGATCGCCGAGCGCCGGATCGGCGTCGACCGCGATGCGCGCGAGCAGCGCGGTCACGCGCGAATCGGTGCGCCGGTCCGCGCGATACACGCCGATCCCCGTGTCGCCGAACGCCAGCGCCGCCGCCACCGCGTACGGCAGGCTCATCTGCGCGGACGACAGCGTCGACAGGTCGCGACCGCCGCACATGCGGGCCACGAACGCGCTCGTGCGCACGATCACCCGCTCGATCTCGCCGGCCTCGACGATGCGGCCGTCCGCGAGCTGCAGCGCCGCGTCGACGGCCGCATGCGCGCTGCGGCACGATGCATGCGGCTTGATCGAGCAGCGCATCAGCTTCCAGTGCGCGCCGAGGCCGTCGGTCAATGCGTCGGGCATATGCGATTGTGCGGCGAACGTGTTGAAGAAACCGCCCCACACGTCGTCGAATACGTGCGCGGGGCCGCTCACGCCTTCGCGCGCGAGCAGCGCCGCGAGCACGCCGCCCTCCGCCGCACGCCCGGCGTGCAGCCGCTTCGTCTGCGCTCCGTCGTGGATGAAACCCCACAGGCCGCCCGCGAAACTCGCCGCATGGCCGAGCGCGTCGCGCGTGCGCGCGGCGTCGAGCCCGAGCACGCGCGCGCTCGCGGCCGCCGCACCGAACACGCCGCAACTGAGCGTCGAGTGCCAGCCCGCCCCGTTGTGAACCGGGTAGCCGCCCGCTGCCTCGAGCACGCGCCGGCCGACGTCGTAGCCGAGCACGATCGCCGCCACGCATTCGCGGCCCGTCACCGTGCGCCCCGCGCACGACAGCGCGGCGAGCACGGCCGGCAGCACGACCGCGCCCGAATGATCGCAGCCGCCGGAATCGTCGAGTTCGAGCGCGTGCGCGGCAATCCCGTTGACGAACGCCGCATCGCGCGCGCCCGCGGTCCGCCGCGTGCCCCACAGCGGCGCGCCGCCCTGCGCGACGGCGCCGGTCAGCGCACGGGCACTGCGCGTCTCGACGGCCGACGCGCCCGCCAGCGCGGCACCGAACGTATCGAGCACATGACGCTTGGCCTTCGCGACGACGTCGTCCGGCAACGCGTCGGCGGACGTCTGCGCGACGAACGCCGCGAGCCGCGTGGCGCGCGTATCGGTTGTCATCGTCATCGCGCCGACTCCTCCGCCACGCAGTGCGCGAACACGTCGACCGGATGTCCGGGCGCATTGACGGGCGCCTGGGCACACCACCAGCGCGCGATGTCGCGCCCCGTCGCGAACCAGACGTCGCCCGCGTCACGCAGATGCGCGAACAAGGCGCGCAGCAGGTCGATCCGCGCTGCCGTGCCGATGATCTCGGGATGCAGGCGCAGCACGCAGCACAGCCCGAAGCGCCGAAACCCGTCGACGTCGCGCCGCCAGTTGTCGAGCACGTCGCGGTACGCCGCGATGCGCGGCTGACCGACCGGCACGGGCGGCGACAGGTTGAACTCGAAGTACGGCTCGTCTTCGAGTTCGTAGTGCAGCGGCAACTCGACGAGCCGCGCGCCGTCCGCGCCGCCGTCGCCGCGCGGATGCACATACGGCAGATCGTCGCCGCGCCACGACGACGACCACGTGAAACCTTCCGCGACGAGGAAATCCGGGAAACCGTCGGCCCAGTTGCCGGTGAACGAGCGAAAGCCTTCCACGTCGCGGCCGATCGTGTCGGCGAGCGCCGCCCGTCCGGCGCGGCACGCATCGACCTGCGCGGCGAGCGGCAGCGCGTCGAAATCCTCGCAGCGATAGCCGCTCACGCCGAGCTCGTGGCCGGCTGCGGCGATCGCGCGCACCGCATCCGCATGCGTTTCGGCGACGATGCCCGGGACGAACCAGCTCGCCGGTACGCGGAACGCATCGAACGCATCGAGCAGCCGATCGACGCCGCGCGTCGCGCCGTAACGCCAGACCGACAGCGATTTCTCGCGGCCGACGATGCGCGGCTCGCGTGTCTGGATACCGTGAATGTCGTTGAAGTCGACCGTGATCGCGACCGCGCATCGCGCGCCGCCCGGCCATGAAGGGAGTGTCGTCACAGGCCGCTCCGTTGCGTGGGTTGCGCGTCTCGCGCGTGCTGCGCAAGCCACCAGTCGGCCACTTCGCGGCAGCGCGCGAACCATACGCCATCCTGTGCGCGCATGTGGCCGAGCCACGCCTCGAGCAGCGCGATGCGGCCGGGCTTGCCGCAGACCTTCGGATGCAGCAGCGTCGTCAGGCACAGCCCTTCGCGGTATACGCCGTCGAATTCGCGCGTCCAGTTGTCGAGCGTCGCGCCGTAGCCGGCGATCCGGTCGAGCCCGGCCGGATAGTCGGGGTTGCGGTGATACGCAAGCGACGCGTAGTCGTCGGTCTCCCAGCGACCGGGTATCTCGACGAGCGGCGCCTCGCCGTCGTCACCGTGCAGCAGGTACGGCCGGTCGTCGCCGCGCATCGAGCTCGAATAGCGCACGCCGGCTTCGCGCAGCACGGCCACCGTCTCCGCGCTCCAGTCGCCGGACGGCGTGCGGAACCCGACCGGCCGCACGCCGAGCGTACGCGCGAAGACGTCGGCCGACTGCGCCATGATCTCGCGCTGCCGCCCGGGCTCGAGCGTCCAGAACGCTTCGTGGCGGTAGCCGTGGTAGCCGATCTCGTGGCCACGCTCGACGATCGCCGCGCATTGCGCGGGCCAGGTCCGCGCAACCCACGCCGGCACGAAGAACGTCGCGGGCAGGTCGAACGCCGCGAGCATGTCGAGCAAGCGGCCGAGCGCGCGCCACGGCCCGTAGCTGCCGAGCGTGAAATACGCGGGGTTGCGCCAGATCGACCCGTTCAGCATCGCGTCGCCGGTCGGGCCGTCGAGATCGAACGCGAGCGCGACGCACGCGCGCTTCGCGTCCGGCCAGCGGGGAGCGAGGGCCGTCATCGCGCGCTCAGTGGGTGCCGTTGATCATCGCCTTCGTCACCGCATGTTCCTGCAGCCCCCACTTCGCCAGGATCTTCTGGTAGGAACCGTCAGCGATCAGCTGGTTGAGCGCCGTCGTCAGCGCGCCGCTCAGCGCGGTGTTGCTCTTCGCGACGCCGATGCCCGTGTATTGAGACAGGAACGGCTTGCCGACCGGCGCGTATGCGTTCTGCTCGAGGCCGTTCTGGTACGGCAGCGTCTCGCCGCCCTGCACGGCCGCGTCGATGCGGTTCTGGCGCAACTGCATGCGCGCGTCCGACGAGCCGTCGGTACCGACCACGACGATCGCCGGCTTGCCGGCCTTCACGCAGTTCTCCGCGCTCCACGCGGTCGTGTTGTCCGGGAACGACGTGCGCCGGCTCGACCCGACGCGCTTGCCGCACAGCGCGCCCATCTGCGCGAACTCGCCGGCGCGCGCCTTCAGCGTATAGAACTGCGGGCCCGTCTCGATGTAGTCGACGAACGTCACCGCATCGCGGCGCGTCGGCAGGTCGGTCATGCCGGACAGGATCATGTCGACGCGCTGCGTCGCGACCGCGCTCATCATCTGGTCGAAGCTCGTTTCGACCCAGTTCAGCTTCGCCCCCATCTTCGCGGCGAGCGCTTCGCCGAGATCGACGTCGAAGCCCGCGAGCTTGTCGGTCGCCGGGTCCTTGTATTCGAACGGCGGATAGTTCGGCACGATCGCGACGTTCAGCGTGCGCTTCGCGCTCGCGGCCTGGGCGACTGCGAAGGAGGCATGCAGCGCGAGCGCGCCGAATGCGACGGCGGCCAGCGTGCGGGTCAGGACGGATGCTTTCATGGGGGCGCCTTGTCGTGGTGGGCTTGTATCGTTGACGGTGGAATCGTTCGGGCGCTTCGGTCCGGGGCGCCCGGCCCGTTCATGCAATCACGGCCGAGATGAAATCGCGCGTACGCGCGTGCGTCGGCGCGGACAGCACCTGGTCGGGCGGCCCGCTCTCGACGATCCGGCCGCCGTCCATGAACACGACGCGGTCGGCCACCTCGCGCGCGAAGCCGAGCTCGTGCGTGACGACGATCATCGTCATCCCGCTCTTCGCGAGATCGCGCATCACGGCCAGCACTTCGCCGACGAGCTCGGGATCGAGCGCCGACGTCGGTTCGTCGAACAGGATCAGCTGCGGATGCATCGCGAGCGCCCGCGCGATCGCGACGCGCTGCTGCTGGCCGCCCGACAGCTCGACCGGAAACGCGTCGCATTTGTGCGCGAGCCCGACGCGCGCGAGCAGCGCGCGCGCTTCCTCCTCCGCTTGCGCGCGGCGGCGCTTGAGCACCTGCACGGGGCCCTCGGTCACGTTCTCGAGCGCGGTCTTGTGCGGGAACAGGTTGAAGCGCTGGAACACCATGCTCGTCGCCAGCCGCTGGCGCGCAACCTGGCGCTCCGACAACTCGTGGAGCCGGTCGCCGGCGCGCCGGTAGCCGGCCAGTTCGCCGTTGACCCACAGCGCGCCCGCGCTGATCGTCTCGAGCTGGTTGATGCAGCGCAGGAACGTGCTCTTGCCCGAGCCCGACGGCCCGATGATGCACAGCACTTCGCCCTGCGCGACGTCGAGCGTGATGCCGTGCAGCGCCTGGAAATCGCCGTACGACTTGCGCACGTCTACCGCGCGAACAACCGCGTTCGTCATGACGTTCTCCCGATGGTTGAGGGTCGTGCCGTTCATGTGCGGGCCGCCGCGCGGCCCGCGCCGCGCGCGAAGCGCCGTTCGACGCGCGCCTGCGCGAGCGACAGCACGGTGACGACCGCGAGATACCAGATGCCCGCGACGATCAGCAGCTCGATCACGCGGGCGTTCGCGTAGTAGATGTTCTGCGCGTTGTGCAGCATCTCCGCGTACTGCACGACGCTCGCGAGCGACGTCAGCTTGACCATGCCGATCAGCTCGTTGCCGATCGGCGGCACGATCACGCGCATCGCCTGCGGCAGGATGATCCGGCGCAGCGCCTGCAGGCGCGGCATGCCGATCGATTTCGCGGCCTCGTACTGGCCGGTGTCGACCGACAGCAGCCCCGCGCGCACGACTTCCGACGTATACGCGCCCTGGTTGATGCCGAGCCCGAGCACCGCCGCGAGGAACGGCGTCATCACGTCGACGGTCCGGAATTCGGCGATGCCCGGGATGCCGAGCGTCGGGAACACCAGCGCGAGGTTGAACCACAGCAGCAGTTGCAGGATCACCGGCGTGCCGCGGAACAGCCAGATGTAGCCCTGCGCGATCGCGCCGAGCACCGGGTTCGACGACAGCCGCATTACCGCGGTGACCACGCCGAGCACGACGCCGAGCGTCATCGCGAGAACGGTCATCACGATCGTGTTGCCGAGCCCCGTCAGGATCGAGCGTGCGGTCAGGAACTGGCCGACGACGCGCCATTCGATCTGTCCGCGCGCGAACGCGGCGGCCACGTAGGCGAGCGCGGCGATGATCGCGATCGACGCGACATAACGGCCCCAGTAGCGCCGGCGCACGCGCACGAGGCCGGCGGTATCGTCTGCCGCGGCGCCGGCCGGCCCGGATGCGCCGTCGAGACGGCTCGAATCGGAGGCGCTCAGCATGACGGCCCCCGGTAGTCGGCCGCCCAGGCGGCCTGGCGTTCGATCGCGCCGCTCAGGCGGCCGATCTGCTCGCGCACGCGCGCGGGCGACGTGCCGCC